>JBPCPC010000289.1:0-8516 GCA_050999585.1 Solirubrobacteraceae bacterium | reverse complement strand
GTGGGTCGCCGCCACCCACCCCTCCCTCGGACCCCCCGAACCCGACTTTGGTTCCCGTGGCCGCCGAGACAACGGCGTCCACGGAGCAGCCGGCCAGCGCAAGCAGGGACATGAAGCGGCGCAGCGGGCATTGCCCCAGAAACCGACTACCGCGCGCCACGCGGAGTTCCGGCATAGTGGCGATCCACCGTACTGGAGAACCCGTGGGCGCCCCGCAAGTTGCGGTGCGCAATCCGTCCCCGTCCCCCTGGCAGGTGCGGGAATCCGTCCCCGCCCGTCCCTGTCTACTTCACGAACAGGATCTCGGAGTACTTCGGCAGCGGCCAGAGGTCGTCGGCCACGGCCTGCTCGAGCTCGTCGCCCACCGCGCGCACCGCCTCCATCGCCGGGATCGTGACGTCGCGGGCGTATTCGGCGGCCTTGAGCATGTCGCCCTGGGGCTGGTTCTGATCCAGGTTGGCCGTCTCCAGTGTCTTGATCATCTCGACGAACCGGGAGATCAGGCTCTCGGTCTCGGCGGCCAGCTCGCCGAGCTGGGCGCTCAGCATCAGCGCCAGATGGCGAGCAGCGGCGGGCAGCAGCATCGTTCTGGCGATCGAGGCGGCGGTCTCCGCCTCGATGTTCAGCGTCGTGACGTACTGCTCGAGCATCACCTCATACCGCGACTCCAGCTCGCGCTGGGACAGCACGCCGTAGTTGGAGAACACCGTCTCGGTGTCGTCGGTGATCAGGTAGGGCAGCGCGTCCGCGGTGGTGCGCAGGTTCAGCAGACCGCGGGCGGCGGCCTCGGTGTGCCAGTCCTCGGAGTAGTTGTCGCCGCCGAACACGACCTGCTTGTTGGCGGCGTAGCTGCGCTGCAGGCTCGGCCGCAGCGCCCGCTCGAGCTCGGTCCCCGCCTCCAGCGCGTCCTCGAGCTCCTCGCTCAGATAGTCGACCGCCTCGGCGACGATCGTGTTCAGCACCGTGTTGGGCAGCGACAGCGACTGACTGGATCCCAGCGCCCGGAACTCAAACTTGTTGCCGGTGAACGCGAACGGGCTGGTGCGGTTGCGATCGCCGCCGTGCATCGGCAGCGGCGGCAGCACCGGAGTGCCCAGCCCGAGGAACGACTCCGGCGTCGACTCGCCCACCTCTCCCCGCTCGATCGCCCCGAACACCTTCTCCAGCTCGGAGCCGAGGAAGACCGAGATGATCGCCGGCGGCGCCTCGTTGGCGCCCAGGCGATGGTCCTGGCCGGCCCCGGCCACCGACGCGCGGAGCAACCCCTGGTGCTTGTTGACTGCCTGGATCACCGCCGCCGCGAAGAACAGGAACTGGAGGTTCTCGTGCGGGGTGTCGCCCGGCTCGAGCAGGTTCTCGCCCTCGTCGGTGCCCATCGACCAGTTGTTGTGCTTACCCGAGCCGTTGACGCCGGCGAACGGCTTCTCGTGCAGCAGGCACACCAGCCCGTAGCGCCGCGCGACGTTCTGCATAATCTGCATCGTCAGCTGCTGGTGGTCGGACCCGACGTTGGAGTTCTCGAAGATCGGCGCGACCTCGTACTGGCTCGGCGCGACCTCGTTGTGGCGGGTCTTGATCGGGATCCCGACCTTGGCCAGCTCCTTCTCGGTGTCCAGCATGCACGCCAGCACGCGCTCCGGGATCGAGCCGAAGTAGTGGTCGTCGAGCTCGTGGCCCTTGGGCGGCTTGGCGCCGAACAGCGTGCGGCCGGTGGTGTACAGGTCCGGGCGCTCGAAGTAGTACTGCTCGTCGATCAGGAAGTACTCCTGCTCGGGGCCGACCGTGGTGAAGATCCGCGACGCGCTCTCGTTGCCGAACAGCCTCAGCGCACGCATCGCAGACTTCGACAGCGCGTCCATCGAGCGCAGCAGCGGGATCTTGTTGTCCAGCGCCTCACCGGTCCAGGACACGAACGCCGTCGGGATGCAGAGCAGCGCGCCGTTGGGGTTCTCGAGGATGAACGCCGGGCTGGTCGGGTCCCAGGCGGTGTAGCCGCGCGCCTCGAACGTCGCGCGGATGCCCCCGGTCGGGAACGACGACGCGTCGGGCTCGGCTTGGATCAGCTCCTTGCCGGAGAACTCGGCCAGCGCGGTGCCCTCCCCGGTGGGGGCGTAGAAGCTGTCGTGCTTCTCGGCGGTCAGGTTAGTGAGCGGCTGGAATACGTGGGCATAGTGCGTCGCGCCCTTCTCCATCGCCCATTCCTTCATCGCCAGCGCCACGGCGTCGGCCAACGAGGTGTCCAGCGCCTCGCCCCTGGCGAGCGTCTTGGAGAGCTTGCGAAACACGTCCTTAGGGAGCCGCTGGCGCTGGATCCCCTGGCTGAACACGTTGGCGCCGAAGATCTGATTGTCCGAGACCGTCAGGTCGGGTGCGCCGATCGCGTTCCCGTCGACATTCCACTTTGCTGCGTGCACATTCTGCTGGCGCATTGGCATGCTCTCTGGTCTTTCCTTCCTGGGGACGGGCGGTCGCGGTGTCGGGCGCGCGCGTAGGTAACCGGTCTCGTCGCGACGTGAGGGCATGAGGCTAAGCCACCTTTTCGTAGAGGTCACTATCCCAATGGCCAAAGCGACGATAGGGCAGTCGGCCGGACGGCGAAGCGTCGCGCCGGCGAGTGCGCCCAGCTGAGAGAATCACCGGCCATGAACCCCGCCGCCCTCCTCCCCTCCGCATGAGCCTCGCCGCCGAGACCGGCCCCGCCTCGGTCTACGCCCCGGCCGCCGACCGCTATCAGCGCCACGTTTACCGCCGCTGTGGCCGCAGTGGCCTGAAGCTGCCGCCGATCTCGCTCGGCCTGTGGCAGAACTTCGGCGACGATCGTCCGCTGGGAGTGTCGCGCTCGATCCTGCGCCGCGCGTTGGATCTGGGCATCACCCACTTCGACCTGGCCAACAACTACGGGCCGCCGTACGGGAGCGCGGAGACCAACTTCGGGCGCATCTTCGCCGAGGACCTCGCCCCCTGGCGCGACGAGCTGGTGATCTCGACCAAGGCCGGCTACGACATGTGGCCCGGACCCTACGGCGATCACGGTTCCCGCAAGTACCTGCTGGCCAGCCTCGACCAGAGCCTGGGCCGCATGGGCCTGGATCACGTCGACATCTTCTACTCGCACCGCTTTGATCCCGACACGCCGCTGGAGGAGACGATGGGCGCGCTGGACAGCGCGGTGCGTCAGGGCAAGGCGCTGTACGTGGGGATCTCCTCCTACGGGCCGCGCCACACCGAGGAGGCGATCGCGATCCTGCGCCAGCTCGGGACTCCGCTGCTGATCCATCAGCCGTCCTACTCGATGTTCAACCGCTGGATCGAATCCGAGCTGCTCGACGTGCTCGAGCGCGAGGGCGTCGGCTGCATCGCGTTCTCGCCGCTGGCTCAGGACCTGCTGACCAGCAAGTACCTCGACGGCGTGCCCGAGGACTCGCGGGTGCGACGCGGGCTGAACTTCTCCGAGGACCTGATCACGCCCGAGAACGTGGGCCGGGCCCGGGCGCTGAACGAGATCGCCTCCGGTCGCGGGCAATCGCTGGCTCAGCTGGCGATCGCCTGGACGCTGCGCGATCCCCGCGTCAGCTCGGCCCTGCTCGGCGCCTCGAGCGTCGCCCAACTGGAGCAGAACGTGGCGGCCCTGGAGCAGCTCGACCTCGATGACTCAGAGTTGGCGGAGATCGATCGCCACGCGGTCGATGGTCAGATCAACATCTGGGCCGGTTCCAGCGAGGCCTGAGCCCGGTCGGCTTCCGCGCGCGGCCGCGGCAAGTGCGCTACGGCGTGGTGACGATCTGGCCGTTGTTGCCGACGTAGGACTGCTCCGGCGCGGTGTCGACGTGGACGGCGAACGTTCCGTGCGGCCGGGAGCCGTTGCCCAGCACCGCCCGGGCCTTGCCGTTGAGTCCCGCGGCGACCTCCCACGCGACCACGTGCCTGCCGGCCTGTACCGAGGTCACCGCCCAGTCAAAGCGCGCGGTCTGGCCCGGCTTCAGCCGACCCAGCGCCCAGGTGTTGGAGTATGCGGTCACCGCGGCTCCCTGACCGCCGTTGCGACAGCTGTAGCCGCACGGCCCGGGACCGCGGTCCACGATCCAGATCGGCCGCGACGGATCGGCGACATAGGGTTGGTCAATCGTGGACGCGAACGCCTGCGCGCTGGTGCCCTCGCCCTTGGGAGCGGGGAACGAACAGGTCACGTTGCAGATCGTCACCGCCACATCGGGGATCGTCTGGTGGCCCGAGTTGCGCACCGCGATCACCAGATGGGTGTGCTCCGAGAGCTTCTGCGCCGACGGAAAGCTGGCCGTGCGCACCGCGACCGGGAACCTGCCGCGCGGCTCGTGCACCGCCTGGTTTGCCCCGCTGCCGCAGGCCGTGACGGCCAGCGTTGCCGCGACGCCGGCGGAGACTGCGCAGCTCCCGAAGCTCCAGGTCCTCAACGCGGGCGCAACATACCATCCGAGCCCCCGCGCGGACGCCGGTGGGCGCGCCATCGCACCGCTTCAGGGTTGGTCTTTGACGGTGGCGTGGCGTAGGCTGTGCGCTGCTTGAGCCGCGCCCGCGCCGACCTGTTTTTTCAGAGGATTTCGAACCGTTGATCAGAGCCGTCGCCGACCGCGCTTTCCTGCCGACCAAGTCGGTGCTCGAAGAGGTCGGCAACATGATGATCCTGACCGGTCGCACGCTCGTTTCCGCGGTGCGGCCCCCGTACCCGTACGGCAGCGAGTTCGTCGGCCAGTTCCTGTTCGCGATGCGGCTGTGTTGGTTCCCGCTGCTGATCTCGACGATCGCCTTCGGCTACGAGGCGCCGGGGTTGCAGGCGGCCAACTTCCTGGTGCTGTTCGGCGCTCTGGACCGGCTCGGCGGATTCTTCGTGCTGGCCTCGGTGCGCGAGTTCGCCCCGTTCGTGGACGCGATCGTGCTCGCCGGCGTGGCCGGCACCGCGATCACGGCCGACCTCGGCGCGCGCAAGATCCGCGAGGAGCTCGAGGCCCTGCAGGTGCTCGGCGTTGACCCGATCAAGAACCTCGTCGTCCCGCGCTTTTTGGCGCTGATGCTGCTCACCGGTCTGTTCGATGTCTACGCGCTGATCTTCGGCGTGCTCGGCGGCATCATGGCCACGGTCGTCAACCACGCGCCGCTGGGGCCGTTCTTCGCCACGTTTTTCAACAACGCCGAGACCACCGACCTGTGGGGCTCGGTGGTCAAGACGACGCTGTTCGGCGCGATCATCGCGATCGTCTGCTGTTACAAGGGGATGACCGCCTCGGGCGGGGCCGAGGGCGTCGGCCGCGCCGTCAACCAGGCGGTGGTGATCGCGTTCCTGGGCGTGTTCGCGTTCAACTACGCGTTCACCCAGACGCTGCTGGCCACCCACCCCGAGATCACGACGATCATCAAGTGAGGGGACGCTCTCAATGGGTGAATTGATCGCCACTCCGCGCGGCTGGATCGAGGCCTTTGGGGAAATTGTCAAGTTCGGCGCGCGGATGGTCGCCGACGTGGCCACGCTGCGGGTGCTGCGCTTCTTCGGCGAGGCGCTGCGCCAGGCCGGGATCCTGATCATCTCCTCGACACTCGTGATCTGGGGCCTGGTGTTCATCATCGGCTTGGAGTGCGGGATCGAAGGCGCGTACTTCACCTACGGCGAGGGTACGCCCGCCTACTCGGGCGTGTTCGCGGCGTGGTGTGACCTGCGCGAGCTGGTGCCGCTGGTGTTCGGCTACATGATGGCCGCCAAGGTCGGCACCGGGATCGTCGCCGAGCTCGGATCGATGCGGATCTCCGATGAGATCGACGCGCTCGAGGTGATGGGGATCAGCGGGATGCGCTTCCTCTGCGCCACGCGCCTGCTGGCGGCGATCCTGGTGCTGCCGTTCGTTTACCTGTGCTCGATCGGCGCCGGCTTCTTCGCCAGTTACCTGGCGGTGGTGCAGCAGATCGGCTACGTGTCGTCCGGGGGTTTCCTCTTGATCTTCTGGCAGTTCCAGAACCCGCCGGATCTCTTATTCAGCTTGATAAAGGCGATGTCGATGGCCATGGTCATCGTCATCGTGGGCTGCTACTACGGCTATAACGCCAGTGGCGGCCCGGTCGGCGTGGGCACGGCCACGGCGAAGTCAATGGTGCTTAACCTCGTCTCGGTCCACCTGATCGGCATGTTGGGCACCCAGCTGTTCTGGGGCGCCAATCCGCGAGCTCCGATCGGAGGCTGAGAATGCCGGACGCAGAGAACGACCCCCGCAAGGTCGGCGATCAGGACGAGGAGCACAGCGCGCAGGCGCGCGGCGCTGAGATCGAGTTGACGCCCGAGGAGCGCCAGGAGCAGGTCAAGTCCGCCGCGCCCTCGTCGCGCGTGTCGGTCGTGGACGAGTCCCCGCCCCGCCCCGAGCCGCCGGCCGGCGCCTCCGACGACGAGTACAAGTGGCACACCTACAAGGTCTATCCCTCGGGTCGACCCGACGCGGTCGAGTTCATCGATACCTACAAGTCCTTCGGTCGCTCGAAGATTCTCCAAGGATTGAACATGGGGCTGCCCGAGGGCATGGTGTCGATGATCCTGGGCCCGTCGGGCACCGGCAAGTCGGTCTGCATCAAGCACATGGTCGGGCTCCTGTACCCCGATCAGGGCGACATTCTCGTGCATGGTAACTCGGTGCCCAACATGCGCGACAACGACCTGTTCGACATGCGCAAGAAGTTCGGGTTGCTGTTCCAGGACGGCGCCCTGTTCGGCTCGATGGACCTGTACGACAACGTCGCCTTTCCGCTGCGCCAGCACACCGAGAAGGGCGAGGACGAGGTCCAGGACATCGTCATGCGCCGCCTCAACGAGGTCGGCCTGGGCTCCGCCCGGACGAAGATGCCCAACGAGCTGTCGGGCGGAATGCGCAAGCGCGCCGGCTTCGCCCGAGCGCTGGTGCTCGAGCCCGACATCGTCCTCTTCGACGAGCCCGACTCGGGCCTGGATCCGGTCCGCACCGCCCTGCTGGGCGAACTGATCCTCGAGATCCATCGCGACATGATGGACGAGGCCAAGGAGAAGCAAAAGGAGCACCTGCCCACGTTCTGCGTGGTCACCCCCGACATCATGAGCGCGCGCCGCGTGGCCGATTACATCAACGTCCTGTGGCGGGGCCGGATCGTCGAGGCCGGCCCGGCCGAGGACATGCTCAACTCCGACAACCCGTTCATCCGGCAGTTCCTCTCCGGGGAGTCCCAGGGCCCCCTGACGATGGACTGATCGGCGCGGTTGCCGTGCGGCGCGAGGGTGCGGCCGCGTCGCTAGCCTCGCCCGAGCATGGCGCCGATCTTTGAGCGGATCTCGGGAGCGGCCGCACGCCGGCCGCTGCTGGTGGTATCGATCGTGCTCGCACTGGCGTTGGCCGGTGGGCTTGAGTCGCTCGGCCTGAGACCGTCGGCGGGCACCGACACGTTCGTGAGCCGGTCCTCGCCGTCCTACCGGGCGACCGCCGATGACCAGCGACACTTCGGCGACGACGCAGTGATCATCCTCGTACACGAGAAGCTGACCAATCTCGTCGAGACCAAGGACCTGGCGACCCTGATCCAGCTGGAGGCGTGCCTGGGCGGCCAGTATGTGCAGGCCAACACCAAGCTGCATGCGTTCACCACCGTCTCGCACGTCCCCTACGGCGGCGTCTCGAGCCCGTGCGGCCATCTGATGAGGTCCCATGCGGCCCAGGTCGTCTACGGCCCGGGGACGTTCCTCAACCAGGCCGTCGTTGCGGTCAACACCGGGATCAGCTCGTTGCTCTCGGGCGTCTCGTCGGCGACCAACGCGGCCGGCCAGAAGGCCTACGCACTGGCGATCGGGCGGGGCATGAGTAAGCGCAAGGCCCTGGCCGAGGTCAACGCCGCCCGCCGGCTCGAGTACCAGCAGCAGCTGACCTCGCTGGAGCAGCTGGCCGTCACCTCGGGGATCAACAGCACGCCGTCGATCGACAACCCGCAGTTCATACCCCAGATCGTGTTTGACCAGTCACGCGGGGTGAACCAGCCCAAGGCCCGCTTCGCCTACCTGTTCCCCAACGCCGACTCGGCGCTGATCGGAGTGCGGCTGCGCTCCTCGCTGTCTGACGCCCAGCAGGCGCAGGCGATCGGCTGGATCCGCCAGGCGATCCGGATGCCGATGTTCCGCTCGGCTTACCACGGCACCTACACCGTCACCGGGGAGCCGGTCGTGGTCAACGACCTCGCCGGCCAGATCAGCGGCGCCATCACCGGCCTGCTGGTCGCGGCGCTGCTGGTGATGGCAGTCACGCTGCTGATCGTGTTCCGCAGCCACCTGCGACTGCTGCCGCTCGCGATCGCGCTGGCCGCCGCCGGAATCACCTTCGGCCTGCTGGCGGTCCTGGGCGCGACGCTGACGATGGCCTCGATCGCGGTGCTGCCGATCCTGATCGGGCTTGCGGTCGACTACGGGATCCAGTTCCAGGCGCGCGCCGAGGAGGCGCGCCGGCTCGCGGGGCAGGACGGCCGCGGGACGCTGACCGCCGCTCAGG
>JBPCPC010000239.1:0-7981 GCA_050999585.1 Solirubrobacteraceae bacterium | reverse complement strand
AAACGCCAGAAGGGTTCGCCGCACCCCCACCGAACTCCTACTCACCAGCTAACAAAGCACTACTAGGCGCGGAGCGTGACGGTCTGCTTGAACGTGACCGCCGGCCCGCCGCCCGCGGGCTCGACGGTGACCCGCAACGTCACCGTGAGGGCGCGGTGCCGGCGGCGCAGCGCGGCCGCGCCAGCCGTCGTCAGCCGGAGTGCCAGCGTTGCGGTGCCCGCGCGGCGCAGCGACGCCGCGCCGCCGGCGATCGACCGACGATTGCGCTTGAGCCGGAGCTGACCAGCGATCGTCCTTGACACCGAGAGCGAGCCCCGGCTCGAGCACGACTGGTTGCACCTGACCTTGAGCTTGAGGCCCCGCGAGATGACGGTTGTGAGGCTGGCCGAGCGCGGGACGCCGCGCACCGAGGCCGTCAGCCGCGGCCTGGTCGTGAAGCTGGCGTCGGCACCGGCGCCTGATCCCGCCGCGTTGACGGCGACCAACAGGTAGTGATAGGTGGTCCGCGGGCGCAGGTGGTTGAGGTGGGCGGTGATGGGAGAACTCGACGAGCTCGCCCCGATCCTCGCGGTCGGGCCGCGTGACCCGTAGCGGGTCGTCCGGCCGTAGTCGACGTGGTAGGTGGTGGCCAGGCCGTTGGCGGTAACGATGCCGTGGACCGTCGCCGAGACCTCCCCCGCGAGCGCCGAGCCGGTGGTGACGGCCGGCGCTCCGACCGCGGTGGTGAACGCGGCGTCCTGGCCGTACGTGGTCCCGGCCGAGTTGGTTGCCTGCAGCCGATAGTGATCGGTGGTGCCCGGGAGCAGCCCGCTCAGCGGCACGGAGACGCCCACGTTCGCCGTGCCGGCGGCGATACTCACCGGCGCGGTGGCGGAGCCGTAAGCCGTGCTGGTGCCGTACTGGAACGCATAGCTGGTGATGGCGCCGTCAGGGTTGACCGTCCCCGATACGGTCGCCGACGTTTCCGTGATTGCGCCGGCGTTTCCCGTGCTTGCGGCGGGCGCGGACACGGGCTGCGGCGGCGGGCCGAAGCCGACATAGCGCGAGACGAAGCCATTCAGTCCGCGCGCTCCTGTACAGGGGTTGGTCCGGATCTCCGGGTTGACCGTCTGCCCGACCACGAGCAGGCTCCCATCGGGAGCGATCGCCAGCGCGCAGGCCTCGGAGGCGAGCTGCTGGTCGACCAGGCCCCCGCTGCCGAACGCCGACTCACCTGCGCCGGTGGCGGTTGTCGCCCACAGGCCGGCGCGCAGGTCGGTCCCGTTCAGACCGACTGCGCCCGCGCCGAGCACGGTTCCGCCGCCGCCGATGCCGACCCCGTAGGCACCGTACGGACTACTGGTGAAGTTCCCAGACGACAGGGCCGCGACGCCGCCGCTACCGAACGTCGAGTCATATGAGCCGTCACCGTTCAGCCGCAGGAAGATCGCGTAGGGCCCTCCGACATCCGAGCCAGCGGCGACGATCTTGCCGTCGGTCTGGATCGTGACCGCGTTCAGCGTGTCGTAGCCGCTGTTGGCGGCGAGGTAGCTGACCACGCCCGAGTGGTTGAACCCGGTGTCGAGCGTCCCGTTGGAATTCAGGCGGATGACCAAGCCGTTGAAGAACGCGTAGCCCACGGATCCCTGCTGCAGGCCGACGAGCACGATCTTCCCGTCCGGCTGGAGGACGACTCCGTTGGCGGCGGCGAACGGAAGCCCGAGGTCGATCACCTCGGCGCCGCCGGAGCCGAAGCTGGTATCGAGCGTCCCGTTGCTGTTGAAGCGCGCCACGGCGATCCGCGTGTTGATGGGGTTCACCGAGCCCGCCACCACGATCTTGCCGTCGGGCTGGACAGCGATGGCGTTGGCCACCCCCGAGCCGACGAAGGCCCGGGCGACTCCGCCGGAGCCAAAGCTGCCGTCGGCGGTGCCGTTGGCATTCAGGCGCATGGCGAACATGCCGCCGCTTGTGCCCGCGAACACGACCTTGCCGTCGGGTTGCAGGGCGACCGCCCGTGCCACGCCGCTCGGACCGGTGGCGGTCCCGCCCGACCCGAAGCCCGCGTCCGGGGCTCCCGAGGTGCTCAGCCGCTGCACGAACGCGGCGCCGGCGCCGGACTGGCCCGCCACGACGGCATCGCCGTTTGACTGCGCGGCGACGCCGAACAGCTGTGCACCGGGGATCGACACGGTCCCGCTGGACCCGAAACTCGGATCCAGCGTTCCCGGAGCCGCGGCGTGCGCGACGCCCGTTCCCCCGAGCATCAGCGTCAGCGTCAGCGCGACCACGCGGCTTCGATTAGTCATCGGTACTCCCCCGGCTCTCAGCCAGTGAACGTCAGATGCTTGTTGATCGTTTTGCCCTTGTGGGTCGTGCTGGACGTCGCCGTGACGCGCAGGTTGGCGGTGACGGACTGCCTCTTCTTCACCTGCTTCAGGGCCTTGGCGTAGCCCTTGCCGATCCTGAGCGTGAACGTGTGGGTCCCGGCTCGCTTCAGCGTCGCCTTCCCGCTGGCGAGCGTGACCGTCCGGTAGCCGCGCGCCTTGACGCAGTGCTGCTTGCCCTTCTTCTTCGTGCACTTCCGGAACGTCGTGAGGATGTGCAGGCGCTTGGCGGTGCTCGCACTCAGCGTCAGCGACGCCTTGATCGTGCAGGCCCCGTTGCAGGCGACGCCGACCTTGAGACCGTGCTTGGCCACCGTCGCGATCTTGTACTTGCCGCTGACACCCTTGAGCGAGAGCTTGAACGCTGGAGGTGGCGGCACCGGCGGCGCAAAGCCGTTGTAGGCCGTCTCAACCCCGGAGTAGACGCCGGTGATCGCCTTTGCGTCCCCGGCAACCACGACTTGGCCTGCGGGGCCGATCGCCAGCGCGTTGCCGGTGCCGCTCGTCGTCGCGCCGAGGCTGGTCGCCACGGTGCCCGCGGTGCCGAAGCCGGTGTCGAGCGCGCCCGTGGGCTTGAACGCCCACACCGCGATGTGGGAGAAACCCGCTTGCGCGACGCTGCCGCCGGCGATGATGTCGCCGTTGTGGGCCAGGCCGACGCCGGTGACGCCAGGAATGGTGCCACCGATGACGGTGCCACTCGCCGAGGGCTGAGCGACGACGCCGCCGCCGAACGAGCCGTCGGGTGTGCCCGCCGTCGTGAAGCGGGCGACGATCGCGTTGGCGCCCGTGTTGCCCTGAGTCGCCGAGCCCGCCGCGACGATGCTGCCGTTGCTCTGGATCGCCAGCGCGTCGAAGGTCGAGCTCGCCGCCCCGATCGCGTACTGATGCGCATAGGCGCCGCCGCTGCCGAAGCTCGGATCAGGGGCCCCGCTCGGGGTCAGCCGGGCGATCAGCGCGTTCTGCACCTGGAGGCCCGGTGACTGGGAGCCACCGATCACGATCTTGCCATCAGATTGGAGGGCGACCGTCAACGCCGTCGAGAAGGACCCGAAGTCCAGCACAGACGCGCCGCCGGAGCCGAAGCTCGGATCCAGCGATCCGTTGGCGTTGAGTCGCACCACCGCGACCCGCGGGGTGACGCCTCCGCTGCCGGCGGCGTTGGCGCTGCCGGTGGCGATGATCTGGCCGTTGGGCTGGACCGCCACGGCGTAGCCGTCGGCCAATGAGTGAGCCAGCGCGGTCACGGCTCCCCCCGTGCCGAAGGTCGTGTCAACCGCGCCGTTGCTGTTGAAGCGCTCGATCAGGATCCCGGTGGTCGCCGAACCGTCGGGCACGGTCGATGTGCCCACGACGACGATCTTCCCATCCGGTTGGATCGCCACCGCGCGGCCGAGGGACCCCGTGCCCAGCAGTCCGGCGATCGCCGGTCCGTGGACGACCCCGCCGCTGCCAAACTTGGGATCCAGCACGCCGTTGGCAGTGAACCTGACGAGTACCAGATCCAATGCCGATGGCAGGCCGGACTCGCCGACGGCCAGGGCCTTGCCGTCGGTCTGCACCGCAGTGCCGAACAGCCGGACGCCGGGGCCGGCCGAGGCGATTCCGGAGGCTCCGAAGCTGGTGACGGCTGAGCCGGGTGCCGGGGTCTGCGCCAACGCGGGCGGGATCGCGAGAACCGCGAGAGCAATCAGCGACGCTGCCATCGCGGCCAGGCAAGTAACCAGCCGGCCCGCTCGCCGTCCGCGGCTCGTGCATACGGATACCTGCAGTGGGTTCATGGTCTCGGCCCCCTGGGCTGGAATTCGCGGCTTAGCGAGAAGATCCCGTCGAGAGGCTGCACGATTTGGCCCAGCTCACCTCGACCGGGCGAATGTACCACGGAAATCGGCGCGCGAGGCGTATGCTGCAGCGCGGAGGGAGGAATCGTGATGCACAGAAAAAAAGAAAAGGGGGTGCGGCGCAACTTTCAGGGGGTTCGAACGTCATACCAGGTGTCCGGACGCGCAGATAATGTGCGAATCCGGACGACGGTCGCTTGACGCGGATGAGCTATCTGCTAGAAGATGCGAACGTCAGGCCGGTCCCGGAGCGGGAACGCGGCCCATTCCGTATCACAACCAAGGAGGATGTTCCTTATGGCTGAACGACTCAAGCGCGCTTCATTTGCGCGCTTTGCGGTCGGAATGGCCGTGTTGGCGTTCCCGCTGCTTGCGGTAGGCACTGCCCAAGCAGCGATCGCGGGTGCGAACCCCGAATCGACGATCAACCGGCCCGATCTGGTGAGCGCCACGGCGATCACCGGCACCGACGTCGACTTCTGCTTCGACAAGGTATTGAACAACACAGGCCTGGTCGCAGGTAAGTTCACGCTCACCGGTTACCGCTCAGGTCGTACCGTTACGGCAAGCAGCGTACTGCTCGAGCAGACTGTCGACACCACGGGCGAGTGCGTTCGGGCGACGTTCGCCGGAACTGGCGCGAACGCAGTCACCGACATCGGTCAGTACACGATCGGAAAGGTTGCGCTCGGCGCCGTCCAGACGACGGCGACGGTCACCAACCCGCTTGCCGACTCGACCACGCTGATCGTACCGGCGTCGCTGAACCCGACCCATAACGGGACCGCGGGGTTCACCACCGGTCCCGACATCACAGGCGTCCTGCCTGACCCGACGACGAACACGATCACGTTCACCGAGGATCAGGCGATCTCGACCACTGTCGTCCCGACGGCGACGCTGTTCACGTTCACCCGTTCCGGGGGCTCCGTGTGCACCGGCATGGGTACTCCGCTCGTGAGTGGCGACTCGATCACCGTGGCCTTCGCTCCTAGGGCAACGTGCCCGGTGTCCGACGCGGTGCGGGCAGGACAGCTGACAGGCGCAGTCACTGCTGCAGACGATCCCGGACCTCCGGCAGCCCCTGGGCCGCCCGACCAGGCGATCGTCCCGGCGTCTGCCAGCAACCCCGGCACGGGCGTGACGTCGTTGCCCGACCTGACCAGCACGATCCTCGAGACCGGTGGCCAGGCTGTCGACTACACATTCGACAAGCAGGTATCAGTCGTGACTCCGACCGGTTTCACGGCCGTGCTTTCGAACAGCGCCACGGTGCCGTCCAGTGGCGCCTCAGTGCTGAGCTCGACCGCCACGTCAACCACGATCCGGGTGGTGTTCACGGGCCTGGCTAACTTCGACGAGTACCTCGTGCGGGGCGCTGTTTCCCCGGGCGCGGTGACTGAGGTCAGTCCGCCCAACAACCCGAACGCGAATGACTCCGCTCCGGCGGGCGACAACGCGGGCGCGTTTGCGCGTGGGTTCACCACGGCTCCCGATGTGTTTGGGGCCACGATTAGCCGGACCAACGGCGTGGTCACGCTCGGCCTCGACCAGCGGGCCTTCACGCTCGGTGCCGGTACCATAAACCTGCTCGATAGCACGGGCAATATTGTGGCAACGTCCAGCGTCGGAGCGGTGACGCTGCCGACCCAGGTGGCTGGACCAGAGTTGATCACGGTCCAGTTCTCGCCGGGCCAGGCGGCCACGGCGACCAATGTGAGCGTCGGCGCGGGCGCGCTGGTCACGTCTGCTCCGGTGTCCGCCCAGAACGTGGCCCAGATCCTCTCTGGCACGGTCACGTCGTCGCTCCTGCATTCGGCGAAGCTGCACAAGGCGCAGTCGAAGAAGCAGATCGCGGCTCGTAAGGCGCAGATCCGCAGGCAGGAGAAGGCGCTGCGGGCGAAGTTCTTTCGTCACCTGAAGCACGCGTAACAGTTCAGTCAGATGAGCGATTCCGCTCCCGCCCACGGGCGGGAGCGGGCATCGCTTCGTAGTCCAAGCGGCCGTCGCGAGTTTCTCGCGGCGGCCGTTTGTTTTTTCGGTCGCAGCAACTTCAGCTGCGTCGCTCTGTTCTATTGCCAGGATGAACCTGCTGCTCAACCGCCCCTCCCCATTCCCGCGCCGTGCCCGCTCCCGTTGGCGCTGGCCGGCCGCGACCATCGTCGCGACGCTGGCGATGCTCGTGGGTTTGACGGCCGCGCCTTCAGCACGCACAACACGCGCTGCGGACCGGCCGGTCACTGCCCCGCTGCAGATGACCGCGGCTGCCGCCGGCCCGGAGTTCAGCCTCACCCCGGCCGACTTCCGGTCCGCCTACTCGCTGCCCAAGACCGGCGCGGCGCATCAGACGATCGCGATCATCAGCGCCTACGACGACCCGGCGGCTCAGACCGACCTGACCGCGTACACCAAGCGGTTCGGGATCCCGGCGTGCACGACCGCCAACCGCTGCTTTCGCAAGCTCAACCAAACCGGCGCGGCCTCGCCACTGCCCCAGACCGATCCGTCCGGAGGCACCTTCCTGACCGAGTCATCGGTCGGTGCGGAGCTGGCCCGCGGCGTCTGCCAGAGCTGCTCGATCCTGCTGGTGGAGGCGAACTCGGCCGACAAGCCCGACGTCTCGGCCGCGGTCAGCACGGCGGCCAACGCCGGCGCCACCGTGATCGTCACCAGCTTCAACGAGGGTGAATCGCCAGGCGACCCCGCATACGACAGCGACTACACGCCCCGCAACGCTGTCGTCGTGTCGGCCAGCGGCGACTCCGGTCACACGGGGCTGATCTACTTCCCGGCCTCGCTGCCTGGCGTGCTTGCGGTCGGCGGCACGCAGCTCGATCTCACAGGGTCGGGCAGCTACCAGGGCGAAACCGCCTGGTACTCGACGACGAGCGGTTGCAGCCTGTACAACCCAGCGGCCGTCTGGCAGGGCGCGCTGGCGGCCTCCGCGGGCTGCGCCGGCAAGCGGGCGGACGTCGACCTGGCTGCGGTTGCGCAGCCCGGAGCCCTGGTGCACGTCCGTGACGCCGGTGCTCCATGCGGCACGGCCTGGTGCGAGGCCGACGGCACGAGCGTCGCCGCTCCGATCATCGCGGGTGTGATCGGCCTCGCCGGCAGCGCCGGCAGCGCCGAGCCCCGGATGCTCTACGGGCATGCGCGCTCCGATCCACAGGCCTTTCACGACATCCGCAGCGGCGCAGACAGCGTGGTCTGCAAAGGCGCGCGGATCTGCCAGGCCCGGACCGGCTGGGACGGGCCTACCGGCCTGGGCGCGCCAGACGGCCTGGCGGCGTTTGAGCCCTCGGGCGGCGCCCTGGACCCGAGCCACCCCGGGCTCACCGTCACCCCCTCCCACGGCCGGTTGAACGCCAGCCGGACCTGGACGACGAAGCTGACGCTGGCCAACACGAACCCGGTCGCCGTCACGGGCTCACTCACGCTCAGCGGCCGGCTGCCGGCGGAAGGAGGCCTGCGCACCGTGAAGCTCGCCGTCCGCTCCTTCAAGCTCGCGCCGCTGGCCACGGGCGCGCAGACGCTGACGATCGCCGCTGGGGATCGCGCGACGCTGCGGCAGCTGGGCAGCGCCCCGGTCACCGTGTCGGTGAGCCTGCGCGGACCTGCCGGGAGAACCGTGAAGCTGACGCGGAGCCTGCGGCTCTACGCCCCGTAGCCGCTATCAGTCCTCGTAGCCGACGAACACGATATGGCACTCGCGGCTGACCTCAAGGGTCATCCGCTGCGCCGCCACAGGCAGGACGAACGATCTGAACACCGTCT
>JBPCPC010000227.1:0-5895 GCA_050999585.1 Solirubrobacteraceae bacterium | reverse complement strand
ACTGGGGGGCCGGTGGGTGGGCGGGGGGAAGAAGTCGCCGCCCGGGCGCGGCCCGCGCGCGCCGGTCCTCGCGACGATGCCACAACCGGAAGAGCTCTTCGGTTCCGGCCATCTTCAGCGCTGCTTCGACGCTGGGGGCGTGGTCCTTAGTTTGCATGAAGCCTCGCTTACCCGGTTTCGCGAAACGCAATCAGTACGAACCGCGCCCGATCCTCACACTCCTCACACTCCCCATTCAGGAAATTCCGAGGCACGCCCGCGACGATCCGCACGTGGAGCGGCCCGCCAAGAGCCTGCGCGTCCTCGTCGTCGACGATGAGCCGAGCATCGTCGACGTGGTCGCGATGGCCCTGCGCCACCACGGATACGACGTGGCCACGGTCGACACCGGGGCCGGGGCGCTCGCGCGGGTAGGTGACTGGCACCCGCACGCGATTGTGCTCGACGTGATGCTCCCCGACATGGAGGGCTTCGAGGTTGCCCGACGGCTTTCGGCACAGCGCGCCGCGGTCCCGATCCTGTTCCTGAGCGCTCGCAACAACACCAGTGACAAGGTCCGCGGCTTGACCACCGGCGGCGATGACTACGTGACCAAGCCGTTCAGCCTTGAGGAACTGGTCGCTCGGTTACGCAACATTCTGCGACGCAGCGGAGCCCGCGGCGAGCCCTCCAGCCGGCTGGAGTTCGCCGACCTCGAACTCGACGACGACACGCGGGAGGTCAGCCGGGGTGGCCGCCCGATTGAGTTGACCGCCACGGAGTACCGACTGCTGCGCTATCTGCTGCTCAACCCACGGCGGGTGATGACGCGCGCACAGTTGCTCGATCACGTCTGGAGCTATGACTTCGGAGGCGACGCGCGCGTGCTGGAGACCTACGTCAGCTACCTGCGCAAGAAGCTCGACGTCGGCATTGGGCCTCCGTTGCTGCACACGGTGCGCGGCGTCGGCTACGTGCTGCGGCTGCCACGCGAGTGATGCCCCACCCGCCGATCTCGCTGCGCGCGCGACTGCTGGTGGGCATGCTCGTGCTCGTCGCCGCCGGGCTCGCCGTCGCGGCCGTGGTGACCTATGAGGAGCAGCGCTCGTTCCTGCTCGATCGGGTCGATCAGCAGGTGCAATCCGCATTGGGACCGCTGTCGTTCCAGCGGCGCCAGCGTTCGGGTAACGGACCCACCCGCCCGGCCCGGCCCGGCGGTCCGTTCCCGACGAGGCCGCTGTTCGATCGCGGGCCGGGGGCGCTTGGTCCGGCGTCGACGTTGCCCCCCGGCACGTTTGGCGAGATTCTGGGCCCCGGCGCCAGGGTGCTGCGCCGACGCACGTTCAGCTATGGAGAGCGCGTCGGCCCGGCCCCCAAGATCCCGGCCCGTCCGCCGCTCAGCCGCCAGGGAGCGAGCCTGCGCGTGTTCACGGTCCGCTCGGCGAACGGCACGCGCTATCGCGCGGCGGCATTCGCGGATCGCGGCGACACCGCGGTGGTGGCGGTTCCGCTGCGCGAGGTCGACCAGACCCTGCATCGCCTGGTCGTCGTCGAGGCGCTCGTCGGCGGCGGCGTGATCCTGGCGCTGCTCGCGCTCGGCTGGCTGGTGATCTGGATCGGCCTGCGGCCGCTGCAGCGGATCGGCCGGGTCGCGTCTGAGATCGCCGGGGGTGACCTCTCGCGACGCGTGGAGCCGTCTGACGAACGCACCGAGGCCGGGCGCCTGAGCCGGTCCCTGAACGAGATGCTCGGGCAGATCGAGCACGCGTTCGAGGATCGGCGGCGCAGCGAGGAGCGGCTGCGGCGCTTCCTCGCCGACGCCTCGCACGAGCTGCGCACCCCGCTGGCCTCGATCCGCGGTTACGCGGAGCTGTTCCGGATCGGAGCGGTGCCCGACGCCGACACGCTCGCGCGAGCGATGTCACGGATCGAGGCCGAGGCCACCCGCATGGGCGTGCTGGTGGAGGACCTGCTGGTGCTGGCCCAGCTCGACCAGGCGCCCGAGCCTCGCCGCGACCCCGTGGCGCTACGCGAGCTCGCCGAGCAGGCGGTGCAGGATACCCGGGTGATCGATCCCGGCCGCGACGTGCGACTGCAGGTTCACGAGGACGTGACCGCCCGCGGTGACCCCGACCAGCTGCGCCAGCTGTTGGGCAACCTCACGCGCAACGCGGTGGTCCACACGCCGGCCGGCACCGCGATCGAGCTGAGCCTGCGACGCCAGGGGCCCAGCGCGGTGCTGGAGGTCCGCGACCACGGACCGGGGCTGCCCGACGCCGCACTCGAGCTCCGGGCACCGATGTTGAGGCCAACTTCCAGACCAGCGGCACGCTGCAGTACGACTACATCAAGGACGGCGACCACGTCGTCAAGGGCCAGCTGATCGCGACGCTGGACCCGAGCGCGGCGCAGAGCTCGCTGGATCAGGCCCAGGAGAACCTCACCTCCGCCGAGGACCAGCTGACCAGCGCCGAGCAGGTAACCGTCACGCAGACGACGAGCGCGCCGGTTGACACGGCCACGACCGAGTACGCCGCCCTACGGCCCGCCCCCCCCGACCGCCACGCAATCGGCGAACACCACCCCGACCACGCCGACCGCGCCGGCAACGACGACATCCGGCACGACCACCGCGACCACCCCGACGACGACCACCCCGACGACGGCCACCCGGACGACCCCGTCGACCGGCCGCTCGGGCGGTTCGGGGTCCGCTGGCTCCGGGTCCGGCGTGTCGGGGTCGGGGGCTTCGGGGTCCGGCGGCAGCGGAAGCTCGTCCGCGGCCAGCTCGTCGAGCGGGGAGACGGCGACCACCAAGGCGGCCAACATCGCTTCCGCGCAGGCGTCGGTCGACGGCGCCGAGGCGAGCGTGACCACCGCGACCACCGCGCTGCACCAGACCCATCTCTACGCTCCGGCGACCAGCACGGTCGTGTCGGTGCAGAGCATCTCCCCGGGCGACGCGGTCTCGGGCGGATCGAGCAGCTCCGTAGCGTCGTCGTCGTCGAGCTCGGGCTCCAGCGCCGCCAGCGGGTCCGGCGCCACCGGTACCACCAGCGCCGGCGGCCTCGGCTCCTCGGGCGGCTCCTCGTCATCGAGCAGCTCGGGCTTCGCCGAGATCATCAACACCAGCAAGCTGACGATGACGGTCGCGTTCAGCGAGTCCGACATCTCCAAGCTCAAGCTCGGGCAGCCGGCGACGGTCACCCTGGAGGCGCTGACCGGCGTCGAACTGGCGGCCCACGTCAGTTCGATCTCCGAGCTCGGCAGCACCAGCTCAAGTGTCGTCAGCTACGACGCCACGCTGACCCTCAACCAGCACGATGCTCGCGTCAAGCCGGGGATGAGCGCGACGGCGTCGGTGATCACCGGCCAGGCGCAGGGCGTGACGCTGCCCAACAGCGCCGTCAGCGACCTGGGCGCGACGGCGACGGTCAACGAGCTGCGCAGCGGCCGGACGGTGTCCACGCACGTCGTCGTCGGCATGCAGGGTGACAGCCGCACCCAGATCGTCAGCGGGCTGCGGTCCGGTACGCAGGTCGTCGTGACCCAGACCCTGCCCGCGCTGGGGTCGGCCTCGTCGAGCTCGTCCAGTTCGTCCGGCACGCTCGGCGGAACGACCGGCGGGCTCCCGGGAGCCGGCGGCGGCTTCGACGGCGGCGGCGGGTTCGCGCGTCGCTTCAGCGGCGGCGGCTGATGCGGGGAAGGGCCGGCACAGCGCCGGTGATCGCGCTCGAGCAGGTGGCCAAGACCTACCAGGTCGGGGAGATCGCCGTGCACGCGCTGCGCGGGGTCAGCGCCACGATCCAGCGGGGCGAGTACGTGGCGATCATGGGCACCTCGGGCAGCGGCAAGTCGACGCTGATGAACATCCTCGGCTGCCTCGACACCCCCACCCGCGGCATCTACCGGCTCAACGGAATGGACGTCCGGTCAGCCGACGACGACGAGCTTGCCGACCTGCGCAACCGAGAGATCGGGTTCGTGTTCCAGAGCTTCAACCTGATCCCGCGCATGCGCGGGCTGGCCAACGTCGAGCTGCCGCTCGCGTATGCCGGACTGGGTCGGTCTGAGCGGCGGCGCCGCGCGCTGGCCGCGCTGCGTGAGGTCGGGCTGCACGACCGGGTCGATCACCTCCCCTCCGAGCTCTCCGGCGGACAGCAGCAGCGCGTGGCGATCGCCCGCGCACTGGTCACCAACCCCGCGATGATCCTCGCCGACGAGCCGACCGGGAACCTCGACACCAACTCCACGCACGAGGTGCTGACGATCTTGCAGCGCCTCTCCGAAGAGGGGCGGACGATCATTCTGATCACCCACGAGCGTGACGTCGCCGCCCACGCCGACCGGGTGATCAAGCTCAGCGACGGAGCGATCGTCAGCGACGAGTCCCGTGTCGCGGTCGCGCCGGAGCCCGCGCCGTGAGTGAGACGGTCCGCGTCGCCCTGTCCGGGCTGGCCGCCAACAAGCTGCGCTCGGGACTAACCATCCTCGGGCTGATGATCGGCGTCGGCTCGGTGATCGTGCTGGTGGCCGTCGGTACCGGCTCCTCGTCGGCGGTGCAGTCCCAGATCGAGGCCCTCGGGTCCAACGTGCTGCTGGTCACCTCCGCCCCCACACTCGGTGGGCTGGGCGGTGGGACGCCGACGAGCGCCCAGTCGCTCAGCGTCGCCGACGCCGCGGCCCTGCACAACCGGCTGGCCGCACCCGACGTGGCCAGCGCCTCCCCGGTCGTCAATGCCAACAACGTGACCCTCACCTACAACGGAACGACGTACACGCCGACGACGTTCGTCGGCACGACGCCCAGCTACCGCACCGCCCGCGACTACACGATGGCCGCCGGATCGTGGTTCACGAGCACCGAGAACACCAAGCACGACCGGGTGCTAGTGGTGGGACCGACGGTCGTGTCACAGCTGTTTTCGGGCGTCGACCCGGTCGGGGACAGCGTGCAGGTCAACGGCACGAGCTTTCAGGTCATCGGAGAGACCAATGCCAAGGGCTCCAACGGCTCCAGCAACCAGGACGACGTCGCCGCCGCGCCGCTCACCGCCGTGCAGGACACGCTTACCGGCTACGGCGCGATCGACTCGATCACCGTCCAGTCGGGGTCACGTGACCAGCTGAGCGCCGCCCAGACCGAGGTCACCGAGATCCTGAATCAGCGCCATCCGAGCACCGGTGGCGCGACCACCAGCAGCTTCAACGTCATCAACCAGGGCTCGATGCTGCAGGCCTCGAACTCGACCAGCGGTGTGTTCACCACGCTGCTCGGCGAGGTCGCCGCGATCTCGCTGCTCGTCGGCGGGATCGGGGTGATGAACATCATGCTGGTCTCGGTCACTGAACGCACCCGGGAGATCGGAATTCGCAAGGCGGTGGGCGCGCGCCGTTCGGACATCCTGATCCAGTTCCTCGTCGAGGCGGTGCTGGTGTCGCTGTTCGGTGGACTCGCCGGCGTGCTCGTCGGGATCCTCGGCAGCCAGTTCAAGATCGCCGGCGTGCAGCCCGTGATCGCGCCGTACTCGGTGGCGCTGGCGTTCGGCGCCTCGGTGTTGATCGGCCTCTTCTTCGGCACCTATCCGGCCGGCCGCGCGGCCTCGCTGCGCCCGATCGAGGCGCTGAGGTTCGAATGAGCGAACCACCGCGCCGAGCCCGCGACTTCCCGTCACGCCCACCACGGAGGACACCGATGGACACCCTCACCCTGGACCGTCACGATCCGGGCCCCGGCGGCTTCGACGACGAGTCCCTCGACGACCGGCCGTCCCGGCGTCCGCGGCGGCGGCTCCTGAACCGCCGCAGCGCGGCGCTGGCCGCGGTGGTGACCTGCGCCGGCGGGTTCTACGCCGGTGTACGCGTGGAGAAGGGGCAGCTGGCCTCCACGCCGCGCACGGGCGCGGGCGGTACGAC
>JBPCPC010000223.1:0-13454 GCA_050999585.1 Solirubrobacteraceae bacterium | reverse complement strand
GCTGAGCTTGCGCTTGCAGACGAAGTGGTCGATCACCAGGCGGATCCCGACCGTGCCGGGGGCCAGCCGCGCGCCGGTCTCTGCGCCGAGCAGCGCCGGCGCCGCCACGTGGCGCTCGAAGTGCTCGACCAGGCGCGTCAGCACCCGCAGGTTCTCGTCGGGGTCGAGGATCTGCGGCACGCCATAGCAGTGAGCGACGCTGAAGTTCCAGGTCGGGGCGCGGGTCGCCCCCGGGGCATACCAGCTGGGCGAGATGTAGCCGTGGCGACCCTGGACGATCAGCAGCATCTCCTCGTCGCCGAACCCGTGCACCTGGTCATCGGGACGCCCGACGTGGGTGACAATCGCCAGCGCGTCCGTGCAATCGTCGAGCAGAATCGGATAGTGCGAGGCCACTAGCCGGCCCTGATTGCTCGACACCAGCGTGGCCCAGGGGTTGGCCCGGATCAGCTCGCGGACGTGCTCCGGATCGTCGCTGGCGTGGATCGGATTGGGCCGCATCAATACTCGATTCTGACAATCTCGTCAGACCCGGTTGGCATCCAGCAGTCGTGCCAGGAAGCGCTGGGTCTCGACCCGCTCCGGGGCGGTGAAGATCTGCTCCGGGCTGCCGCGCTCGACAATCCGGCCATCCTGCAGAAAGCAGACCTGGTCGGCCACGTCGCGCGCGAAGCTCATCTCATGGGTGGCGATCAGCATCGTCATGCCCTCCGCCTTGAGCTCGCGGATCACGCCCAGCACCTCCCCCACCAGCTCGGGGTCCAGGGCGCTGGTGACCTCGTCTAGCAGCAGCGCGCGCGGACGGGTGAGCAGCGCGCGGGCAATCGCCACGCGTTGCTGCTGACCGCCTGAAAGGCGGTCCGGGTAATCGCGGCCGCGGTCCCCCAGCCCGAAGCGTTCGAGCATCGCCTGACCGGCCGCGCGGGCCGCCTGCTGCTCCATTCCCTGCGCCCGCACCGCGCCGAGGATCACGTTCTCGATCACGCTGCGGTGTGGGAACAGGTTGTAGGCCTGGAAGACCAGGCCCAGCCGCCGCCGGAACGGGACCGGGTTCAGTCCGGGGACGGTCATCGGCTCGCCATCGAGCAGGATGTCGCCGTCGTCGATCTCCTCCAGCAGGTCGATGCAGCGCAGCAGGGTCGACTTGCCAGAGCCCGACGCGCCGATCAGCGCGATCGCCTTGTGCTCGCCGACGGCCAGGTCGATGCCCCGCAGGACCGGTTGTTCGCCGTAGGCCTTGGTCACCCCGCGCAACTCCAGGACGGCGGTGAGCGCGGGCACTAATGCGGCCCCAACGCGAGCGCTGCGCCCCGCTCGCGCAGGCTGCGCGCCTGCAGACGGTCCACGATCCGGGTCAGCGGGATGGTCACGCACAGGTACAGCGCGGCCGCCGCCAGCAGCGGCGTGTAGTTGAACTGCGAGGCGGCGAAGATCTGCGCCACCCGGAAGGCCTCCTGGGGCCCCAGAATCGAGATCAGGGCGACGTCCTTCTGCAGCGAGATGAAGTCGTTGAGCAGCGGTGGAACGACCCGCCGCACGGCTTGGGGCAGCACGACGTGGCGAAGCGCCTGAGAGCGGGTGAGTCCGAGCGCCAACGCCGCACTGCCCTGGCTGGGATGCACCGACTCGATCCCGGCGCGGTAGACCTCCGATACGTAGGCCGAGTAGCACATCGCCAGTGCCGCGCCCCCCAGCACGACAGCGCCCGTGGGCAGCCCGGTCAACGCCAGCGCGGGCACGCCGAACCCGACCAGATAGACGACCAGGATCGTCGGTACCCCCCGCAGCACGTCCACGAACACAATCGACAGCAGCCGCAGCGGGAACAGCGCCGGCGCGTGGACTGTGCGGATCAGCGCGATCACCAGTCCCACCACCAGCACCACGACCTCGACGACCAGGAACATCCGGACATCGAGCCAGAAGCCGCTCGCGACCTGGCCGATCGAGTGACGGAAACCCGACCACGAGAAGAACGTGGTGCGCACGTTGTGCCACCCCGGGCTGGTTAGCAGCAGCGCGACCAACCCACCCAGCACGACCACCGTCGACACCGAGGAGATCACGATCGAGCGCCGCCGGCGCCGCCGGTGGGCTTGCGCCCGGGCCTGGCGGGTGGTCAGCATATGGCCGTCGGGCGCCACGAGCCCGGGGCCGGTCAGTGCAGCTCGGGCACGCTGGCGGCCGAGGCGATCCAGCGGTGGTTGAGCGCGGCGAGTGTGCCGTCGGCGCGCAGGGCGCCGACCGTCTTGTCGACGCAGCTGGTCAGGCCCGAGCCCTTGCTCAGCAGCACGCCCCAGTTATCTCCGCCCGGCGCGCTGAACTGGCCGGCGATCGTGGTGTGCGAGAGCTCGGTGCTGGTCAGATCAAACGCGGTCGCCAGGTCGACGGCGATCGCGTTGACGCGGTGGATCTTGAACGCCGATACGACATCATTGGAGGTGTTGAACACCTGCGGCTGATTGGTCGGCTTGATCGCAGAGGTGACCGCCGAGAGGCTGGTGGAGCCGATCTGCACCCCGATCTTGGCCGACTTCAGCGCGGCCAGGCCGGAGGCGTGGGCGAGCGGCGAGGACGATGCGACGATGATTCCCTGGGGATTGGTGTAGTACGGCGACGAGAAGTCGACCTCCCGGGCCCGCGCCGGGGTGATCGAGATCTCGTTGATATCGAAGTCAAAGCTCTTAGGTCCGGGGGCATAGGAGGAGTCAAACGGCTCGACCGTCCATTTCACCTGCGAAGGGGTGAACCCGAGCTTGGCGGCGATCGCGTAGGCGACCGCGCTCTCGAAGCCCTTGCCGTTGGTCGGCTTGTTGTGTTCGAAATACGGCGGATACGCCGGCGAGTCGGTGGCGACGGTCAGCACGCCCTTGGTGTGCACCGGGAGCGAGGCCTTGGCGCATGCGTTGGCGCCCGACGCGGCCGGGCGGGCGGTCTTCATGGGACTGCCGCACGCTGAGAGCAGCAACCCGCAGACGGCGAGCAGGCAGATGACGGCGGTGCGCGAATGCCGAGGCAAGGCGCACAATCTACACGGGGTCAGGCGGGATTCCCGCGCCGAGCGGAAAGCCTGGCTAGGCCACGGCTATGCCGTGGCGAGGGCGAGCCCGAACGGGCTGCCCTCGGAGTCGCGGCAGATCGCCCACCGCTCCCCCGGGTGCACGACCGACCCGCCGAGCGTCTGCACCCGATCGATCGCCTCCGGCAGGTCTGAGACCTCGAAGTACGGCAGCGAGACCGTGTCGCCCGGTCCGCGGCCGCGCTCGTGGACGCCGACCGCTGCACCGGCGGGGCCCACGCCGGTCTGCCAGCCCTCGCCCTGAGCGGGCTCGCGGGCGTTCAATTCAGCCGCGAGCACGCCGGACCAGAAGCGTCGCGCGCGCTCCGGGTCATCGGCGGGGAACTCGATCAATGATGGTCGGGCCATCGTCGCCAGACCATACCGACACCCGCGGCTCAGGACTGCGACGGCTCGCGCGGAACGCCGGGCTCGGAAGCCTGCGAGGGTGAGCCCTCGCGCTCGGCCGCCGGATACTCACGGTCAGACCCCAGCGCGTCACGGTCAGACGCCACCGGCTCACGGTCAGAAGACGCCACCGGCTCACGGTCAGACGCCACCGGCTCACGGTCGACCCCTGCGCCGCGGTCGACGGCAACCGGCTCGGTGACCGTCCGGGTGCGGCGCGGCACAACGGTGTTGAACAGCAGGATCAGCGCACAGGCGCCCCAGCCGATCTTGGTCCAGCTGTTGGCGGCCGCCAGGCCCAGTACGTTGCCACTGACCAACGCGATCACGGCCGCGGCGCCGAGCGCCACGCCCACGATCAGGCTCATCGTCTTGGCCAGGAGATGCTGGGCGGCGCCGAACAGCAGCAGGCCGCCGGCGGCGGCGGTGAACAGCCCCGTCCAGCCATTGGCGCCGAAGATGCCCAGGAAGACCTTGCCCGGGACCGGCACGTTGCCGTTGGGGAAGTTGGAGAACTTGGGAAAGCCGTGCTGCTTGTAGAGGAAGTACAGGCCGGCGACCTCAAGGATCGTCCCGAGGATCAGAGCCGGGCCGCGCGCCAGACTCGCGCCCTTCTCGGTGCGTGTTTCAGTGTTCGTATCCATTGACACGTGCTCTACCCGCTGCGCGACAGCCCACACATCCGTCACAAGCGCCGCTGCAGGATCCCGGCCGTTCTACGTGTTCGCCAGCCGCGTCGGCGGCAGCGGCGAGTCGTTCGCCGAGGCGGTTCCGGCCCGGCCCAAGGCGCTCGCCACCAGCACTCCCACCGCCAGGTAGATGCAGCCCTGGAGGTCGAGGATCGTGCTCAGCCCGAGCGGACCGGTGAGCACGCCGGCGGCGATCATCCCCACTCCCTCCCCCAGGTTGTCGGCCAGGCCCAGGGCGCCGAAGATCCGGCCGCGCTCATGCTCCTCGCCGGACTGCTGCAGGAAGCTGATCATGCCCGTGACCATGAACACCCCAGGCGCCCCGGCGATTGCGAACAAGCCCGCGAACACCGCCGTCGAGGTCGTCAACGCGGGTAGGTTCCAGACCAGCAGCGAGACCACGCCGAACGCCAGCGCCCCGTCGCGCATCAGCGACACCGGTGTGCGGTGGCGAGCGACCGCGGTCAGCACCAGGCCGGCGCCGATCGCCCCGATCGCCTGGACGCCGCGCAGCAGCCCGGTCTCGCCCGCGCCGCCGTGGAGCCGCTGGGCGACGAACACCACGAACAGGACAAGGAAGATCCCCTGCGCGATGTCAGCGACGAACGTGACCGCCAGCGCCACGCGAACCCGGCGGTGGCGCAGCACCTCGAGAAAGCGCGCGGACGATGGCGCTGTGGGCCGGTCCGCACCGATCGGCGTCGCTCGCCGGAACGGCGTGGCCGGGACGCGCCGGATCAGGGCGGCCGCGAGCGCGTAGCTGGCGACGTCGGCGATCACGATCGCGCGCAGGTCGCCGGCGGCGAGCAGCAGTCCACCGAGCGGCCCTCCCACCAGCCGCGCGACCCCGCCGCCGAGGGCCACCAGCGAGTTGGCCGAGACCAACTCCCCCGTCGGGACCAGACTGGGGAGCAGCGCGTTCTCGGCGGGCTCAAACATCGCCGACAACGCCGACTGCGTGAGGATAACCCCGTAGACGATCGCCAGCCCGCTGTGCTCGCCAACAAACAGCAGGGGCAGGATCGAGACGCTCTGCAGCACGGTCACCACCAGCAGCAACCGCCGCCGGTCGACCCGATCGGCGAGCCGTCCGGCGAGCGCCGAGAGCGCGATCGCAGGTCCGAGCTCCGCCAGGAACGCAAACGACGTGCCCAGCGCGGAGCCGGTCTGGCGGTAAACGACAATCGGCAGCGCGATGAACAGCAGCCAGTCGCCCGCCTCCGAGATCAGCCCGGCCTGCCACAGCGACCGGAAGGCCGGCTGCTTCAGCGGCGCGGGTGCTGCCACGGCTCCCCCATCCGCGGGAAGGCGTAGACGCCGCACTGGACGAGCTCGGCGTCGCCCGGCGTGTCGTCCCGTCCCGCGGCGATCAGCGGCCGCAGCAGCGCGTCGATCTCCGCCGTGACCCGCCCCAGCTCCTGCGGAGTCACCCGAAGTGTGTAGCTCGAGGTGCTGTCGGCTTCGCGCCAGGCGTCCGAGACGTGATCGCGGTGGGCGAGGTAGTCGCTCAGCAAGCGCTGCTCGAGCGCCAGTGACGCCGACAGGACGGCCGCGTTGCTACGGCCCTGCGCTGTCTCGGGATCGACGATGGGATCGATCGAAAAGCCGGTGATCTTCGCCCGCCACGGTCGTTGGCGGCGGTCGGTGGATTGCACCGCCTCCACCAGATCGTGGCCGGCCAGGGTGCGCAAGTGATAACTGCAGTTCGACGGGGTGTCCCCCACCGCCCGCGCGCACGTCGAGGCGGTGGCCGGTCCGGCCGCCATCAGATAGGTCAGAAGGTCGAGCCGGACCGGGTGCGCGAGCGCCTCCAGCACGTCCGGATCGGTTAGCAGTGGCCGGCGTTCGTCGCGATCTGAAAGCATCTTTCAGATCGTATCGCGAGTCTGAAAGCGCCTTTCAGACTCGTCCCCCCCCTCGGCGCGAACGGCTTCAGGCTTGGTCCGCCGCGAGCCGGTAGCGCTCGAGCGCCTCGCGACGCGCCTGCGCGTGGTCCACGATCGGCCGCGGGTAATCGTGGCCGATCCGGCAGCCGGCCCGCGCCTGGACGTCGTCGGGCATCGTCCACGGTTCGGCCAGGTACTCGCCGGGCACGTCAGCGAGTTCGGGGACATACCGGCGCACGTAGGCGCCGTCGGGGTCAAAGCGCTCCTGCTGGCGACCGGGGTTGAAGATCCGCCGGAAGGCGGGCTGAGGATCGACGCCCACCGACGCGATCCACTGCCAGTTGCCGTTGTTGGACGCCTCGTCGCCGTCAAGCAGCAGGCGCATGAACCACCGCTCCCCCCAGCGCCAGTCGATCCCCAGGTCCTTGGTCAAGAACGAGCCGACGAGCAGTCGGGCGCGGTTGTGCATCCACCCCTCGCGGAGCAGCTGGCGCATGCCCGCGTCCACGGCCGGGAAGCCGGTCCGCCCCTGCTTCCAGGCTTCGAAGCGCTGCTCGGCGTGGCTCCAGCGGATCGTGCCCCGATAGCGCTCCTGGTACTCCGAACGGGCATTGGCCGGGAAGTGCCCTAGTACGTGGGCGTAGAAGTCGCGCCAGCACAGCTGGCGGCGGAACGCTTCGACGCCCGCGCCACCGCCCAGCCGCTCCTCGATCTCCCGAGGTGAGATGCAGCCGAAGTGAAGGTACGGCGAGAGCCGGGAGACCGATTTACCGTTCAGCACGTCGCGACCCTCGCCGTAGTCGTCCACCGGCCCGGCGAGGAACCGGCGCAGCGCCTCGCGCCCGGCCGACTCGCCGCCGGGCATCGGATCGCATAGCTGCTGCTCGAGGCCGAGATCCGACAGCGGTGGCAGCGCGCCCGCCGCGGCCTGGCGACCGGGGTCCGGCAACGTCCGCGGTGCGCCAAGCACGTCGCGGCGCGGCCGCGCCAGCCAGTTTTTGTAGAACGGCGTGAACACCGTATAGGGCTGCCCCGCGCCGGTCCGGATCGGACCCAGCGCATCGACGGCGAACAGGCCCGGGTGCGCGATCAGTTCAACATCGATCTCCTTCAGCGCCGCCTTGACCTCGGTTTGGCGACGACGCGCGAAGGGACCGACATCGGCGCTGAAGTGCACCGCGGTGGCGCTCACGCGCTGAGCGAGCTCGGACAGCTCGGTCGCTGGATCACCGTGGCGCACGAACAGTCGGCTGCCGCACTCACGCAGCCGGTCGTCGAGCTCCTGCAGGCACTCGAGCAGGAACTGCGTCCGGGGCCCGGAGGCATGGCGACCGCCGAGCAGCCCGTCATCGAAGCAGAACACCGGGATCATCCGATCCCCGCGATCGTGGGCCGCACTCAGTGCCGGGTGGTCATGCAGCCGCAGGTCACGGCGAAACCACATCAGCGCCGTCACCGCAGGATCCTCTCCACCGCCTCGCGACGGAAGTCGAAGATCCGCTCCAGGTCGCGGCGCACGAACAGGGGATGGGTGAGCTCGCCGAGGATGCCGAGCGGGATCGCGTAGTGCACTTCGTCTGAGACCCACGTCCCGGCGCCTGAGGCGCGGAACCGGTGGCGGTGATGCCACAGGCTGTAAGGGCCGCGCAGCTGACGGTCGACGAACTGCATCCCCGGCTCCCACACCTCGATCTGCGACGTCCAACCCAGCGGAATACCGCGGAAGCGCAGCCGGTAGTCGATCAACGCGCCGGCCGCCATCTCGACCGGCTCCGGGGTCAGGACACGGAAGCTCAGCCACGCCGGGGTGAGGCGCTCGAGGTTGCGCGCGGCCGCGAAGAACGAGAACACCTCGTCCAGCGGGCGCTCGACGTACTGCTCGCGCTGCAGTCGATGGACGGCCATGGTGCTAGCTGCCGAGGACGTCGGCGAGCGCGGCCTGCACCTCGGGATGATGGAACTGGTAACCGAGCTCGGCGAGCCGCGCCGGTATCACCCGCGCGCCCGTGGTGACCATCTCCGCCATCTCGCCGTAGAGCAGCTTGACCGCCACGCCCGGTACCGGCAGCAGCGCCGGGCGCCCGAGCACGTGACCGAGCGCGTGTGACAGCTCGGTGTTGGTAACGGGGTTGGGCGCGGTCAGATTTACCGGGCCGGTGGCGCTGCTCTGGTCCACGCAGCACAGCAATCCGCCGACGACATCGTCAAGATGGATCCACGGTACGTATTGCTTTCCCCCGGCGACCCGTCCGCCGACGCCGAGGCGGAAGAAGGGGAGCATCTTGGCCAGCGCGCCGCCGCTGGGTGAGAGCACCACGCCGGTGCGTGTGAGCGCCACCCGCGAACCCGGCGCTGCTGCCATCGCCTCGTGTTCCCAGGCGATCACCACCTCGGCAAGGAAGTCGTCGCCGGGAGCGGCTTGCTCGTCGAGCGGCGCACCCCCACGCGGACCGTAATAGCCGGTGGCGGACTGCGAGACGAGCACCGGCGGCCGCTCGCCGTCGGGCAGGTCACGGAGTCCCTGCACGAGCGATCGGGTGGCTAGCACGCGCGAGTCGCGGATGCGGCGCTTGGCGTCCGCACTCCAGCGCTGCGCCACGGGCTCGCCGAGCAGGTGCACGACGGCGTCGGCCCCACGCAGCGCCTGGGCAGGGGGCGGTCCGGACATCGGCTCGGCCCACGCGTGGACCTCCGCACCGTCGCCCAGCACCCGCTGGCCGCGGTCGGGGTCGCGCGACAACGCCACGACCTGGTCGCCGCGCTCGCGCAACGCGTCCGCGACGGCCAAACCGATGGTGCCGGTGGCGCCCGTGATTAGAACCCGCATCTGCTCATCCCTTCGCAGTCGTTTCTCGCTTGCTGTGCATACTCATCGTTTTACAAACCGTTACAAGTTGTATCGTTACCTTATCTCCTCCCCGGCAAACCCAGAGCTCAGTACCGCCCAGCTGGCTGCGCGCACCGGCTTGCCCGCGGGCACGCTGCGGATGTGGGAGAGCCGCCACGGCTTCCCCGCTCCCGCCCGGCTGCCCGGCGGACACCGGCGCTACTCCGAACAAGACGTGACCGCGGTCGAGGAGGTGCTGAGGCTCCGCCGCCAGGGACTGTCGCTGGCGGCCGCGATCGAGCGCGCTCAACGTCGGGAACAGGCGCCGATCGCGTCGGTGTTCGCCGGGCTGCGGCGCCGTCGTCCGGACGTCGCCTCGGCGATCCTGTCCAAACGGGTCGTGCTCGAGCTGACGCACGCGATCGAGGACGAGTACTGCGCTCACGCCGCGCACGGGGTGCTGATCGCCTCGTTCCAGCGCGAGCGCTTTTACCGCCACGCGGAGCGCCGCTGGGCCGAGCTGGCGCGCACCGCCTCCCTGGCGGTGGTGCTGGCTGACTTTCAGGCGATGCGCCGGCCGAGCGCCGGACCGACCGAGGTCCCGATCGATCCTTCCTATCCGCTGGCACGCGAGTGGACGCTGATCGTCGACGCTCCGGGCGCACAGGCCTGCCTGGCCGCGTGGGAGCAGCCCAGCCAGACCGAGCTCCCCGACCAGCAGCGGCGCTTCGAGGTCCTATGGTCGTTCGAGCCCGACGTCGTCAGCGCCGCCAGCGACCTGGCCGTCGAACTGCTGTGGCGCCTGGCGCCGGAGGTCGCGCGGGGCATGCCGCCCGCCGGCGGCCCGGCAGCGATGGCGGGCGAGGAGCTGCAGTTCGCCACCGCCCTGTCCCACCGCATGGTCGGCTATCTCGGACAGCTGCTCGACCGCCCCGGCGATCCCGTCCCGAGCTGACGCGCGTGCGGCCTCCCCCCACCCACCCCGGGTCCGCGGAGATGAGTTGAAGCTCGACGGATCCCATCACGATGATCACCGGCGACGCGCCGCGTATCGTCGACTTCTACGGTGAGCTGCTCGGCCTGCGGCTGGTCAAGGCGACCGTCAATTTCGACCGACCCGAGGCCTACCACCTGTACTTCGGCGACGAGACCGGCGCCCCCGGCTCGATCCTGACCTGGTTTGAGTTCGCCGGCGCCCCGCCCGGGCGCGCCGGAGACACGATGATCCACACCGTCCAGCTGGGCGTCGGCTCGTCCGCCGCGCTGGGCTTCTGGACCACCCGCTGGGTGCCGCCGGCCGCGACTCGCGGCGCACCGACGCGACGCTGCGTTTTCGTGACCCCGACGGGCTGGCCTGCGAGCTGGTGGTCGCCGCACCGACCAACCCGCCACTCACCGCCAGGCACCCGGACGTCCCGGTGCAGTACGCGGTCGCCGGCCTGCAGGGCGCTCGCGCCTACGGCGTGCGCTCCCTGCCGGGCGACGCGTTCCTCGCCGACGCGCTCGGGTTCACGGGCCTCGGTGGGGGGGGAGTTCCGGCTGCTGGGCGAGCATCGCCAGCTCGTCTGGGCCTACGACGATCCACCGGCCGAGCCCGGGCACTGGGGCGCCGGGACCGTTCACCACATCGCCTGGGCCGCGCAAGACGAGGACCATCTGGCCTGGCGGGCGCGCGTTGCGCAGACCGGCGCGCCGGTGACCGACGTCCGCGACCGCGACTACTTCAAGTCGATCTACTTTCGCGAGCCGCACGGGGTTCTGTTTGAGGTCGCCACCCTGTCCCCCGGGTTCGCGGTCGACGAGCCGCCCGACCATCTCGGCGAGCAGCTCACACTCCCGCGCCAGCATGAGCACCTACGCGCGCATCTCGCCCGGACGCTGACGCCGATCACCAACCCGCGCACCCACCGCCGGCACGCGATCGAGGCCTGACCGGGTTCCGGTCAGCCCCCGGCGCCAGGCTGGCGCCGCGCTGGCGCGGGCGCACGCGGGCTCGACGGATGGCCACCGCCGGCGCGGTCGCCACACCCTGCGGCGATCTTGGTGTGAGCGCTAACAAGTCGTGGATTGAGATCGCGTGACGACGGGTACTTGCCGCCGTGACGCAGCGCTGATCGGCACCGGCCGGACCGGCGGCGCAGCCAGAGGAGAGAGCGGCCGCCGCTGCACGAACCGGAACCTCGGTCCGTGCCGGCTGCCCGCTGTCGGCAAACACGGATGGCGGCAAACACGAAAGGAAGTGTGCGCATGCATCATGCGTCAGCATCTCCGCGACGAGCGCGCCGCGCTCGGTTCGCGATTACGGCGGCATTCGTCCTAGCGGCGACTGCCGTGCTGGGCGTGAGTGCCCTCGCCCAGGGCAAGGGCCGCGCGGCGGCCGCACCGACGATCACATCGCGCCCCTGGGGCTCGAGCGGCGGTCAGGCAGTCAGGCTCTACACCCTGTCCAACGGGCACATGAAGGCCAACATCACCAACTTCGGCGGGATCATCCAGTCGATCTCCGCGCCGGACCGTAACGGCAAGCTGGCCGACGTGACCCTCGGATTCAAGAACCTCGCGGGCTACGTGAAGAACGATGCGACCAAGCAACCGACCGGCGGATCGGGCACGACGTACTTCGGAGCCACCATCGGCCGCTACGCCAACCGCATCGCCAAGGGCACGTTCAAACTCGACGGCAAGCGCTATCACCTGCCGATCAACAATGGCGTGAACACGCTGCACGGGGGAACCAACGCGTGGAATAAGCGGGTGTGGACGGCCAAGACCACGACCGGCACCGCCGGCGCCTCATTGCAGCTGACCTACATCAGTCCCAACAAGCAGGACGGATTCCCGGGCAGAGTGGTCGCGACGGTCACGTTCACGCTCGGTGCGTCGAACAAGCTGACGATTCAGTACCACGCGACGACCGACGCGCCGACCGTGATCAACATGACTAACCACTCGTACTTCAACCTCGACGGCGAGGCTTCGGGCACGGTCTACGCCCAGAAGCTGATGATCAACGCCAACAAGTTCACCCCGACCGACGCAACCCAGATCCCGACGGGCAAGTTCGTGCCGGTGGCCGGAACGCCCATGGACTTCCGCACGCTGAAGCCGATCGGCCGCGACATTAACTCCAGCTACCGCCAGCTGGTGCTCGCGCATGGGTATGACCACAACTGGGTGATCAACAAGGGCGCCGGCCTCGGACTCGCGGCCAGGGCCGTCGATCCCACCAGCGGCCGCGTGCTGACCGCGTACACGACGGAGCCGGGGGTGCAGGTCTACACCGGCAACTTCATGGTCGGCGAGCTCGTCGGCACCAGCGGTCACACCTACCGCCAGTCAGACGGATTCACGCTGGAGACCCAGCACTATCCGAACTCCCCCAACCAGGCCAACTTCCCCTCGACGACGCTGAACCCCGGCACGCCGTTCAACTCGACGACCGTGTTCTCGTTCTCGACCGCCAAGTAGCCCACTGCGCCTGAGCGTCCGTCAGGCACACTCACCCCGATCCGCGGCTCGGGTCTCTGACTCGAGTCGCGGCGCCGGGCGGCGGGCGGCGGGCGGCGCTTCCGGGACGCTCATCCCGGGCCGGCATCGCTCCGCCCGCGGGGGATGCCTGCTTGGATACCGCTCCGACCAGACCACGGCAGAGGGAGAAGCATGGCACAGCGAGCGGCAATCGTGACCGGAGGTTCCAGCGGGATCGGCTTTGCGATCGCCCGCGTGTTGTTGGAGGAGGGCTACGGCGTGACGCTGGCGGCCCTGCGCCCGGAGAAGCTCGAGCAGGCGGTCGCCGAACTGTCACACGACGGGCGCGAGATCGTCTCGGTGGCCGGAAGCATGGCCGACGAGGCGGTGGTCGCGCAGGTGGTTGCCGTACACCGGGAGCGCTTCGGACGGCTCGACGTGCTGGTCAACAATGCCGGCGTGGGCATCGGCGCCCCGGTAGCGGAGATCCAGACCAAGCGCCTGGACATGCAGCTGGACGTCAACCTGCGAGCGATCGTCCTCTTTTACCGTGAGTGCGAGACGCTGCTGCGCGCCGCCGGGGCCGAGCACGGCGCCGCGCAGGTGATCAACACATCGTCGCTATCAGGCAAGTCGGGTGAGGCGTGGCTGTCGGTCTACTCGGCGACCAAGGCCGGCGTAGTCGGATTCACCGAGGCGATGAACAAGGAGCTGGGACGCGACGGGATCAAGTCCTGTGCCCTGTGCCCCGCGTTCGTCGACACCGCGATGACCGACTTCATCAAGGAAAACGTGCCCGCCCAGGAGATGATCCGTGCGCAGGACATCGCAGAGGCAGTGCGGATGCTGCTGCACGTCTCCCCGGCCTGCGTGATCCCCGAGATCATCTTCCAGCGCCCGGGGGCGATCGCGTAGGCGCCGATTGGGTCCGCCAGGGTCGGATCGCGTCGTGTTCGCATAGGGTGTCCGCAATGAAACTTGGATTGAACGTCGGCTATTGGGGCCTTGGCATGGGGCCCCAGGACCGGCTCGGGGTGGTCCAGGAGGCCGAGCGGCTCTGCTTCGACTCAGTCTGGGCCGCCTAGGCATACGGTTCGGACGCGGCCACCGTGCTGGGA
>JBPCPC010000214.1:0-4806 GCA_050999585.1 Solirubrobacteraceae bacterium | reverse complement strand
GGCCCGTGACGACCGTGCCGCGACCCTTGATGCTGAATACGTCTTCAACGGGCATCAGGAACGGCTTGTCAATGGCGCGGTTGGGGGTCGGGATGTAGTTGTCTACAGCGTCCATGAGTTCCAGGATCGGCTTGTACTCGTCCGCGTTGATGTCGGTCGAGGCGGACTCAAGAGCCTTGGGGCCAGAACCACGCACTATCGGCACATCGTCGCCGGGGAACTCGTACTTGTTGAGAAGATCGCGCACTTCAAGCTCGACCAGTTCCAGGAGTTCCTCGTCGTCCATCATGTCCACCTTGTTCAGGAAGACGACGACTGCGGGAACCTGTACCTGGCGGGCGAGGAGGATGTGCTCCTTCGTCTGGGGCATGGGGCCGTCGGGGGCAGAGACGACCAGGATCGCGCCGTCCATCTGGGCAGCGCCTGTGATCATGTTCTTGATGTAGTCGGCGTGGCCGGGGCAGTCTACGTGGGCGTAGTGGCGCTTGTCGGTCTGGTACTCGACGTGGCGTATGGCAATGGTGATGCCACGAGCGCGCTCTTCGGGCGCGTTGTCAATGTCGGCATAGGCCACGAACTTGGCCTTCGCCACTTTGGTGTAGCTCCTTCTGCTTTCAGGGTTTCGTTCGTCTCAGGACGAACCTACTCAGGGTATAAGTTTTCTGTCCGCCGCGACTGCTAGTCAGCCGCGACTGGTCCTACCGGCCGCTTGAAACGGCCTCTCTGTCGCCTTCGACCACCTTCTCAGCGATGTGGGCGGGCACTTCCTCGTAGCGGTCGAACTGCATCGTGTACGTAGCGCGCCCCTGGGTGGCGGAGCGCATGTCAGTGGCGTAGCCGAACATCTCCGCGAGCGGGACATGCGCAGTGATGACCTGGGCGTTGCCGCGCTGCTCCATACCGTTGATCTGGCCGCGCCGGCGGTTCAGATCGCCGATCACGTCGCCCATGAACTCCTCGGGCGTGACCACCTCGACCGCGAACACCGGCTCCAGCAGCACCGGCTTGGCGCGCTGCACCGCTGCCTTGAGCGCCAGCGAGCCAGCCACCCGGAAGGCGATCTCCGATGAGTCGGTGTCGTGGTACTTGCCGTCGGTCAGCGTCACCCGGACGTCGACCAGCGGGAAGCCGGCGCGGGGGCCGTTCTTAAGCGCGTCCTCGACGCCCTTCTCGACCGCGGGGATGAACTCGGTCGGCACCGAACCGCCCCTGACCTTGTTAATGAAGTCAAAGCCCTCGCCCGGAGCGGGCTCGATGTTGATGTAGACGATTCCGTACTGGCCCGAGCCGCCGGTCTGGCGCACGAAGCGCCCCTCGACCTTCTCGGCCGTGCCGCGAATCGTCTCCCGGTAGGCGACCTGGGGGCGGCCCACGTTTGCATCGACCTTGTATTCCCGCATCATCCTGTCGACCAGGATCTCGAGATGCAGCTCGCCCATGCCGGAGATCTCGGTCTGGCCGGTCTCCTCGTTGGTCGCCACCTGGAACGTCGGGTCCTCCTCGGCGAGGCGGCCCAGGGCAGTCGACATCTTCTCCTGGTCGGCCTTGGTCTTGGGCTCGATGGCCACCTTGATGACCGGCTCGGGGAACGTGATCGTCTCGAGCTTGATCGGCTTGTCGGGAGCGGCCAGCGTGTCGCCGGTGGCGACCTGCTTGATGCCGACGCCCGCGGCGATGTCGCCGGCGTAGACCTCGGCCAGCTCCTCGCGCTCGTTGGCGTGCATCATCAGGATGCGCCCGACGCGCTCCGTGCGACCGGTGCTGACGTTGAGCACGCGCGAACCGGCCGCCAGCTTCCCGGAGTAGACGCGGAAGTAAGTCAGCTTGCCGACGTAGGGGTCGGCCATGATCTTGAATGCCAGCGCCGCGAACGGCTCGTCGTCGGAGGCCTCGCGACGGGCGGGGACGCCGCCGTTATCCGAGCCCTTCTGGGGCTCCAGGCCCTCGACCGCTGGCACCTCGAGCGGGCTAGGCAGGTAATCGAGAACCGCATCGAGCAGGGGCTGCACGCCCTTGTTCTTGAAGCTTGAGCCGCACAGCACAGGAGTGATGTGCGCCGCCAGGGTGGCCGCGCGGATCGCGGACTTCAGCCGAGCCACCGGAACCTCCTGATCCTCGAGGATCAGCTCCAGCAGCCCGTCGTCGTACTTGGAGACCTCCTCGAGCAGGTGCTCGCGCGCCTCCGCGGCGAGCTCCACCTGGTCAGCAGGGATCTCAATGATCTCCTTCTCCTTGCCGAGCTCGTCCAGGTAGATGATCGCGACGTTCTCGACCAGGTCGACGAGCCCCACGAACTCTGACTCGGCGCCGATCGGCAGCTGGATCGGGACCGGATGCGCGCCCAGGCGATCGATCATCGTCTGCACGCCCCGGCCGAAGTCCGCGCCGATGCGATCCATCTTGTTGATGTAGGCGATGCGCGGCACGTGGTACTTGTCGGCCTGACGCCACACGGTCTCAGACTGCGGCTCCACTCCGGCGACCGAGTCAAACAGGGCGATGGCGCCGTCCAGCACGCGCAGCGAGCGCTCCACCTCAACCGTGAAGTCGACGTGGCCGGGGGTGTCGATGATGTTGATCCGATGGCCGTTCCACTCACAGGTGGTGGCCGCCGAGGTGATCGTGATCCCCCGCTCTTGCTCCTGCTCCATCCAGTCCATGACGGCAGCGCCCTCATGAACCTCCCCCATCTTGTAGGTCCTACCGGTGTAATAGAGGATGCGCTCAGTCGTCGTCGTCTTACCGGCGTCGATGTGCGCCATGATCCCGATATTCCGAGTGTTCTCAAGCGTGAACGTGCGTGCCATGAGTCGTGAAGAAGTCCTAGAGGGGTTGTCGTTGACCGGCTGCGGTCATGAAAAAGGGCCCAGTGGGCCCATTCACGACGTGGCTGTCGACGACGGGCGGTCTATGAAGTCGGTGTCACCATCGAATGGATTTTCCGCGGCCGGGCGCGAGCACAGATGAACTCGTCCCGACCCGAGGAGGCCTACGAATATAGCAGAGGTCCTGACGGCCACGACGGCGATCTGGAGCGTCAGCGGGACCCTGAAATCGACTGGCGACGCCGGTTTCAGCGCCACCGAAACGCCGTCCTGGTGGCTGGCATGCTCGGTGCGCTGGTGCTGATCGTAGCTGAGTTCACACCGCTGCTGGACGTTCACGCCGCCGGTCATGCCGACCCGGTGAAGACGGTCCAAACCGGCGCCCACCACTCCTATGCGCTGATCCCGATCGCGGTGCTGGCGGCGGCGCTGGCGTTCAGCGCCTGGCGATCCGGAAGCCGGTTCGCGCTGCTGGCAGTTGGGGCGCTCGGCCTGCTGGTGGTCGGGATCACGCTGTTCGCCGACCTTCCCGACGCGCACTCGAGCGGGCTCGTGGGGAGCTTTCGCACCGGGCTGGCGAGCGCCAGCTCGGCCCCGGCGGTTGGCCTGTTCCTCGAGACCGCGGGCGGGATCGTGCTGATCCTCACTGCGGCGGCCGGAATGCTGCTGGAGCCGGTCCCCTCGCTCCCGCGCGAGTCCGAGCAGCGAGCAAGCTCATCCCGCACAAGGTCCGCTTCCTGACCGGTTGCCAAAGCCAACGGTTTACCAACATTCGGCCCGTTACATTTATTGAACGCGAGGGTTGTCCTGCCGCAGCCCCCGGTCCCGTGCGGTGGGCAGCCCTCGCGTTTTGTTCACAGTGACCGGCAACGCTCAGGCGCGCGTGCGTGCTCGCTGGCTCGGCCTCGTGGTGCTCGCCGTGGTTACGCTGCTGATCGCCGCGATCGCCGGCCATGCGCTCGGCGTCGTCGATCACGCCCCGCCGCTGCGCCGCCTCGACCCGCCGACCCAGCGGATCGACGTGGGTGCGCTGCAGGGCTCGGTCTCGATCCCGCCGCTGTGCGCCAGCCACTGCAGTTCCTCGCCCTGATGCTCGCTGCGGGGACGATGATCGCCGGGTACCGCGTCGAGGAGCTGATCGCGGCCGGCGGAATGGGAACCGTCTACCGGGCGACGCAGCTGTCACTCGGCCGCGTGGTGGCGCTGAAGCTGCTGTCTGACGAACTCGGGCGCGAGCCCGCCTTCCGGGCGCGCTTCCGCCGCGAGGCGGTCCTCCAGGCCGCGCTCGAGCATCCTCACATCGTGCCCGTCTACGAGGCCGGCGAGTCGCCGCACGGCCTTTACATCGCGATGCGGTTTCTGGAGGGCGCCAACCTCGAGCAGCACATCGCCCGGGCCGCGCGGCGCACGGTGCTGTCGCTGCTGACCGGGATTGCGAACGCGCTCGACGCCGCGCACGCCGAGGGGCTCGTGCATCGCGACCTCAAGCCGCAGAACATCCTCGTCGCGCGTGACCACGCCTATCTCGCCGACTTCGGCCTCACCGCCGCCGCGGGGCTGAGCTCGATGACGAGCGCTGGTCACTTCCTCGGCACGGCCGACTACGTCTCCCCGGAACAGATCCGCGACGAGGAGCTCGACGCCCGCAGCGACGTCTATTCGTTGGGCGCAGTCGTGTACCGCTGTATGACCGGCTCGGTGCCGTTCCCTCGCGCGACCCGCGTCGCGGTCATCTACGCCCAGCTCGAGCAGCTGCCCGAGCCGGCCTCGTCGGTCGCGCGGGAGCTCCCGGCGTCGCTGGACCCGGTGCTGGCCCGGGCGCTGGCCAAGAACCCCGCCGAGCGCCAGGCGAGCGCCGGGGAACTGATCCAGGCAGCGCACGCCGCGCTGGCCGGGGGAGCGTCCGCGGCGCTCGACCGCCCCCCGTCGCCACCCACGCCCGACGCTGCGCGGCCCGCGACGACCACGACGCGCTCGCGCC
>JBPCPC010000188.1:0-24714 GCA_050999585.1 Solirubrobacteraceae bacterium | reverse complement strand
GGGTTCGGCTGGCTGGCGCTGGAGCACGCGCATCCCTACGACATGCTGATCAGCGCCGCGCTGCTCGGCGTGGGAATCGGGCTCGCCTTCGCCGCGCTCGGCAACCTGATCGTGCAGGCGGTGCCGCCGCACCAGACCGGTGTGGCCACCGGGATGAACACCGTGATGCGGACCCTCGGCGGCGCCCTGGGCGGCCAGATCGCCGCCACGCTGGTGGCCGACAACGTGTCCCACGGGCTGCCGACGGTGACCGGATTCACCGCCTCGTTCACGCTTGAGGCGGTGTTCCTGGTCGCGGCGGTCGTGGCCGGTCTGCTGGTCCCGGGCATCTCTCCGGGGCGGGTCGCGCACGGCCTGCCCGGCGAGCTTGCCCAGCCCCAGGAAGCGGGCTAAGCCGGTGGCCTCCGACGGCGCCGCCGCCGTGCACTTCGGGCGGCTGGACCCGCGCGGGGACCGCTACAAGTGGATCGCACTCTCCAACTGCACGCTCGGCGTATTGCTGGCCACGTTGGACGCGTCGATCACGCTGATCGCGATGCCCGACATCTTCCGGGGCATCAAGTTGGATCCGCTGGTACCCGCCAACAGCTTCTACCTGCTGTGGATGATCCTCGGCTTCCTGGTCGTTTCCAGCGTGCTGATCGTCAGCCTCGGACGACTGGGGGACATGTACGGCCGGGTGCGGATCTACAACCTCGGGTTCGTGATCTACACGGCGGCGTCGCTGTTGCTGACCGTGGACTGGCTGACCGGTCGCGGCGGGGCGATCTTCCTGATCGTGTTCCGGATCGTGCAGGGCGTCGGGGCCGCCTGCCTGCTGGCCAACTCGGCGGCGATCATCACCGATGCGTTCCCCGCCAACCAGCGCGGGATGGCGCTCGGGATCAACAACATCGTCGGCGTCAGCGGCATGTTCGTGGGGCTCGTGCTCGGCGGCCTCCTGGCTCCGGTCAGCTGGCGGCTGGTGTTCCTGATCTCGGTTCCGGTCGGCCTGTTCGGCACCGTCTGGGCCTATCTCAAGCTGCACGAGCTCTCCAAGCCGTCGCGCGCCAAGATCGACTGGGCCGGCAACGTCACGTTCGCGCTCGGGCTGATCCTGATCATGGTCGCCGTCACCTACGGGATCCGCCCCTACGGCAGCTCGGCCACCGGCTGGGGGAGCCCCAGGGTGCTGATCCTGATCGGCTGCGGCCTGGCCTCACTGGTCACGTTCGCGGTGGTCGAGCGGCGGACCCGAGACCCGATGTTCCGCCTGCCGCTGTTCCGGATCCGTGCGTTCACGTTCGGGACGCTTTCGACCTTCCTGTCGGCGGTCGCGCGCGGTGGCCTGATGTTCATGCTGATCATCTGGCTGCAGGGGATCTGGCTGCCCCAACACGGCTATGACTTCGTCGACACGCCCCTGTGGGCAGGCATCTACATCCTTCCGCTGACGGTCGGGATGCTGCTCGCCGGCCCGACCTCGGGCGTTCTCTCTGACCGGTTCGGCTCGCGGGGATTTGCCACCGGCGGGATGGTGGGCGCGGCGATCAGCTTCTTCCTGCTGGCGCTGCTGCCGACCGACTTCCCGTATCCGCTGTTCGCTGCGGTGCTGTTCCTCAACGGCGTCTCGATGGGCATGTTCGCGTCGCCCAACCGAGCCGCTGTGATGAACAGCCTGCCACCGACCGACCGAGGCGCGGGCGGGGGAATGAACCAGACGTTCCAGAACTCCGCCCAGGTGCTCTCGATCGGCATCTTCTTCACACTGATGATCATCGGGCTGGCCTCCTCCCTGCCCCACACGATGCTCGTCGGTCTGCGCGCGCAGGGGGTGCCGCAGTCCGCGGCGCTGCACGCGGCCGATCTGCCGCCGGTTTCGATCCTGTTCGCGGCGTTTCTCGGCTACAACCCGATCCAGCACCTGGTCGGCCCGCACGTCCTCTCGCATCTGAGCGCGGCGCAGCAGCACCTGCTGGTCGGGCGCTCGTTCTTCCCGCACCTGATCTCGACGCCGTTCCGCACCGGGCTGCACGAGGCGTTCGCGTTCGCGATCATCGCCTGCCTGGTCGCGGCGGTCGCGTCGTGGTCGCGCGGCGGCAGACCGGCCGCCGACGGCACGCCGGACCCCCGGTTTCAGGACGCGTCCGATCGGGCTCAGGTCGGGCAGCCGCAGCCGGTCAGCCCCGGGGCCGGCGTCAGCGCCTGACCGACGAAGCCCCCTCTGCTGGCCAGCCAGCCAGTATGATCGCGACGCCGCCGATCGGCACGTCGAGGAGGGAGACAACGTGACTTCAACCGGGAGCGACCTGGACCAGGTGCTGGTCACCGAGCGTGAACATTGGCGCGACGGGCCGCCGCACGAGCTGTTTGGCCAGCTGCGTGAACAATGTCCGGTGCACTGGACCTCTCACGCGACCGAATATCCCGCGGAGGCGGGTTACTGGTCGGTGACCAGGGCCGATGACGTGCACACCGTCAGCCGCGACTGGCGCACGTTCTCCTCGGAGCTCGGCGGCATCACCGCGATCAACGCGGTGTTCCCGATCGAGCTCATGCGAGCGATGTTCATCGGCATGGACCCGCCCAAGCACGACCGGCTCAAGGCGCTGTTCCAGGCGGGCTTCACCCCCCGCCGGATCGCGGAGCAGGCGCCCGCGATCCGGCGGATCGTGACCGACGTGCTGGACCGGCTCGAGGGCCGGCCCACCTGTGACCTGGTCACCGATGTCGCCCAGCCGATCGTCTCGCGGGTGATCGGAAGCTTCATGGGCATCCCCGAGTCCGACGATGCGGTCTGGGCACGGCTGATGAACACCGCGCTGGGGGCGGGGGACCCCGATCTGAACCCCGAGGGTGTCCAGGGCATCATGGCGACCGAGATCCCCGAGATCTTCCGCCGCTGCTCGGAGATGATCGCCGCGCGCCGCGAGCATCCGACCGACGATCTGACCAGCGTGCTCGTTCACGCCGAGGTCGACGGTCTCAAGCTCGAGGAGCACGAGATCGTGATGGGCTTCTTCCTGCTCGTAGCCGCCGGCAACGACAGCACCAAGGCGACGTACTGCAGCGGGATGCGGGCGCTGATCGAGAACCCCGGCGAGCGCGAGACGCTGCTGGGCGATCCGTCGCTCACCGCCAGCGCGGTCGAGGAGTCGCTGCGCATGTTCCCCGCCTTCGCCCACTTCCGCCGCACGGCGACGTGTGACACCGAGCTCGCCGGGCAGCCGATCCGTGAGGGCGAGAAGGTCGTGATGTGGTACGTGTCATCCAACCGCGACCCGACCCGGTATGACGACGCCGATCACTTCGACGTGCAGCGCAGCCCCGAGCACCAGGCGTTCGGCGCCGGCGGCCGCCACTTCTGTCTGGGCGCCGCGCTGGCCCGGTTGGAGCTGAACATCATGTTCGAGGAGACGCTGAAGCGCTACCCCGCGATGGAGCTCGCCGGCTGCCCGACGGTGGTCGAGTCGGGCTTCGTCAACCAGCTCAAGACGCTGCCGGTTGCACTGACGCCCGCCTGAGCCGCGGGTTACGCGCGGCGCGCTGCATGCCGCGAACTACCTCGAGCTGCCGGGCTCACGCCGCACGAGCTCTCCACCGAGCGCGTCGTGCACTCGTTCCAGGTCCGCGCGACGACGGCCGAGCACGAGTGCCAGGGCGCGCGGGGCGACCGGGGGACGGTCAGCGCCAGTCGGCCCACGGCGAGCTGCGTTCGGTGGTCTTCTCGTCGCCGCGGATCACGTGCATCACGGCGTTGATCAGCGCCAGGTGGGTGAAGGCCTGCGGGAAGTTGCCCAGATGGCGTCCGGTGTCGGGATCGATCTCCTCGGCGTACAGGCCGAGTGGGCTGGCGTAGCCCAGCAGCCGTTCACACAGCGCCCGTGCACGCTCCAGTTCCCCAATCTCACACAGCGCCGAGACCAGCCAGAAGGAGCAGATCAGGAAGGCCCCCTCCCTTCCCGGCAGACCGTCGTCGGTCTCGTCGGTCCGGTAACGCAGCACCAGGCCCTGCTCGGTGAGCTCGTCGGCGATCGCGAACACGGTGGCGCGGATACGCTCGTCCTCGGGCGGCAGGAAGCGCATCAGCGGCAGCAGCAGCAGCGCCGCGTCGAGCGAGTCTGAGTCGTAGTGCTGGACAAACACGCCGCGATCGTCGACCCCGTGCTCGCACACGTCGGCGTGGATCTCATCGGCGACCCCGCGCCAGCGCTTGGCCCGCTCGGAGTCCTCGCGCAGGTCGGCCAAGCGGGCGCCGCGGTCGCAGGCGACCCAGCAGAACATCTTCGACGAGGTGAAGTGCCTGGGCTCGCCGCGCATCTCCCAGATCCCGCGGTCAGGATTCCGCCAATGATCGATCGCCTGCTCCACCTGGCGCGAGAGGATCTTCCACACACGGTCGTCAAGCGAATCGCGTGAGCGCGTGTGCAGGTAGACGGAGTCCAGCAGGGCGCCCCAAACATCGTGCTGCTCCTGCTCATAGGCGGCGTTGCCGATCCGCACCGGTCGCGCGCGCTCGTAGCCCTCGAGGTGATCGAGCACGTGCTCGTCGAGCCGGCGCTCTCCATCGAGCCCGTACAGCACCTGGAGCTTCTCCTCGCCGGCGGCGACGTCGGCGATGAAGTAGAAGAAGTCGTTGGCCTCCCACTCGAAGCCGAGCGACAGCAGCGCCCACAGCATGAATGTCGAGTCACGGATCCAGCTGTAGCGATAGTCCCAGTTGCGCTCGCCCTGGGGCGTCTCGGGCAGCGACGTGGTCGCGGCCGCCAGCAGCGCGCCGCTCGGGGCGTAGGTGAGACCCTTGAGCGTCAGCGCCGAGCGCTGCAGGAACGTCCGCCACGGATGATCGGGAAAATCGCCGCGGTCCAGCCAGTGCTGCCAGTGGTGGGCGGTCCAGACGAGCCGGTCGTAGGCCTCGTCGATGTCCTTTGGCGGGGCGTGCTCTGACCACGACAGCGCGCAGTAGGCGACCTCGCCCTCCTTCATCATGTGACGCGCGGTCGCGCGAGAGCCCTCGAAGCCCAGCATCAGATCGGTCGTCAGCTTGAGCTCGACGTTTCCGTCTGAGCTGGTGGCGACGCCCTCGTTGTAACCGTCGCCGCTGTAGCGCCATTGCGCCGGCTCGCGGCCGTAGTCGAACTTCGGCTCGCAGTCGAGCAGCAGCTGGACCTCGCCGTTGACGCAGCGCACGATGCGTAGCAGGACATGGTCGGCGTCGTAGTCAGTAGGGGCGCGCCGGTGGGTGTGGGAGCGGTCGTGCTGGTGATGCCAGTTGCCGATCAGCAGCACGTCGCGCACGATGATCCAGCCCTTGCCGGTGCCCCAGCTGGTCTCCAGGACCATCGTGCCCGGCAGATAGCGCCGCGCCGCGGGTACGGTCGCGCCGTCGGGGCTGAGGCGGAACGTGCCTGCGTCGCGGTCGAGCATCGCCCCGAAGACGCTCGGCGAGTCCACCCGCGGGAGGCACATCCACTCCACGGCGCCACTGGGGGCGACCAGCGCGACCGTCTCGCAATCAGACAGGAACGCGTACTCGGCGATCGGCGGAAACGAGCTGGTGCCGATGCCGGCGTCGGACTCACGATCACGCGCCGACGCGCTCGCCGCAGCGGCCGGTGCGATCGGTCCGTCTCTGTCCCGGCTGGCGGCGTCCTCGCGCAAGCGCGTCAGTATCGCGCTCGCGGCGAGAAACGCCAACTTGTGGTCGAATGCTGGCACGCGGCGCAGAGACGACGGACGTCGCCGGCCGCCGGTGAGCCGAGCGCAGCCGCTGCGCGCTCAGCCGGCGAGGCCGCCGAGCACCGCGAACGGATTGCCCGGACGCTCATCCCACATCGCCCGCACGTTGGGCTCGACCGTGACCGCGCGAGCGTCCGGGGCTTCGGCACGCAGCCGCTGCGCGAGTGATTCGGCGCTGTCCTCGTCGGTGGCGCCGATCAGCACATAGCTCCAGCGGTGCAGGTTGGGAATCCCCTCCTGCTCGAGCTTGGCCGACAGCTCGCCGGCCTCGCCCCGTGATCCGCACTGGACGCGCACCTCGTACTCGGGGTAGCCCTGCTGCGCGGATTCGGCGCGCTCGGCGGCCACGCGCTCGGCGCGCTCGCGGTCGGTGTCGGCATCGGTGCTGGGCAGCGGCTTGTCGGGAGACTCCCACTGCTCTGAAACCGGATGCCAGTGGCAGAGCTCTACGTCCAGGCCCCAGTCGTTGTCGGCGGCCAGCCGGCGGATCAGCTGCTCGGCGGCCTCGGCCTGGGCGCGGGTGCTCGTGTAGCAGAACACCTCGCTGTCATCGACCGAGACGACGACGCGATCGTGATAGGTGGACTCGAGGTCGTGCTCGATCTCAACTCCACCCAGCAACTCGCTCAGGCGATAGGCGGCGGCGTGCTGCCGCAGGTCGATACGCAGGCGCCAGTCGTCGTTCATCGCGATCCAGCGTAGTCCACGCCGCCGCGGACCATGGTCGCGCCTGCCGCAATGCGCGAACCGTCCCGAGCGGTGTGCCATCGTCGCGACCGCTGGCCGCGTTCGTGGCGACGGCCGGTTTGCGCCTCGGGCTCGCCGAGCGGGGCCTGCTCGGTTGGGCGGGCTACGGGGAGGGTGCCCGTCGTCCTCGCCACCCTGCCGGTGATCGATCACATCAGCGGCAGCGTCGAGTTCTTCAACCTTGTGTTCTTCGCCGTGCTCGTCTCCACGCTGCTGCAGGGGGCGACCGTAGAGTCACTCGCGCGGCGGTTGGGGCTCAGAGCGGCCCGCGCCTGAGCCGGGCTCACAGCTCCGAGGCGTACTTCTGGTTGTGGGCGTGTAGCTGGGTGTCGCTGCCGAGGAAGGCGTGGCGGCTCATGTCGGGGCTGTAGCGGCTGGCCGGGGTGTCGCGGCCGAGCGCCTCGGCGAGGCTGCGGATCATGGGCGGGGCGGCCCCGCAGCAGACGCCGAGATAGTTGATCCCCATCGCATAGGCCTTGCGACCGAATTCGGCGATCTCATAGCGGTTGCAGGAGAGCGGCTCGAGCGCTGTTGGGAACGGCCGGTCGCCCGGCAGGCAGTCGCACCTCGGGTCAGTCAGCGACTGAAAGCTCGGCTCCGCGTCGGTCGTGCGATAGGGGACGGGGAGCGCGGCGACGGGACAGCGCACGGCGTCACGGATGCTCGCCATCAGCGGCAGCATCGTTGCCGGGCCGCGGATGCAGTTCAGGCCGACGACGTCGGCTCCGGCCTGCTCGAGCCGGGCGCAGGCGTCCTGCGGCGTCCAGCCCTCGCGCACGTTGGGGGAGCGATGGATGGAGAGCGTGACTACGGCCGTCAGTCCCGCCGCCTTGATCGCCTCCAGCGCCAGCAGCGCCTCCTCGCCCCAGGAGAACGTCTCCGCGACCACGAAGTCCATGCCGGCGTCGACGATCCAGCCGACCTGCTCGTCGAACATGCGCCGGACCTTGTCCCGCGTCGCGGCGTCGGGGTAGAAGGCGTTGGTGTTGCAGAGGTTGCCGGCGGCCAGGCAGCCGGTCTCGCGCGCCACCGTGTGAGCGATCGTCAGGGCGTCGCGGTTCAGCGGTTCGATCAGGTCCTCCTTGCCGATGATCCGCATCTTCTCGCGGTGGGCGTAGTACGTGAACGCCTCGACCACGTCAGAGCCGGCGTGCACGAACTCGCGGTGCAGGCCGGCCACCAGCTCGGGATGCTCGAGCACGATCTCCGGGACAAAGGCGCCGGCCTGCAGGTATCCCCGGCGCTCAAACTCGAACAGGTAACCCTCCGCGCAGATCACGGGACCGTCCCGCAGGCGATCGAGCAGTCTTGCTTGACCGGTGGCTTCTGTGTTCAAGTGATCCTCTCCCTGGTCGAGCCGGAGCGCAGATTGCGAAGCGGCCAATGTATTATGCCCAACTACGATTGGCAACTTGGCTTTCCCATCAGTCGGGTCCGCGACTCCGGATTCGAGCTCGAGCCGTCTGCGGAGGCGTTCGCCGGAGAGCTGCGCTGCGTTGACCGGGTGCCCCGCACTGGGCGGTGGGAGGCCACCCTCGCACCGACGCGGTCCTCGTGGCACTGGAGCGCGGAGCGCTTACGGCGAGGCGATCGACGGGTTGCGTGACGCCCTGATCCGCGGGCAGGCACCCGCGGGGTCGATCCGCTGAGGGCTGGCTGGCCGGTGACCGCCACGGGAGGATCGCCGCGCGGCCGGGCTCAGGGCGGCCGCGCTCAGGGCGCCGCGCCACCCCGCGCTGAGCGCGAGACGAGCATCCGCCGCGGGATCGAGGTGCTCCTGTCGCTGGCCGGCGAGGAGTCGCTGGCCGGCAGCGGGCTGGGGGTCACCCGGATCGCTGAGCTGCTCGGGCGTGAGAAGAGCCAGGTCTCCCGCGCCCTCAAGGCGCTCAGCGAATACGGTCTGGTCGAGCGCAGCCCCGCCGCCGGGTACCGGCTCGGCTGGCGCCTGTACGCGCTCGCCCAGCTGGCCGGCGAGCGCCGGCTGCTGGAGCTCGCCACCCCGATGATGCGCCGGCTCGCGCACTCGCTCGGCGAGCGCGTCCACCTCTCGGTGCTGCAGGGCACCGAGACGCTGACCGTGCTCTCCGAGTCACCGGGCCGCACCGTGGAGACGACCGGCTGGGCGGGGCGGGTCACTCCCGCCTACTGCACTTCGGCCGGACGGGGGCTGCTGCTGGACTGGGAGGATGACGCGATCGCCGCCGCCTTCGCGGATGTCGGGTTCGTCGCTCTCGGACCGCGGACGATCGGCTCGGTCAAGCAGCTGATCACCGCGGTCAGGCAGGCCCGGGAGGCCGGCTTCGTGGTCGTCGACGAGGAGTTCGAGCCGGACCTGATCGGGGTCGCCGTGCCGGTGTGGGACCCCGGGGGATCGATCCTCGCCTCGCTGAACGTGTCCGCGCCCAGCTACCGCTTCCGCGACCGGGTGCAGGAGGCGGCGCGGGCGCTGGCCGCGGTAGCCGCCCAGCTCTCCGGTGGCCTGGGCGACCCCGAGGCTGCCCGGCTGACCACCTAGCGAGTGGCCGCTGAGCGGGTCGCCGTCACCTGCAGCCCGAACGTCTGGCGCAGGCCGGCCGCGCCCTCTCGGCTGAGGTGCACGGCGCGACCACGGCGCGCGCGGCATACCCAGCCCAGCTCGAACATCCGCGCGGCCAGCGCTGCGCCGAGCGAGCCCGCCAGATGGTGGCGCTGCTCAGACCAGTCCACGCAGTAGCGGATCAGCGGCCGGGGGCGACCCACCAGCCGCTCGAAATCAATCCCGAACGCGCTCAGCTCCCGATGTCCGCGTTCGGTGAGGTGATAGTCGTGGTCTGAGCCCGGCGCCGACAGCCGGTCCTGGCGAGCCCGCGCCGGGTCAAACGTGCCGTCGCCGCCGATCAGCAGCCCGCGTGTCAGCAACGCCCCCATCAGCTCGGTGCCGAGCTGCCCGGCGAGATGGTCATAACAGGTCCGCGCGCTGCGCACGGCGTGGGCGCGAGTGCCCTGGCGCAGCGAGCGCACCGGAGCCGCCGGTGCCAGCCCGGCGAGCATCTCGATCAGCGCTCCGACCTGGGGACCGGCGAGGCTGAAGTAACGGTGACGACCGTGGCGCTGGACCGCGAGCAGCCCGCCGTCGACGAGCTTGGCCAGGTGCGCGCTGGCCGTCGAGGCGGCGACCCCGGCCTCGTCGGCGAGCACGCTGGCGGCCAACGCGCGACCGTCGCCGAGTGCCAGGAGGATCCGAGCGCGGGCTGGATCGGCGACCAGCGCCCCGATCTTGGCAATGTCGGCGTCGCCGGACATTTGGTCAGCGTAACGCCTGCACAGTTCGTCTCAGAACGAAATGTGCGGGCAGCGGTTTGCGGTGCGTCATCATGAGAGACGAACATGAGCTCAGGTAACCGAGGATTCGCTGCTTCACACGGCGCCAACGCGCCGGGCTCGATGCGGTCGCTGCGCGGCCCCGGCAAGAAGCCGCCGCCGCTGATGGACCCCTCGCGGCAGCGCGATCGCCATCGCATCCTGGCGCTGTTCAGGCCGTATCGCATGCGTCTGACCGTGGTCCTGGTGATGATCGTGTTCAGCGCGCTGCTGAGCATGATCTCACCGTTCCTGCTGAAGTCGGTGCTCGACAACGGGATCTTCCACCACCGGCACACGCTGCTGACCGAACTGGTCGCGGGGATGATCGCGATCGCGATCGCGTCGGCCGTCTTCAGCGTCTGGCAGACGTATTTGTCAAACCAGGTCGGTCAGCGCGTGATGCACGATCTGCGGGCGGCGGTCTATGAGCACCTGCAGCGCATGTCGCTGGCGTTCTTCACCCGCACCCGCACCGGCGAGGTGCAATCGCGGATCGCCAACGACATCGGCGGGCTGGACAGCGTGGTGACGACGACGGCGACCACGATCGCGCAGAACGCGACCACGGTGATCGCCGCGCTGGCGGCGATGTGCCTGCTGGACTGGCGTCTGGCGGCGCTCTCGGTGGTGTTCGTGCCGTTGTTCGTGTGGCTGACCCGCCGCGTGGGCAAGCTGCGACGCACGATCACGACCGAGCAGCAGCGGCGCCTGGCCGATCTGTCGTCGCTGGTCTCGGAGTCCCTGTCGGTGTCCGGGATCATGCTCGGCAAGACGATGGGACGCGGCCAGGACCTCGCCGATCGCTTCACCGGCGAGTCCAAGGGGATCGCCGACCTCGAGGTCCGCTCGCGGATGGCCGGACGCTGGGTGATGTCGACGATCCAGATGACGTTCGCGATCCAGCCGGCGCTGATCTACTGGCTGGCCGGGCAGAGCTTCCTCGGCGGCTCGATCTCGATCGGCACGGTGGTGGCCTTCACCACCCTGCAGACCCGGCTGTTGTTCCCGATCCAGTCGCTGCTCGGCGTCGGCGCCGACATCGAGTCCTCGCTGGCGCTATTTGACCGGATCTTCGAATACCTCGATCTGCCGGTGGACATCGTGCAGGCGCCGGACCCGGTGACGCTGCGGCCCGAGGAGGTGCTGGGCGAGGTGCGCTTGCAGGACGTGTCGTTCCGGTATGAGGAGCCCAACCCCGCCGACGCGGCGCCCGCAGACCCATCGCCTTGGACGCTGCGCCACATCCACCTCGACGTGCCCGCCGGAACGCGCACGGCGATCGTCGGTGAGACCGGCTCGGGCAAGACGACGCTCGGGTACCTGGTGGCGCGGCTGTACGAGCCCCAGGACGGGCAGGTGACGATCGACGGCGTCGACATCCGGCAGCTGTCGTTCACATCGCTGGCAGCTACGGTCGGGGTCGTCTCTCAAGAGACCTACCTGTTCCACGCCAGCGTGCGGGAGAACCTGCGCTTCGCCCGTCCCCAGGCTACCGACGAGGAGGTCGAGGCGGCGGCGCGCACGGCCCGCATCCACGATCTCGTCGCCGGACTCCCGCAGGGCTACGACACCGTCGTCGGCGAGCGCGGCTACCGCTTCTCCGGTGGGGAGAAGCAGCGCATGGCGATCGCCCGCACCGTGCTGCGCAATCCCCCGGTGCTGGTGTTCGACGAGGCCACGAGCGCGCTCGACACCCAGACCGAGCACGCCGTCCAGGCCGAGCTCGAGCGGCTGTCGCAGGGGCGCACCACGATCACCATCGCTCACCGGCTGTCGACCGTGCGTGACGCCGACCAGATCGTCGTGCTGGACCGGGGCCAGATCGTCGAGCGCGGCACGCACGAGGAGCTGCTCGAGCGCGGCGGTGCCTATGCGGCGCTGGTCGCTCGCGATGTCACCGAGGAGCCAGTCGAGGGCTGACCCTCCGCGGTCGGGCCGTCGCTGCCGCCACTACCTTCGCTGCCGTCGCGGCCGCCGTGGTGTCGCTGCGCGTCGCCGGTGAGCACTGCGGGCAGGGTGATCAGCATCGTCGCCGCGATCAGCAGGACCGGCACCGCGTCACTTGTCGCCTGGGAGAGCCCGGCGGCGAGCGGCGCGCCGATCGTCTCACCGGTCGCGTAGGAGAGGTTGACCAGCGTGGTCGCCAGCACCAGGGCGATTCCGGCCCGCTCGGCCGAGTCGGTCATCATCGACACCGCCGGGATCATGTATCCGGTCAGCGGCGCGCCCAGCGCGATCACGCACAGGGCGGCCAGCAGCAGCGCGGACCGGGGCGCCAGCAGCGCGACGAGCAGCACCGCGCTGGCGATCAGGCCGACGACCACCGGCGCCCGGGTCCCCCGTCGGTCGGTGACCCGGCCGACGATCGGCGACAGCACGCTGCTCAGCGCCGCGGCCAGCAGGAAGGTCGCGCCGATCGCCACTCCGGAGGCGCCGAAGCGCGAGAGGCGCAGCGGGAGCAGGACGTTGGTGGCGCCGATCGTGATCGCCTCCAGGTTGATCAGCCAGATGCCCATCCCGAGGCCGCCGCGCAGCGCGGCGCGCAGCGCCGCACGGCTCAGTGGGCGCCCCGGCTCCGCCTGCGGGCGGTGACCTGGCTCGGGGTGACGCCAGGTGATCATCGCCAGGACCAGGGAGATCGCGCCCAGCAGGCAGAACACGGGCCGGGTGCCGACCGCGACCGCCGCGGTTCCCAGCAGCGGCCCCAGCAGCGTGCCGAACGTCGCGGCCGCGATCACCGATCCAATCACCGCACCCCGTCGCTCGCGCGGAGCGACCGCGATCGCCCAGGTCAGGCCGCCGCCCCAGATCAGGCCGCAGCTCGCGCCCTGGATCACGCGCAGGAGGTCCAGTGCGACCAGGTCTGAGCCAAAGCCGAACGCAGCGATGGCCGCACCGAACGCGATCAGGCCGGCGAAGGTCGTTCGTCTTACCCCGACCCGCGAGGCGATCCAGCCGCCGATCAGCGAGCCGGGGATCAGCCCCGCCGGATAGGCGGCGGCGAGCAGCCCGACGGCCGGCTTGGAGGCGTGCAGCGAATGGGCGTAGTGGGGGAGGACCGGCGTGACCGCCGAGTACAGCGAGGACTCGAACAGCAGCAGCCAGCGGATCAAGGAGATCAGCCGCCCGTCGGGGCCGGCCTCCACCGCGCGCGCCGATACGGGCCGTCGCCAGCGGATCGCGCTCATGACTCCACCAGGGCGCTACCCAGCCGGCGCAGCGCCGGGCGGAGGTCCGCGTGCTCGCCGGAGGCCAGCTGTTCAAACACCAGGCCGTCGGCGGCGGCGAGCAGCAGACGGGCATCGCCGCGCGGATCGCGCGAGCCGGCGCGCTCCAGCAGCGCGCCGATCGTCTCCAGGTAGGCGTCGGTCCAGCGACGGGTCAGCTCCTGCAACGCCGGCCGGCGGGCGGCCTCGAGCAGCAGCGCATAGGTAACCATCAGCGAGGCGCGGCTGGACGGCTCGTCAAGCGGATCGACGACCGCCGTGATGGCGCCCTCGACGGCCGCGCGTCCGCTGACCCGATTCACGTCGCAGAGCGCCTGCGCCAGTGCGTGCAAGCGCGCGACGTCGCGCTCGGCGGCCAGCTGCAGCGCGGCGGTCAGCAGCTCGTCCTTGGAGGCAAACCAGTACGTCGTCGAGGCCAGCGGCAGCTGTGCCACCTCGGCCACCCGGCGATGGGTGACCGCGTCCGCACCGACCTCGCCGACGATCGTCAGCACCGCCTCGAGCAGCAGCTGGCGGCGGACGGCGCCGCGGGGGCGCTTGTGGGGCTGGGCGACGGTGCGCACCCCGGTAATGGTACAAACGTACCGATTGGGCTCTCGGGCGTGGCTGGGTGGCGTGGTCGGTCGGCGCTGATCGGGATCGGGCGCGTGAGCGCATGATGCAACGGGAGCCCGGATGGGTCGTGAATCCCCGCGGCGACCTGCACCGTGCGACAAATCCGATAAGCGCTCCGAGATTGGTCACCGATCGCACGCTCAGCCCGCAGCCGGTGACAAACCCCGGACGGTCGATCGGGTTTGTCACACCATCCACGCCCAGACAGCCAGCGGGGGTGGGTGGGCGCGGCCGGTCATCGCTGATCAAGCATCGATCTGGCGATCGAGGTGGTCTGGTCGTGGTGGCGATGCTTGACCGCAACGCCCGCGCCGCGCCACGCCGCGCCACGCCACGCCGCAACGATGTCAGGCTACCCCTGACTCGGGTCGAGACGGCCACCAAGCCACCACTCGATGCGATCCGGGAGGGGTGTGGGCTCCAGGGGGCCGATACCCGCGGTCTGAGACCCACAGCCCCGTCGAGTGACGCGGATGGCGGGGTCTGTGTGTCCGAACCGGAAGGGGCGAAGCCCGCCGATCAGGAGGCCAGCAACTGCGCGAGCTTGGCCGGCGTGTCCTCGTCGGGGAGCGGCGTGTAGAGGATCATCCGCTGCTCGGGCGCCTCGAACGGGTTGAACACGGCGTGCTCGAACAGCATCTTGCCGACCAGGGGATGGTGGATCTCCTTGCGGCCTTCGCCGGTCGTTGCGACCTCGTGCTTCTTCCACGCCTTGCAGAACTCCGGGCTGGACTTGCGCAGCGTCGTGATCAGCTGCTCGAACTCGGGGTCGCCGATGTGGCGGGCGCTGTCGGCGCGGAACTTGGCCGCCATGATCCGGGTGCTGCGCGTCCAGTCGGGGAACATGTCGCGCCGCGCCGGGTCCATGAAATGCATCCACACGTGGTTGCGGCTCGCGCGCGGCACCGCTCCGAGGTCGCCGAACAGCGCCGTGGTGGCGTCGTTCCAGGCCAGGTAGTCCCAGCGACGCCCGAGCACATACGCCGGGTTGTGGCCGAGGTGCTCGATCGTGCGGCGCACCGTCGCCGACACCCGCTCGTCTGACTTGCACGGCGGGGGCGTCTGGCCGCGACCCAGCAGTACCAGGTGGGTGCGCTCGGCGGGCGTCATCCGCAGCGCCCGGGCCAGCGCCTCGAGCACCTCGAGCGACGCGCGCACGTCGCGCGCCTGTTCGAGCCACGTGTACCAGGTGGTCCCCACGCCGGCGAGATGGGCGACCTCCTCACGGCGCAGTCCGGGCGTCCGCCGCCGGCCGCTGCTCGGCAGGCCCACGTCCTCGGGGCGCAGGCTCGCGCGGCGTTTGCGCAGGAAGTCGGCGAGCTCGGCACGCCGGCGCTCGCCGTTGGCGCCCACGACCTGCAGGCCGCGGCCTGGCTCGACGTCAGTTTCGATGGGGGGAAGCTCTACTACCAGGATAACTACCTCTCTTGTACCTGGATACGGACAAGCGCATCCTACTCTCATGCCACAACTCAGACAACTTTCCCAACGGCGGCCGAGCTCCACCAGCGCGCTCTTGGCCGTCGTCTGCCTCGCTCAGTTCATGGTCATCCTCGACGTCTCGATCGTCAACATCGCGTTGCCGTCGATCCGCGGTGGCATGCATTTCTCCACCACCGGTCTGCAGTGGGTCGTCAACGCCTACACGCTGACATTCGCCGGCCTGCTGATGCTCGGCGGCCGCGCCGCCGACCTGCTCGGACGCCGGCGGGTGTTCATGGCGGGCACCGCGATGTTCACGTTGAGCTCGATCGCATGTGCCGTGGCCGGCTCACGCGGATTGCTGATCGGCGCGCGGGGCGTGCAGGGGGTGGCCGGCGCGGTGATGTCGCCGGCGACGCTCTCAATCATCACCAGCACCCTGCCCGAGGGCCCTGAGCGCAACCGCGGCCTCGCGCTGTGGGGCGCGATGGGCGCGCTGGGCGGATCCTCCGGCGCACTGCTCGGTGGCGTGCTCACCCAGGGCCTCGGCTGGCCGGCGATCTTCGCCGTCAACGTGCCGCTTGGCGTGCTGGTGATCGTCCTAGGCCTGAAGGCGATCCCGGCGATCGCGCCGGTCTCCGACCCCGACCACCCACGTCAGTTCGACGCGCTCGGCGCGACGCTGATCACCGCCAGCCTGATCACCGCCACGTTCGGCATCGTGCGCTCCGACACGCTCGGCTGGGGGTCGACCGGCGTGCTCGGCCCGCTGGCCGCCGGAATCGTGATGCTGGTTGGGTTCGTGTATGTGGAAGCGCGAGTGGCGCGCGACCCGCTCGTGCCGTTGGCGATCTTCCGCCGGCGCCGGCTGCGTGCGGCCAACGCGATCGTGCTGCTGATGTACGGGGCCAACTTCCCGGCCTGGTTCTTCATCACGCTGTACCTGCAGCAGGTGCTGCACTTCGATGCGATCGAGGCCGGCCTGGCGTTCCTGCCGATGACGCTCTCGATCTTCACCGGGTCGACGCTGGCGCCGCGCGCCGTGGCCCGTTTCGGCTCGCGCCGCGTGATCGCGGTCGCGATGCTGTCACTGGCTGCCGGGATGCTCGCGCTCAGCGGCGTCGCCCCCGGCGGGACCTACGTCGGCAACGTGCTGCTCGGGGCGCTGCTGACCGCGCTGGGGATGGGCTTCTCGCTGGTGCCGGCGACGATCGTCGCGATGTCCGGCGTGCCCGGCTCGCAATCGGGACTGGCCTCCGGCGTGCTGAACACGTCGCGGCTGATGGGCGGGGCGCTCGGGCTGGCGATCCTCTCCACGATCGCGGCTGGTCAGACGCGTGCCGAGGTCGGCCTGGGTGCCGCACGCGCCCTGGCAGACGGCTTTGACCGGGCGTTCGTCGTCGGGGCGGCCTTTGCCCTGGTGGCGGTGGCACTCGCGATCGTCTCGCTGCGCCCTGCCCCCCGGGAGCTTGACGCCGTGGTCGAGGAGCGTGCCGAGCAGGTGCAGCAAGACGAGGAGCGGGTGCTGGTGGCCTGAGCACGGGCACCGGGGCATCGAGCGTCGAGAGTCAGCAGCAGGCTCAGCAGCGGTGGCGAGGTCTCCAGCACACGGTTGAGCTTGCATCATTGCGGACCGAAACAGGCCGCAATGAGCCGTATCGTGGCCTCATCCCGCAATCAACGAGAAGAGGAGTCGCGGACATGGATTACAGGCTCGAGCTGGTGATGCTGCCGGTCAGCGACGTCGACCGCGCCAAGGCGTTCTACGAGCAGGTCGGGTTCAACGCCGACCATGACCACACGGTCAGCGACGAGATCCGCTTCGTGCAGCTGACGCCGCCGGGATCGGCGTGCTCGATCGCAATTGGCAAGGGCGTGACCGACGCCGCCCCCGGAAGCGTGACCGGGATGCAGGTCGTCGTCGCCGATGCGGAGGCCGCGCGCGCTGACCTGCTGGGTCGCGGGATAAAGGTCGGCGAGGTCGAGAAGACCGCGTGGGGCGATTTCCTGTACTTCGCCGATCCCGACGGCAACCGCTGGGCAGTGCAGGGCCTCCCCAACCGCGGCTGACGGCGCCACGGCCGTGGGAGTTCCCGCTTCGATCCCGGACGGGTACTCCCCGGCAGGCACGGCATGATTGATTCCGTCGCCGCCGCTGCTGGATCAGTTCCGGCCCGACGCCGCCCACACGCTGTCGCGGCTGAGTCCAGGGAACGGCTGGTCAAACGCGCGCGAGAACCCCACCCGCTCAGCCGGCGACCGGCTCCGGGGTCGGGCGCTGGGGGGCATCGACGACGCGCTCGCTGGATTCCACGCTGCCCTCGACGTTGAGGTGCGGAATCATCCGGTCCAGCCAACCGGGCAGCTTCCAGTTGGAGTCGCCGATCAGGATCATCAGCGCCGGCACGAGCACCGAGCGCACGATCAGCGCGTCGAGCAGCACCGCGCTGGCCAGCCCGATGCCGAACATCTCGATGATCCACTCACCGCCGAGCACGAATGAGCCGAAGACCAGCACCATGATCGCGGCGGCAGCGGGGATCGTGCGCCCGTTGGCCGACAGCCCGTGGGTGACCGCCTCGCGGTTGTCCCCGCGACGATGCCACTCCTCGTAGATGCGGCTGATCAGGAACACCTCATAGTCCATCGAGAGGCCGAACAGGATCGGGAACAGCAGCACCGGAATGAACGCCTCGATCGGCCCGGTGGTGTTCAGACCGATGATCGACGCTCCCCACCCGTGCTGGAACACCGCGGTCAGGACCCCGAACGCGGCGCCCACCGACAGCATGTTCATGACCGCCGCCGTGAGCGGAATCACCAGGCTCCGGAACACCGCCATCAGCAGCAGGAAGCTGAGCACGACGACGATCCCGATGAACAGCGGCAGCTTGCTCGAGAGCACGTGGCTGAAGTCGTCGAAGATCGCCGTCGTCCCACCCACGAGCACGTGCATGCCGGAGCCGCGGGTGGCCGCTGGAATCACCGAGCCGCGGATTTGATGCAGCAGGTCCGACGTCGAGGCCGCCTGCGGCGAGCCCTTGGGATAGACGTTGGCGATCGCCACCGAGGGCGCTCCGGGGGCGGTGCCCCTAATCACCCGGGCCGGCGTGGAGCCGACCACGCCCGGCGTGCCCGCGACCGCCTGCTCGGCCTTGCTGAACGAGGCCAGCTGGGCACGGCTGTCGATCTTGGCGACCAGCTGCAACGGTCCGTTGTAACCCGGGCCAAAGCCCTTGGCGAGCAGGTCATAGGCCTTGCGAGTCGTCGTGGAGGACGGGTCGGTGCCGGCGTCGGCCGAGCCCAGCCGCATACCGAAGAACGGGAGCGCGATGATGATCATCGCCAGCGCCGCGAGCGTCGCGAACACCGCCGGCCGCTTGCTCATGATCCCGGTCCAGCGAGCCCAAATGGGCGACTCGTCGTTGCGGCGCAATTCCCCGCCGCGCACGGCCTTGCGTTCGCGGCGACGCGGCACCCACTTGCCGAACACGCCGAGCAGCGCCGGCAGCAGGGTCAGCGACGCCAGGACCGTGAACGCCACGGTGACCGTTGCGGCCACGGCGACGCCATAGAGGAAGCTCACGCCGAGCGCGAACATGCCGAGCATTGCGATGCAGACGATCATCCCCGCGAACAGCACGGCCCGGCCCGAGGTGTCGAGCGACTGCACCACGGCGTCCTCGCGGCTGACGCCGCGCAGCAGCGCCTGGCGGTAGCGAGTGACGATGAACAGCGCGTAGTCGACACCAACGCCCAGCCCGATCAGCAGCGCCAGTTCGTTGGAGAACGTGGCGATGTCGATCAGGTGTGAGAGCAGTCCGACGACGGCGATCGCGGATCCGAGCGACACGCCCGCCGTGACCAGCGGCAGGAACATCGCGGTGAACGAGCCGAACGCGATGAACAGGACGATCGCCGCGGCGATGAAACCGAAGAACAGGCTCGAGCTCTGGTTGGTCGGGTTACCGGCCTGAGCGATGTTGCCCTCGACCTGGAACTGCACGCCGCCACTGGATCCGGACGTGATCGTCTTGACGAAGTGCTGGGCCGCCGGGGCCGTGATCTTGTTGCGGTTGGCGGCGTTGTCGAATTGGACGTTGGCGAACGCGACCTGGCCCCCGGGCGCGATCTGCTTGCTCGTCAGCGGCGTGTAGGGCGAGATCACCGCGGACACGTGAGGCACCTTGGCGACCGCCGCGAACACCTTCGCCGCCTGTGCCTTGACCGCCGGGTCGGTGACCTTGCCGTGGTTGACTGCGATCACCAGTTGGTCGGTCTCGCCCGAGGCCTTCGGGCTGGCCTTCTGCAGCAGTCGGATCGCGTCGAAGCTCTCGGTGTGCGGAAGCTTGAAGTTGTCGGTGTAGGCGCTCCCTGCGGCCCCATGCAGGCCGTTGAGCACGACCAGCGTGAGGATCCACGCAACGATCGTGACAATCCGGTGTCGGAAGCACCAAGTGGCAAGCTTTCTCATGGTTCTCGTTTCTACCTCCGGGTCAAGTCTGGGCGTCGATTGCTGCGTCCAGAAGCGTAGGCTCGCGCTAGCGTCTGGGGAAGTGGCGTCCGGCCGATTCCTGGCATGACAATTGTCATGCAACGGTGCACCGAGCGTACGGTGAGTGAACAGGCAGGCGCTGACATTTGTTTGACAGATTGTGTCCGAGGTCGAAAATGAGCGGTCGTAGCGCCAAAAGTGCCGGGATCCTGCTGCATCGGCGACGCGCCGGCCAACTTGAGGTGCTGCTCGTGCACCCCGGCGGCCCGGTCTGGGCCCGGCGCGACGCCGGTGCGTGGTCGATCCCCAAGGGAGAGTACGACGACGAGCAGCCACTCGCCGCGGCGCGCCGCGAGTTTGCCGAGGAGCTTGGATCCCCGCCCCCCGCGGGCGAGACGATCGAGCTTGGCGAGATCCGCCAGAAGTCGGGCAAGTTTGTGTCCGGGTGGGCGCTGGAGGGCGATCTCGAAGCGGCGGCGATCCGCTCCAACACGTTTGAGATGCAGTGGCCGCCGCGGTCGGGCCGCATGCAAGCGTTCCCAGAGGTCGACCGCGCGCAGTGGTTCGGTCTGGCGCAGGCGCGGGAGAAGCTCAACCCCGCCCAGGTGACGCTCCTCGAGCGGTTGGTCGATATACTTGAGGCGTCAACATCATGATCTCCGCCACCATCTACAGCGATCCCGCCTGTCCCTGGGCCTACTCCGAGAGCCCCGCGCTGCGCGTGATCGAGTGGCGCTACGGGGAGCAGCTGGACTGGACGCTGGTGCTGATCGCGCTCACCGAAAAGGCCGACCAGTACGCGGCCCGCGGGTACACACCGCTGCGCGGCGCCCTCGGCCAGCTCAGTTTTCGCCGCTACGGGATGCCGTTCGCGCCCGAGCCCAAGGCACGGCTGAGCGCCACCGCCCGCGCCTGCCGGGTCGTGATCTCGGCGCGGCTGGCCGCGCCGGGCAGCGAATGGGACGTGTTCCGCGCGTTGCAGCTGGCCAACTTCACCACCGGGCTGGTGCTCGAGGACGACGCGGGGCTGCGCGACGCGCTGGCTGACGTGCCGGGCGTCGATGCCGGCGCGGTCGTAGCCGCGATGGACTCACCCGAGGTGACCGAGATCTATGAGGCCGACAAGGCCCAGGCCCGGGACGCTGCGGGCTCGGCCGCCGAGCTGCAGGGCAAGACTGCCACCACCGACGGCCCGGTCCGCTTCACCGCCCCGTCGGTCGTGTTCCAGTCCAACGGCACCAAGCTGGTCGCCGGCGGGTTTCAGCCGGTCGAGGCCTACGACGTGCTGATCGCGAACCTCGATCCGGGCCTGGAGCGCAAGGCTTCGCCCGAGACCCCGCTCGCGCTGCTCGAGCACTTCAGCGGCGGCCTGACCACACAGGAGGTCGCGGCGCTGATGACCCACTCCAACGACGCCGTCGACCGCCGCGCTGCCGAGGCGGCGCTGATCGGGTTGGTCGCTGAAGGTCGGGCGACCCGCAACGCGCTCGGCGACGACGCGCTCTGGCGCCTAGCCCCCAGCTAGCCGCCGGCTTCGACGAGCGCGGCCAGCTTGTCCAGCGCCATCCGCGTCCCAAGCTCGTCGTCGGTGGGGGATACGCCCGCGGGCAGGCCGTTTGGACACTACCGGCCGGTCGCCGGGGGGTCCTCGTGCGTGTCGACGATCAGCCGGCCCGACCGGCCGTGGACAGCGAAGCTGAAAGTCCACTGCACGACGACCAGCAGACGGTTCTGAAAACCGATCAGGTACCAGATGTGGATCACCAGCCAGATCACCCAGGCGGGGAAGCCGCTCAGGCGGAGGAAGCCGAGATCGACGACGGCGCGCCCACGCCCGATCGTCGCGACGTTGCCCTTGTCGAAATACCGAAACGGCTTGGCCGGCTCGCCCTGCAGCCGTTGAGCGACTGTCTTTGCCGTATGGACGCCCTGCTGGATCGCGACCGGAGCGACGCCCGGCAGCTGCTGCGCGGTGCCGTCGGCGCCACGGACCCGGACCATGTCGCCGAGCACGAACACCTCGGGATGGCCGGCCAGTGTCAGATCGGGCTCGACGGTCACGCGCCCGGCCTTGTCGACCTCGGCGCCGGCGGCTCGCCCCAGCTCAACGGCGAGTCCCGAGGCGTTGACGCCGGCGGCCCAGATCACCGTTTTGCAGGGCACGTGGCGCTCGCCGCCCTCGGAATCGCGCAGGGTCACCGAGTCGTGAGCGATCGCCACGACCGTCTGGCCGACCGTGGGAGTGACGCCGAGCTGCTCCAGCTGATGGCTGGCCTTGGCCGACAGTGACTCCGGGAATGACGCCAGCAGCCGGTCGCCCATTTCAACGAGCAGGACCTGAGCGGCGCGGGAGTTGATCGCGCGGAAGTTGCGGTGCAGGGTGTCGCGGGCCAGCTCGCCGATCTGGCCGGCCATCTCGACACCGGTCGGTCCGCCGCCGACCACGACGAACGTCAGCTCGGCCTCGCGCTGCGCTGGATCGCTGCTCATCTCGGCGCGCTCGAACGCGGACAGGATCCGCGAGCGGACGGTGACCGCCGACTCCAGCGACTTGACCTCACCGGCATGCGCGCGCCACTCCTCGTGGCCGAAATACGAGTAGCTCGATCCGGCCGCCACGATCAACGTGTCGTATGCCAGTGGCTCCAGCGGCGGGTCCGAGAACCGCACCCGGCGTCGCTCGAGGTCAAACCCCGACACCTCGGCCATCAGCACGCGGACGTTGGGGTAGGACTTGAATAGCGCGCGCAGGGGATAGGCGACGTCGTTGGGTGACAGTGCGCCGGTCGCGACCTGGTAGCTGAGCGGCTGAAACAGGTGAAAGTTGCGCCGGTCGATCAGTGTCACCTCGACGGGCGCGTCCGCCAGCTTGCGCGCCGCCCGTATGCCGGCGAAACCGCCACCGACGATCACGACCCGGTGAGCGATCGTGGTCATTGCCCTAAGCGATACCCAGATGCAGCGGAAGCGACTCCAGGCCGTAGATGCCGGCGGGGGTGCCGTACGCCGGCTCACCGGCCAGTTCCAACGTCGGGGCTCGGCGGGCCAGGGCGACCAGCGCCTCCTGCAGTTCCGCCCGGGCGAGGTTGGCGCCGGCGCAATAGTGCTGGCCGGCGCCGAAGGTGAGCACCCGACCGCAGCGGTCGGCCGTGATGTCGAACTCGTCGGGATCCGTGTCCTGGCGATTGGCGTGCCACGCCGACACGAGCACGACGGTGCCCGCGGGGAACGTGACCCCGCGATGCTCCAGCGTCGAACTGGTGATGCGGGCAGTGAACGGCGTGATCGGCTCAAAGCGGATCGCCTCGTCGACGGCCGGCAACGCCATCCTGTCGGGGTCGGCGCGCAGTCGCTCCCATTGCGCGGGATGCTCGGCCAGCAGCCGCACCGTGTGGGCGAGCTGGCTTTGGCTGGTGTCGACGCCGCCGACGAGTACGTTGAGGATCAGGTTGCGCAGCTCGTCGTGGCTGAGCCGCTCGCCCTGAGCCTCGGCGGCGATCAGATCGGTGATCAGGTCCTCGCCCGGCGAATCGCGGCGCTGCGCGATCAGCTCGTCGACCCACTCGTAGAACTCCTCCACGGCCGCCTCAATCCGCGGGCGAGATTCGGTCAGCGACGCCGGATCGAACTGCTGCTGAATCACGTTTGACCACTCGTGCAGCTGCGGCGCGCACGAGCGCGGGGCGCCCATGACCTCGGCGATCACCAGCGAGGGATACGGCTTGGCCAGCTCGGAGATGAACTCGCAGCGCGGGCCGGCGGCGGTCGCGGCGTCGAGCAGATCGGCGATGAACGAGCGCATCGCGGGGCGATAGCGGGCGACCGCGCGCGGCGCCAGCGCAGGGTTGACGAGGTTGCGAATCCGACGGTGGTCGGCGCCGCCGAGGGTGATGATGTTCTTGACGATCTCCTCGTGCAGCGGCCCCCGGTCGATGCCGAACAGCTCGGCGATCCTCAGCCCCGGAAACTCGGTTTGCTTGGAGCGCAGGAAGAACTCACCGCTCGCGCGGTCGAGCACGATGAAGCCGAACGGGCACGCCACCAGCCAATCCGCGTGGCCGCTCAGCGCGCCCATCGCCGCTCGATAGTCAGCGCCGCGCAGCGCGGTGTCGGTGTGGTCGAAGTGCGCAAGCTCGAGCTCGGTGACGACCGCCATCGCGTTCAGCCGATCCCCAGCCACGGGTTGGCGGCCAGTTCGCGCGCCACCGCCTCGGTGACGGTCAGCGCGTGGCCGACCGTGCGATAGTGAAGGTTGTCGGGGGTGTCGGACATCAGGTGGTAGTTTGACAGTGCCTTATAGCGGTCCATCGAGGCCAGCGTGGCCGTCGGGTAGCCGGCACGGCTGGGGAGCACCGCGTCGGTGGAGTTGCGCGCCCGCAGGCCGCGGCGCAGCGGTGCACCCGCTTGCTCGGCGACCCGTGCCACCAGGTCCCGGAAGCTGGCGTCGTGGTAGTCCTCCATCACCATCGGGCCCTCGCCCTCGAGCATGATCAGTCGCGGCGAGCCGACCGTCTCCAGGTTCAGGAACCAGGTGCGCTCGCGATCCAGGCGCGGGAAGTGCCGGCGCGCGAAGCCGTAGATCCCCCCCTGGATCACCTCTTCGGCGCCGCACGAGGCCAGCACCACGCGCAGCCCGGCGATCGGTTCTGAGCGCAGACGTTCGGCCAGCGCCACCAGTACCGCGACCGCGCTCAGGTTGTCGTTGGCGCCCGGCACAATCGGGCTGCGGGCGACGTCGGCGAACGTGGCCAGGCCGATCGTCGAGCCAACCACGCCCGCGGCCAATTGCCCGCGACGGCCGCGCAGCGAGCCGGAGGCCACCAGCAGCGGCGCGGCCAGCAGCGCCCACCACAGCGGAAATGATGTGTCGATGCGCTCGATCAGCCCGGGGAACGTCTCGCCCAGCCAGCGCTGGAACGTAGGATCGAAGATCGCGCCGGTGGGGGCGGCGTCGTGGTGGGCGAGCACCACCAGCGTCCGCGGCTCACTCTCCGCGCCGCACTCGCCGACGACGTTCCAGGTCGTCTTGGGTGACCCGCTGAGCCGTCGGAACACGCGCGGACCGTTGGAGATGTCGTCGGCGATCGCGGCGGGGGCCGCGGCCGCCACAGCGCCGGCCACCCAGCATCCGGGACGCCGCGCGAGCAC
>JBPCPC010000116.1:0-13352 GCA_050999585.1 Solirubrobacteraceae bacterium | reverse complement strand
CCACGGCACCGCCGCCGCTCGTGCCGGCCGCGACCGCGCCACCGGCGCTCGCCCCCGCTCCGGCCGCGACCGCGCCACCACCATGCAGCGCCGAACCCAGCACCAGGGTCTTGAGTTCGACCGCAAGCGGCACGGGAAGAATCAGGGCCAGCGCGGCCCGTTGACGGCGGACCTGCACCTCGAAAGCCGAGCAGCTCGGACAGCGGTCGATGTGGGCGCGCGTCGTACCGCGCGACGCAGCCGTGTCGCGCGCCGCCGACACCCGTTCGCGGACCTCGGCGCATGGCCGGCTCCTGGCCAGCCGCCCCCGCACGAGCGCCTCGCGCGCCTGAAAGACGAGCGCCTTGACCTTGCCCGGGCGGACATCGAGGATCGCGGCGATCTCCTTGTGCGAGTTGTCGCCGAGTTCAAACAGCACCAGGGCAGCGCGCTGGTCGTCCGGCAGGCGCCGGATCTCCTCCAGCATCTCCCTGAGATCCTCGCGCCGCTGGACCTGGTCAGCCAGATCGTTGAACAGCGGGCGCTCGACCGACAGCGGCTCGACGTCGCGTTTTGCCCGCAGCTCGGACAGGCAGCGGTTGCGGGCGATCGTGTACAGCCACGGCCGCAACGAGATGTCGCGCTCTCCGCCACGTAGGGCGCGATACGCCGAGACGAACGTCAGCTGCAGCGCGTCCTCGGCCGCCTCTCGATTTCCGAGCATATGCGTGCAGAACGACAGCAGCCCGCGTGCGTAGCGGTCATAGATCTTCGCGAACGCATCCTCGTCACCGGCGCGCACGGCAGCGACGAGGCGATCGTCGGTCTGGTCGGCGACCGACCGCCCAACCGGAATCTGGCCAATCCCGATGAATGCTGCGGTTGCGCCCATATCGCACAGTGTGCGCCATATCGCGCCGAGAGTCCAGCCAACGGCGCGGAATCTCAAGATCGTCACCTTCCGGCAACTCAGTCGCGTCGTCCCGCGCGTTGTCGCTCAGCGACGCTTCTGGGCCGACGGACGGGGCCCGGGGGGGATCTCCGCACCCCCGGGCGCTGCGCCCCCAAAACCCTCACGTCTCGGTTCAGGAAACGAACGCCCCTTCGTTTCCTGAACCTTCAAACGTGATCCCACTTACACCAACGCGAGCCAGCCCGAAAGGTTGGTTCAATCTGCATCGCGCCGGATCGAGCGCGGCAATCGGGGCCCGCAGACGTCGACGCCGGACCATTGCTGCAGTTTCCGAGGGCAAAGTTGGGCTAATGCTCCCGTCGGCCAACAAAATCCGCCAGAGTCGACGTTCGTAAGCGTTCTCAGTTACATGACCACTTCCATGCTCCGCGACGCGCAGACGCGCCGCGTCTCCCCCCCTCTCCAGCCCGTCCCCGAGGCTCGTGCCACCCGGTGCGAATGCCAGCACTGCGGCGTCCACACATTTGCCGTTCTCCGGCACGCCGTCACCTCTCGGTGCCACAACTGCGGCTGTGACCAGCTGGTTGCGGTCCCGCCGCGGGCGCAAAGCCTGTAAGCGCAGTCCTACCTGCAGTCGCCGGTCCGCGCCCCGGGGACTCGCGGCACCCGCAGCCTCTCCCCTGGTGAAGGCGACCGGCCGGAACTGGATTGACCCGGCCGACGGCCTGGTCGTGGCCGCGGTGATCACCACGACCGGCGTGCGGATCCTCGTCGACGCCGGCCGGCGGCTGGCCGATGAGGCCCTTCCCTCGGACGAGCTGTCGGCGCTCGAGGACGTCGGCAGCCACCACCAGGTCGGCCTGCACATGCAGTTCGCCAACGGCACGAGCCTCCAGCGCGCGCACGTCCTCTCCCATGAGCTGCAGCGCACGCGATCGTCTCCCGCCTGCCCGGAACGACCGCCCTCACCCACCTTGAATCCGAGGATCGCGTTCGCCCCCGACCGGTTCGGCGACGACCAACTGGTGGGCAGCATCGTCGAGTGACCCGGGATCAGCCTCGCGTTCGCCCGACAGGCCGCCTATGCCCAGGTAGCGGTGCGACGCGGTCAGCCGTGGGCCTCCAGCACCGGAATCGACAGCGACCGGGTGTGGACGGTGCATCCCTGCGCCGCCGAGAGTCCACTCGCCGGGAACGCCTCGGCGAGCGCGTTGGCGATCAGATGGGCACGCGCGGCATAGCCGGGCGAGTAGTAGTGGATCCCGTCCGGGATGAACCAGCGGTTCTGCACCACCGAGGCCCAGTCATAGATCCGCATGCTCGGATAGCGCGCGCAGGCCTGCTGCAGCGCCTGGTCCCACCGCTCCATGTTCGCCTCGGCATAGGGCCCGCTGCTCACCAGTGACTTGACGTTGACCCACATCACCGGCTGATTGCCGATGATCGACATCATCTTCGTGATCCGCGCCGCGAGGCTGACGTTGGAGCCGACGTAGACGTCGGCGCTGTCGTTGGTGCCCAGCGCCAGCACCCAGCAGCCGTGATAGCCGCCCTGAATCAGGCCGCGCGCGACCGACTGCGCATCGGTCGTGCCGGGCAGGCTCTCGACGATCGAGGTGGCGGGAGTGATCTCCATGTGCAGCTGGGTCGCCCCCACCCGGCGGTACTGGGCGGTGATCCGCTGTGCCGGGTCGGGCAGATAGTTGCTGGAGGTCAGCCCCTCCGACGTCGAGTCGCCGATGTGCGCCACGGCGCGACACGAGCTGTGCGAGGAGCTCGCGGCCGTGGGGGTGCCGCTGGCCCTGGTCGTGCCCGTGGTCGGCGTGCCACGACCGGTCGCGCGGGTCCTCGTCGTGGCGCTCGAGCTCGAGCGTCGCCGGGACCGGCGCGAGCCGAGCTCGGCCCGCTGGGTGAGCGTCGACGCCGGGCTCGAGCCGCCGATCTTCGGCGGTCGCACGCCGGCGAGGCCGATCCCGGCTAGCACGACGGCGAGCACCACCGCCCCCGCCGTGGCGCGCACGCCGAGCGGCAGCAGGCGTGGATGCCAGTGGATCTCGCGCGCCTGAGCCCTCAGCCGACCGAGGGCGCCATGGCGGATCGGCTCCTCGACGAACCGCCACGACAGCGCCGCCAGCGCCACGCTGGCTCCGACCTGCGCCACGGCCCGGACGGGCTGCACGGAGTGGGCGGACGCGGGCGTGCTGAGCACGATGATCGGCTGGTGCCAGAGGTAGATCCCGTAGGAGCGCACCCCCAGCCAGCGCAGCGGCCGCCAGCCGAGGACGCGCGCCAGCCGGCTGGCCGGATGGACCCCGGCCACGATCACCAGCGCGCTGGCCACCGACAGCACCACCAGTCCGCCGCGATAGAGAAACGGCGAGTACTGATCGGTCCGCCAGACCATCAGCACGATCACCAGCAGCCCGGCGATGCCGAGCCCGTCGACGATCTTGGCAGCCCGGGCGCTGACCCGCGCGGTCAGCGAGCGACTCGGCCAGACCATCGCCAGCGCGGCCCCGATCAGCAGGCCGAACGCGCGCGTGTCGCTGCCGTCATAGACCCGGGTGCTGTCGAAGCCGGGGTGATAGAGGATCACCATCTCGATCGCCGAGATCGCGGCCAGCGCCAGGGTCAGCCCGGCCAGGCGCGGGCGCACTTTGATCGAGCGCCGACGCTCGGGGACGAGGCGCAGGCCGGCGATCAGCAGCCACGGCCAGATCAGGTAGAACTGCTCCTCCACCGCCAGCGACCACAGGTGGCTGAGTGGCGACGGCGGCCCGAAACGCGCGAAGTACGAGACGTGCCGGGTGATCTGCCACCAGTTGTTGACGTACAGCAGCGCCGAGCCCACCTGACCGCGGACGTCGGGCAGCCGCGAATGCGATCCGATCGCCACCCACACCGAGACCACGACCAGCATCACATAGAGCGCGGGCAGCAGCCGGCGCGCGCGCCGCGCCCAGAAGTCCCCGAGCCGTCGGGGCAGGTGATCCCAGCGGGCCAGCAGCAGGTCGGTGATCAGGTAGCCGCTGAGGGTGAAGAACACGCCCACCCCGAGCAGGCCGCCCGGCGCCCACCCGAGCCCGAGGTGATAGGCGATCACGGCGCACACCGCGAGCGCCCGCAGTCCATCCAGTGCCGGCATGTACCGGGAAGAGCGCTGAAGCGGCTCAGGCACTGCCTGGCTCGCTTGGATACGGCTGAGGTGACATGAATCAGCTTTCGACGCGACCGACCCGCGGGGGCACACCCGGGGGGCCCGAAACGCCCGGCAAGAGATCGTAGTTGAGCGTCATCGAGCATTCGACAGATCGCGCGCAACCCCTCGCCGCGGCGGCCGATCGCGCCGGAACTTCAGAATGGGCGGCGTGCGCCGACGCACCCCCTATGACCGCGAGATCTTCCTGCTCGCACTGCCCGCCCTCGGAGCGCTCGCCGCCGAGCCTCTCTACCTGCTGGCCGACACGGCGATCGTCGGGCATCTGGGCACGCCGCAACTTGCCGCGTTGGCCCTGGCCGGCACGTTGCTCACCGGCCTGACCACGTTCTGCAATTTCCTCACCTATGGGGTCACGGCTCAGGTGGCACGAATGTCCGGTGCGGGCGAGCGCGACCGAGCTGGCGCGGTCGCCGCTCAGGCCCTGTGGGTGGCGATCGGCCTCGGCGTGGCGATCGCCGCCGTGGCCGCCGCGCTCGCGGGGCCGATGATCGGACTGCTCGGCGGCGGCGGGCACGTCGCCGCGCTGGCGACGACGTTTCTGCGCATCGGCGTCCTCGGCGTGCCGTTCGCGTTGATCGCGCTCGCCGGCCAGGGCTACCTGCGCGGCGTCGGCGACCTGCGCCGGCCGCTGGTCGTGGTCGTGGTCGCCAACGTGGCGAACGTGATCCTCGAGCTGGTGTTCGTCTACCGCCTCCACTGGGGGCTGGCGGGCTCGGCTTGGGGCACGGTGATCGCCCAGGCCGGCATGGGTGCCGCGTTCGTGATCGCCCTGCTACGGGCGCCGAGCCACACCCATGGCCGGCGGCCGCAGTTCGCGCTGATGGCGCCGCTGCTGCGCATGGGCAGCGCGCTGATCCTACGCACCGCGTCGCTCTACGGCTCCTTCCTCGTCGCCAGCGCGGTGCTCGCGCGCGTGAACGCGTGGTCGCTGGGGGCGCATCAGATCGGCATGCAGCTGTTCGGCTTCCTGGCACTGATCCTGGACGCGATCGCGATCGCGGGCCAGGTGATCGTCGGACGGCGACTCGGCGCCGGCGACGCGGCCGGTGCCCGCGCGGCGGCGCAACGCATGATCGAGCTATCGGTGGCCGGCGGGATCGCGATTGGGCTGGTCCTGCTGGCGCTGGGCGGGGTGATCCCCCGCGCCTTCACCAGTGACCCCCGGGTGATCGAGCGCGCCGAGGCGTTCTGGCCGCTGTTCGCGCTGATGCAACCGTTCGGCGCCGCCGTGTTCGCGCTTGACGGGATCCTGCTCGGCGCGGGCGAGACCGACTATCTGGCCTGGAGCATGCTCGCTTCAGGGGCCGTCTACGTGGCCGTCGCCGGCGCCGCATTGGCTCTGCATTGGGGCATCGTTGGAGTGTGGTCAGGTTTCGTCGTGCTGATGCTCGTGCGGCTGGCCACCTGCGGGGCGCGGTTTCGCAGCGGCCGCTGGTTGGTCGTCGGCAGGTCCTGAGCGCCTGGAGATCCACAAGCGACTTGTACAAGTTACTTGTCTACCTGCTAGGTTTGCGAAGACGCTCGACCGAGATCCTCCCAACGCGGCGGCTCAGGCCGCCGTCGACCTGGCGGTGGCGATGTCCCGGCTGCGTTCCCGGGTGCGCGAGCAGGCCGGCGTCCTCTCCACCGGACTGTCGATCTCCCAGCTGGCGCTGCTGGGCCGCGTGATCGGCGAGCGTCCGACCACGGCGGCCGCGCTGGCGGCGGTCGAGCACGTCAGCCAGCAGGCGATCGCGCAGAACCTCGCGACGCTCAAGGCCGCCGGGCTCGTGCGGGCCAAGCCCGACCCCGAGGACCGTCGCAAGAGCCTGATCAGCGCCACCCCGGCCGCGGGCCGGCTGCGTCAGTCGCTGCTGCAGTCCAAGGAGGCGTGGCTGACCCGAGCGATCCAGGCAAGCGTCCCGGCGCACGAATGGGCCACGCTGGAGGCCGCGATCGCCTTGCTCGAGCGCCTCGCCGGAGCCGACCCGGCGCCACCTCGAATCCGACCCCAGTAAAGGAGCGACGCATGTCAGACCCGACCCCCACGATCGATCCCCGCCACACCGCCTCGCTCGTGATGGACTACCAGACCGGGATTGTCGGCTCGCTTCCCGACGCCGACGCGCAGCTCTCGTTGATGAGCGACATCATCGCGCTAGCCCGCCGCCACGATCTGGCCGTCGGGTACGTGCGGGTGGCCTTTGACGACGACGAGCTCGCCGCCGTCCCAGCCACCAACAAACTGTTCACCCGGATCGCCTCCGCTGGGCGGAGCATGCACCACGCGGCGCCCGAGACCGCGGTCCACGATACGGTCGCGCCGGAGCCCGGAGACATCGTCGTGCGCAAGACCCGGGTCGGCGCGTTCTCCACGACCGATCTGGACCGGCAGCTGAGCGAACGCGGGATCGACACCCTGATCCTCGCCGGCATCAGCACCAGCGGCGTGGTCCTGTCCACCGTGCGCGACTCGGCCGATCGCGATTACCGGGTGCTCGTGCTCGCCGACGCCTGCGCCGATCGCGACGCCGAGGTGCACGAGATGCTCATCCCCAGCGTGTTCCCGCGTCAGGCGGATGTGATCCAGTCCGCGCAGCTGGGCGAGTGCTCGCCGGCTGACCGCGAACGACCGCAACGGGATTCTGGCGCCCGGGCCGCGCGGATCGCCTGCTATCAATGCGGGTCTGGCGCCCATGGACCTCGATCTGCTCGTCATCGGCTCGGGTCCGGGTGGCCAGCGGGCCGCGATCCAGGCCGCCAAGCTCGGCAAGCGCGTCGGCGTCGTCGAGCGACGCGACCGGATCGGCGGGGTCTCGATCCACACCGGCACGATCCCGTCCAAGACGCTGCGCCAGTCGATCCTCGAGGACCTGGCCGGTCGCGGCGCCGACCTGCCCGACCCGCTGCACCCCGAGCGCCAGCAGAGCGCCGCCCTGCGCTTCCTCTATGACCGCACCGCCCACGTCGTGGCGATGGAAACGGCGGTCGTGCGCGAGCAGTTCCGACGCAATGGCGTCGGCCTGCTGATCGGCGAGGCCGCGTTCGTCGATGCGCACACGATCTCGATCACCGACCCCGCCGGCGAGCACGCCGAGGTCAAGGTGACCGCCGAGAACATCGTGATCGCCGCCGGCACGAGGCCCGCGCGGCCGCCCGACGTCGACTTCGACGAGCGCTGCGTGATCGATTCCGACGGGGTGCTGCACCTCGAGCTCCCGGTCCCCAAGACGATGACGATCGTCGGCGGCGGCGTGATCGGCGTCGAGTACGCCTCGATGTTCGCCGCGATGGGGATCCGCGTGACGCTGGTCGATGCCCGCGACCGGCTGCTGCCCCACGTCGACCGCGAGATCACCGTCGCGCTGCAGTTTCTGCTGCGCAAGCGCAACGTCACGTTTCGCTTCGCCGAGGAGGTCGTCAGCGTCGAGCGCAACGAGGACCGCGTGATCACGCACCTGCGCTCGGGCAAGCAGATCGCGTCGCACACGCTGCTCTACGCCACCGGCCGCCAGGGTGCCACCGACGGGCTCGCGCTGGAACACGCGGGACTGCAATCCGACCCGCGCGGCCGCCTCACCGTGGACGCCCAGTACCGCACCCCGGTCCCGCACATCTTCGCCGTCGGCGACGTCGCCGGACCGCCGGGCCTCGCCGCCACCGGCATGGAGCAGGGCCGGATCGCTGCCCTGGCCGCATTCGGGGAGCCGGTCAACCAGCTCTCCGAGCTGGTCCCGACCGGCATCTATGCGATCCCCGAGATCTCGTTCGTCGGGCGCACCGAGGAGGAGCTGACCGAGGCGGCGATCCCCTATGTGGCGGGCGTCGCGTGGTGGCGCGAGCTGGCCAAGGCGATGATGATGCGCGAGGAGGACGGCCTGCTCAAGATCCTCGTCTCCCCCGAGGACAGGCGCCTGCTTGGCGTCCACGTGATCGGGGCCCAGGCCACTGACCTGGTCCACATCGGCCAGGCGCTGATGGATCGCGACGGCGGCTTGGACTTCCTGGTCTCGGCGGTGTTCAACTACCCCACGCTGGCCGAGGCCTACAAGGTCGCCGGGCTCGACGCGCTGAACCGCTTGCGCGATCTGCGCTGACACCCGGGTTTGGGTGCCCGGCCCGAGGGGGAGTTAGCTTCCGCGATGGCGACGCGGGATCAGGTACTGCGGCTGTTGGAGCACGGCCATTCCTACGAGTCCGCCGCGCGCGAGCTCGGCATCCCGGCCGGTCAGGCATTCATGGTCGTCACCGGCGTGCCCGCCGACGCCAGCGGGACGCCGACGCCGCCCGAACCGGCCGGCCAGCATCGGCTGGACTCCAGCTCGCAGCCGCTGGTCAGTCCGCCGGTGCACAAGCCAACCCGCAACGCACGGGTAATCGAGTGGGTGCGCGCCCGCGCGGCCCGCGACCTCAGGCAGGACGCGTGACCGGCTTGCGCCTCCCGTCGCCATCGGACTGGCCGCTGGTGCGCCAAATGCGGGGGCCTGACCGGTTCGGCCGCGGCGCGGCCGTGAAGTCGGACGGAAGCCGGGCCCTGCGCGCGCGAACCACCGACGCCGATCGAGTCGTGAAGTCGGTGTGCCCGTACTGCGCCGTCGGGTGCGCGCAGAACGTATTCGTCAAGGACGGACGGGCGGTCCAGATCGAGGGCGACCCCGATGCCCCCCATAGCCGCGGCCGCCTGTGTCCCAAGGGCTCGGCGACGCTGCAGCTGACCACCGGCGCCTCGCGCGAACAGCACGTGCTCTATCGCCGCCCGCACGGCACCGAGTGGGAGCGCCTGGACTTGGAGACCGCGATGGAGATGGTCGTCGACCGCATCGTGGCCACCCGGAAAGAGGGCTGGCAGTGGGAGCACGAGGGCGCACGCACCCGCCGCTGCATGTCGATCGCCGCGCTCGGCGGAGCGACGCTGGACAACGAGGAGAACTACCTGATCAAGAAGCTGCTGACCTCGCTGGGCATCATCCAGATCGAGAATCAGGCACGCGTCTGCCACAGCTCCACCGTGGTCGGGTTGGGCGCCTCGTTCGGCCGCGGCGCCTCCTCCACGCTACCCGGCGATCTGGTGCATTCCGACCTGATCGTGCTCGAGGGCTCAAACATGGCCGAAGCCCATCCGGTCGCCTACCAGTGGGTGGTCGAGGCCCAGGCGCGCGGCGCCACTGTGATCCACGTTGATCCGCATTACAGCCGGACCAGCGTCCTGGCCGACATGTTCGTGCCGCTGCGAGCCGGGACCGATATCGCTTTCCTCGGCGGGGTGATCAACCATGTCTTGAGCACCGAGTCGGACTTCCGCGAGTACGTCCTCGCCTATACCAACGCGCCGACGATCATCCGCGAGGAATTCGAGCCGGCCGGCGCCGACGGGATCTTCTCGGGCTTTGATCCCGACACCGCGACCTATGACCCCGACAGCTGGCAGTACCAACACGCGTTCATGGCCGCCGCCGCGGGCCAGCGCGACCAGGAGGGCCACGTCGAGAGCCAGGCGGCGGGCAGCCCAACGCCCGGCAAGGGGCCGAGCCGCGGCACCCCTGAGCTCGACCTCACGCTCCAGCACCCGCGCTGCGTGTGGCAGATCCTCAAGCGCCACTACGCGAGCTACACGCCGGAGAAGGTGGAGCAGGTCTGCGGCGTGCCGCCCGACGTGTTCGCCAAGGTGTGCGAGCTGTTCGTCGCCAACTCCGGTCGGGAGCGCACGACCGCGTTCGTGCACGGCGTCGGCTGGACCCAGCACACGGTCGGTTCGCAGTACATCCGCGCCGCCTCGATCCTGCAGCTGCTGCTGGGCAATATGGGTCGGCCCGGCGGCGGCGTCATGGCGATGCGGGGCCACGCCTCGATCCAGGGGTCGAGCGACATTCCGACGCTGTTTGACACGCTCCCGGGCTACATCCCGATGCCCCACGCCCACGCCCACGCCGACCTGGACGAGTTCATCGCCGCCGACGCGGCGGACAAGGGCTTCTGGGCGAACATGCGCTCCTACATGGTCAGCCTGCTCAAGGCCTGGTGGGGCCCCGCCGCCACCGCCGAGAACCAGTACGCGTTTGATTACCTGCCGCGCCTCACCGGGAGCCATAGCACCTACGACACGGTCCTCGAGCAGATCGCGGGGACCGTCAAGGGCTACATCCTGTACGGGCAGAACCCGGCGGTCGGCTCAGCCAACTCGCGCATGCAGCGCCTCGGGATGTCCAAGCTCGACTGGCTGGTGGTGCGCGACTTCTCGCTGATCGAGTCGGCCACGTGGTGGAAGGACGGCCCCGAGATCGAGTCCGGGGAGATGCGCACCGAGGACGTCGCGACCGAGGTGTTCTTCTTCCCGGCCGCCGCCCACATCGAGAAGGACGGCACGTTCACCAACACCCAGCGGATGGTCCAGTGGCACCACAAGGCCCAGGAGCCGCAGGCCGACCAACGCTCAGATCTCTGGTTCACGTATCACCTCGGCTGCCGAATCCGTGATCGCCTGCGCGGCTCGGGCGATGAGATGGACCGGCCGCTGCTCGAGCTCACCTGGGACTACCCGACCGAGGGCGAGCACGCCGAGCCCCAGGCCGAGGCGGTGCTGGCCGAGATCAGCGGCTGGGGCGCCGACGGCGAGCTGCTGTCGGGCTACACCCAGCTCAAAGCCGACGGCACAACGTCCTCGGGCTGTTGGATCTACTGCGGCGCGTATGCCGACGGCGTCAACCAGACCGCCCGGCGCAAGCCCGCTCGCGAGCAGAACTGGACCGGCGGCGAGTGGGCGTGGGCGTGGCCGGCCAACCGCCGCATCCTCTACAACCGCGCGTCGGCCGACCCGGAGGGCCGGCCGTGGTCTGAGCGCAAGGCGCTGGTGTGGTGGGACGCCGAGCGCAAGCAGTGGACCGGCCATGACGTCCCCGACTTCGAGGCCGACAAGCCGCCGGGCTACCGCCCCCCCGACGGTGCCACCGGGCCCGACGCGCTGGCCGGCACCGAGCCGTTCATCATGCAGGCCGATGGACGCGGCTGGCTGTTCGCCCCCGCCGGCGTCGCCGAGGGTCCGTTGCCGACCCATTACGAGCCCCAGGACTCGCCGGTCGCCAACCGCCTGCACCACCAGCAGCGCAACCCGGCGCGCCAGACCTACGCGCATCCCGACAACCGCTATCACCCCGGCCCCGGCGAGCCGGGCGCAGACGTCTACCCGTTCGTGCTGACCACCTACCGACTGACCGAGCACTTCACCGCCGGCGGGATGTCACGCTGGACGCCGTACCTGGCCGAGCTGCAACCGGAGTTCTTCTGCGAGGTGTCCCCCGAACTGGCCGCCAAACGCGGGCTCCAGCACGGGGGCTGGGCCACTGCGGTCAGCGCCCGCGGCGTGGTCGAGGCGCGGGTCATGGTCACCGACCGCATGACCCCGCTGCAGGTCGACGGGCGCACCGTCCACCAGATCGGGATGCCCTATCACTGGGGTCCCAACGGCTATGCCCGCGGGGACTCGATGAACGAGCTGTCCGCGATCTCGCTGGACCCCAGCTCGCACATTCAGGAGGTCAAGACGCTGGCGATTGACATCCGGCCCGGACGGCGACCCCGCGGGCCGGGGCGCCAGGCGCTCGTGCGCGAGTACCGCGAGCGCGCCGGGATCACCGCGAAGACCGGGCTCGCGCCATGAGCGCCGACACCGGCCTGCTGAAGGTGTTGATGAGCGATGGTGACCCCGCCTCCGAGGCCGGTCACGAGAACCATCCGCCGCGAATGGGATTCTTCACCGACACCTCGATCTGCATCGGCTGCAAGGCCTGCGAGGTGGCGTGCAAGGAGTGGAACCACGTCCCCGAGGACGGTTTGCACTGGACCGGGATGTCACACGACAACTCCGGCGGATTGGGCGCCGACACCTGGCGCCACGTCGCGTTCGTGGAGCAGCGGGTGTCACTGGGTGGGCGCGAGACCAACCTCCAGCGAGGCACCGCCGACGGCGGTGGTGACGGGGACTTCCGCTGGCTGATGTCCTCCGACGTGTGCAAGCACTGCACCCACGCGGCCTGTCTGGACGTGTGCCCCACCGGCGCGATCTTCCGCACCGAGTTCGGCACCGTCGTGGTCCAGCCCGACATCTGCAACGGCTGCGGGTACTGCGTGCCGGCATGCCCGTATGGCGTGCTGGACAAGCGCGAGGAGGACGGGCGGATCTTCAAGTGCACGCTGTGCTACGACCGGCTCGAGGTCGGCCAGGAGCCCGCCTGCGCGAAAGCATGCCCGACCAACTCGATCCAGTTCGGCGAGCTCGACGAGTTGCGGTCGCAAGCCGCCGGACGCGTGGAGGAACTGCATCAGGCCGGCGTCGGCGAGGCGCGGCTGTACGGCCACGACCCCGGAGACGGTGTCGGCGGCGACGGCGCGTTCTTCCTGCTGCTCGACGAGCCCGAGGTCTACGGGCTCCCGCCCGACCCGATCGTCACCACCCGGGACCTGCCGGCGATGTGGAAGCGCGTCGGGATCGCCGCGGGCGCGCTGCTGGCGGGCGCTGCGGTGTCGTTCGCGGGGACCCGGCGATGACCGATTCCTCGTATTACGGCAAGCCGATCATCAACCCGCCCACCTGGGCAGAGCTCGACATCGCCGGTTATCTGTTCGCCGGCGGGCTGGCGGGCGGCTCGTCGATCCTCGCCGCTGGCGCCGATCTGACCGGACGACCGGGGCTCGCCCGGCCGGCGAAGCTGTGCGCGTCGGTGGCGATCAGCGTCTCGCTCCTCGCCCTGATCCATGACCTGGGACGGCCGGCGCGCTTTCTGCACATGCTGCGGGTGTTCAAGCCGAGCTCGCCGATGAGCGTCGGGGTCTGGATCCTGTTCTTCTACGGCCCGCTCGCCGCCGGTAGCGCGGCCAGCGACCTGACCGGGATCGCGCCCCGAACCGGCCGCGCCGCCGGGGTGGGAGCGGGCGTGCTCGGCTCGGCGGTCGCCTCCTACACGGCGGCGCTGATCGCCGACACCGCGGTGCCGGCCTGGCACGACGCCCATCGCGAGCTCCCGTTCCTGTTCGCCGGTTCGGCGGCGGCGGCCGGCGCCGGCTTCGGGCTGTTGGCCGGACCGCTGGCGCAGAACGAGCCGGCGCGGCGGATGGCCCTGCTGGGCGGCGTCAGCGAACTGGTCGCCGAGCGCTTGATGGAGCGGCGCCTGGGGATGGTCGCCGAGGCGCTGCAGACGGGCATTGCGGGGCGACGGCTGCGCGCCGCCCGGGCGCTGACCCTGGCTGGCGTGGCCGGCGCCGCTGGGC
>JBPCPC010000114.1:0-6628 GCA_050999585.1 Solirubrobacteraceae bacterium | reverse complement strand
AGTCGCCCGCCGGGCGTTCGGGTTCCACAGCCCACACGCATTGATCGCGCTCGCGATGCTCAAACTCGCCGACCTCTGCCCGCCACTACCGCGGTGACACCACCCACGGAAACGTCAGGAGAGGGGTTTTTTTCAGCCACGCTGCGCGCCTCAGACCGACGCTCGGTTCAAACTGCCCGCTCAGGAGGGTGTCGCGCACAGCGACGTCGTTGTTGGACGTGGTAGGCCAAGTATCCGGTGCAAACGCCCCGCAACCGGGGGTGTGTCATCTGGGGTGCCCTATACGGTCGCTCACTTGACACACCCTCTGGCCTAGCCGGGTGCCGCACCGTCCGCTCGATCCTGGGCGTGCAGCGGCTGCCATCGAGGCAGCCACAGCTCGCTCAGAAACGCCGCTGGAGGCCTCGTCGCAGAAGGGCTGAGAATCGAATGGATTGACGATTTCGGCGACGCGCGCGTACCCGTCTAGATGGTTGATTCCGCCGTGGAATCAACCATCTAGCGGTGCAGAAGGCCCCGCAGGCGCCGCGCGAAGGTGCCGAAGTCATTATGGTGGGTGAGCGCCAGGCCGGTCACCCCAAGCAGCGTGACGAACACCCCGGCGACCAGTGCCAGCACCGCCAGCACCACCGGCCAGCGCCGGTCCAGGAACTCGCGCCCGCGTCCCAGAAGTCGCTTGGCGTCCTCGCCGGCGAACGTCAATGTGGCGAGGATTCCCAGCAGCGGGGCGATGAAGCACAGGTTGAACACGACCAGCAGGAACACCTGGCGGATGACGTCGAGATCGGCTCCGACGATCGCAGCGATCGCCGCGAAGTACGGGAACGCCGTCGGCAGCTCAACCGCCGTGATGGTGGCGCCGAGCAGCGCGCTGGAACGGCCGTCGCCCCTGAGGTCGGGCGGTTCGCGCGTGACCAGGTGCTTGCGGTAGCCCCACAGGAAGGCGGACGCGGACAGCATTGCCACGCCGGCGACGATCTCCAGGATGTAGCTGAGGTGCCTGCCCGGCTTGGGCACCAGCGCCAGCACCAGCTCGCCGGGGCCGAGCGCGATCGCCAGCCCGCCGAGCATGTAGACGCCGAACACCGCGGCCGTGAACTGCGCCACCTGCGTGCGGGCGTGCTCACCGTTGGTGGCAAGGTAGAGCGCGGGCGCGATCGTGGTCGGGTTCAGCGCATCGGCGAACCCGATCGAGATCATGAGGCCGATCAGCCGGATCATCGACACGATTGTCCCCGGCGCAGCCGATTTTCAGCAACGTGGGGTGCAGCTGCGGTCCGGCTACCGGGTTGGGCGCGCGGGCGCAGACCGCCCGCTACACTCGATCGCGGCGCCGGGCGGCGTTTGTTGGTACGCCCGCGGCTCGGCGACCGATCCCTAACGACCCTTCTCGAGAAGCGCTATATGGCCCGTGGAGACGTCCGGATCGCTGCCACTCTCGCCTGCGAAGAGTGCAAGCGCCGGAACTACCAAACGAATAAAAGCAAGCGGAACAATCCGGAGCGGCTGCAGCTACGCAAGTACTGCCGCTGGTGCCGGTGTCACACGCCGCACCGCGAAACGCGCTGAGCAGGCGGTGAGAGCAGTCCGTGGCTCGCAACCGTAAACGCCGCAGCGACCGGCGTCCGCGCCGGCCCGCCGGCGAGGCTGGCGCACGTCCCGGTGTCGCGACCGCCAACGGCCAGCGCGCGGACTCCGATCAGCGCGTCGAACACCCCGGTCAGCGCGTCGAACACCCCGATCAGCGCGTCGAAGACAGCGACCAGGGCAGCGCCGAGGCCGAGCAGCGCGGCCGGGACGAGACGCCCGAGGCGATCGAGCACGCCACCCCCGACGTGGAGCTCGCCGAGGCGCAGATGGCGGTGGGTCGTCCTGAACTGCCCGCCGACGAGGCGGAGTTGGAGGAGGCTGAGCAGGAGGCTCTCGCCGGGGCGCAGCTGCCCGCCGACGGGGGCTCGGGCTCGAGCCGCGGCTCCGGTGGATCCGGTCCGGGCGACCCCGGTGATGGCCCGGGTGACAGCCTGGCTCCGCGGCCCGAAGCCGCGCCCAGCCGGCGTGGCGGCAACCGCCTCGTGCACTTCCTGCAGGGAAGCTGGCGCGAGCTGCAACGGGTACAGTGGCCGGATCGCCGGCAGGTGATGCAGGCCACGGGCGTTGTGATCGGGTTCGTGATCGTTGCCGGCGTATTCCTCGGCGTGGCCGACTGGGTGGCCACCAAGATCGTCCACTTCATCATCAATTAGAGCTCTGAGAGAGAAATGTTCCGCTGGTACGTCGTCAACACTTATTCGGGCCACGAAAACAAGGTCAAGCACAACCTCGAGCACCGCGTCGTCTCGCTCAACCAGCAGCGTGCGGTCCGGCAGATCATCGTCCCCACCGAGTCGGTGTCCGAGATGAAGGACAACCAGAAGATCACGGTGGAGAAGCGCACGATGCCCGGCTACGTGCTCGTGCAGATGGACCTCAACGAGGACTCGTGGTCGCTGGTCAAGGGCACCCCGGGCGTGACCGGATTCGTGGGCGCGTCCAACGAGCCCGTGCCGCTGACCCAGGCCGAGGTCGATCGGCTGCTGCACATGGAGCCGGCCGAGCGTCCGCGCAGCCGGGCCCAGTTCTCGATCGGCGAGTCGGTCAAGGTCGTCGCCGACCCGCTGTCGGACTTCTCGGGCGAGATCTCCGAGGTCAACGAGGACGCTCAGCGGCTCAAGGTGCTGGTCTCCATCTTCGGCCGGGAGACGCCGGTCGAGGTGGGCTTCGACCAGGTCAAGAAGATCTAAGAGAGACAGGAAGCGATGGCGAAGAAGGTCCTTACCCAGATCAAGCTGCAGGCCGTGGGCGGACAGGCCAGCCCGGCGCCGCCGGTCGGCCCCGCGCTCGGCCAGCACGGCGTCAACATCATGGAGTTCGTCAAGGCGTTCAACGCCCAGACGCAGTCCGACATCGGCACGGTCATCCCGGTCGTGATCACCGTCTTCGAGGACCGCTCGTTCACGTTCGTGACCAAGAGCCCCCCGGCAGCGGTGCTGATCAAGCAGGCGCTGTCACTGGACAAGGGGTCGGCCGAGCCCCATCGCGACAAGGTCGCCCGGATCACGCAGGATCAGCTGCGGGCGATCGCCGAGAAGAAGATGCCCGACCTCAACGCCTCAGACGTCGACGCGGCGGCGAAGATCATCGCCGGCACCGCGCGCTCGATGGGCGTCGAGGTGGTCTGACGATGACGAACCGGAGGCACCGCTGATGTCCAAGCACGGGAAGGCATACGTCGACGCCAAGCAGCGCTTCGATCGCCAGCGCGAGTACTCGCCTGCCGAGGCGATGTCGCTGATCAAGCAGCTCGGTGGCGCCCGCTTCAACGAGTCCGTCGAGGTGCACGTCCGGACGGGGCTGAACGTTCGCCACGCCGACGAGCAGCTGCGCGGCACGATCGCGCTGCCCAATGGCCTCGGCAAGGAGGTCAAGATCATCGTCTTCGCCCAGGGCGACAAGGTCCGCGAGGCCGAGGAGGCCGGCGCCGACGTCGTCGGCGGCGAGGACCTGGCCAAGCAGATCCAGGAGGGCTTTGACGACTTCGATGTTGCGATCGCGACGCCGGACATGATGCCGATCGTGGGCCGGCTGGGGCGGATCCTCGGCCCGTCGGGCAAGATGCCCAACCCTAAGGTCGGGACCGTGACGATGGACGTGTCCAAGGCGGTGACTGAGTCCAAGTCGGGCAAGGTCGAGTACCGGACCGACCGCACCGCGATCGTGCACCTGGTGATCGGTAAGAAGGACTTCGAGGAGCAGGCGCTGCTGGAGAACTACGCCGCGGTGATGGACGAGCTGGTTCGCGCCAAGCCGTCGGCCGCCAAGGGCCGGTACATCCGCTCGGTGACCTTCGCCTCGACGATGGGCCCCGGGATCAAGGTTGACCCGTCGCGCACCCGCGACATCGTCGAGGAGCCCGTGGCCGCGTAGACTCGGTGCAGCACATCTTGTAAGAGACCAAGCCCCAGACCTCCGGCGGCCAGTGCGCGCAAGCCCGGAGCAGGCGGAAAGCTCGAAGCCAGACGGCCCCTCATCGGGGTCGTCGTTGCCTCCGACGCCCGCCAATTGAGCGGGCGTCCGTCGTTGAGAGAGAGCAACCAGACATGAACAGAGATCAGAAGAGCGCAGTCGTCGACGAGATCGCCGACCAGATCCAGGGCGCCGAGGCGATCTTCGCCGTCGACTACCGCGGGATCTCGGTCGCTCAGGTCGCTGATCTGCGCGACAAGCTGCGGGCGGCCGACGCTCGCTTCCGGGTGGTCAAGAACTCACTGTCTGAACGCGCCGCCGACAAGGCGGGTCTGGCGTCGCTGAAGCCGATGCTGGTCGGCCCGACTGCGCTGGCGCTGGTCAAGGGCGACGCCGCGGTGGCCGCCAAGGCGCTCAACGACGCCGCCCGGACGCTGCAGCTGCTCGCCTTCAAGGGCGGGATCCTCAACGGCACTGTGCTGACCGCCGATGACGTGCGCTCGATCGCCCGCCTGCCCTCGCGTGACGTGCTCAACGCGCAGCTCGTGGGGACGATCGCGGCCCCGCTGACCGGCCTGGCCCGAGGGCTGAACGCGTTGATCGCCGGGGTGGCGATCCAGCTACAGGCGTTGGTTGACCAGGGTCTGGTCGGCGGCGACGCTCCGGCCCCGGTGGCCGAGCCCGCTGCTGCGGAGCCCGAGACCACCGCGCCCGAGCCCGCTGCTGCGGAGCCCGAGACCGCACCCGAACCTGATCCTGAAACTGAACCGCAAGCCGCGTCGGACGCGGCCCCGTCCGACGACTAAGGAGGCAGCAATGGCCACCACTACTGAAGCATGGATTGACGAGCTCAAGGCGATCTCCGTGCTCGAGCTCTCCGAGCGCATAAAGGCGCTCGAGGAGGCGTTCGGCGTCTCCGCCCAGGCGATGGCCGCCCCGGCTCCGGCCGGCGCGGTCGCCGGTGACCCCGCTGAGGCCGCCGAGGAGCAGACGGCGTTCGACGTGGTCCTGACCGCCGCGGGCGAGAAGAAGATCCAGGTGATCAAGGTCGTGCGCGCGGCGACCGGTCTCGGCCTCAAGGAGGCCAAGGCGCTCGTCGACGAGGCGCCCAAGCCCGTCCAGGAGGGCATCGAGAAGTCCGAGGCCGACAAGCTCAAAGCCGACCTCGAGGAGGCCGGCGGGAGCGTCGAGCTCAAGTAGCCCGCCGGTCACATGGTGGCCGCGCTCGCATCCCGAGCGCGGATCCGAGACGCTCCGCACCCCCGGGTGCGGAGCGTTTCGCGTTGATAAGGCCCCTTCGGAACTTCTTCGCCTGCTCTGACATTCGTATTCGCGGGTCGTGGTGAATTAAGCCCATGACCATTTCAGCCCAGATCCCGGACCGGGCATCGGTCAACCCCTCGCTTGCTGAGCGCCCCACGCACGGCATCGATTCCACGCATCCGCTGCTGGTCGAGGCCTTCGCGCTGCTCGACCACCGAACTCGCGCGTGCGCGATCCTGGCCGCCGGCGCTCCACCCGGGCGCTACCTGTCACTGCAAGACGACGGGGCCACGCGCCTGATCGCGCTCGATCGCCCGATCACCCACATCGGCCGGGGCCTGATCGCCGATGTGCGCCTGGAGGACGCACAGGTCTCCCGGCGCCACGCGATCCTGGCGTTGCGGGGCGACAGCGCACGTGTGCTCGACGACCGCAGCTCCCACGGCACGTTCGTCAACGGACGCGCGGTGACGGTCGCAGAGCTCACCGACGGTGACGTGCTCCGCTTCGGCCGCGCCGTGTTCCGCTACACCGAGATCTCGCCCCGACGCCGCGCTGCGCCGCTGCGCCGGATTCCGCTCGCCCGGCGCGGTCGCCGGCGGCGCGACCCGGACGGTGCCGCGGCATGACCACCGCATCGTGGACGTGATGCGATCGACGCACCGTAGGGGTGGGCAGATCGCATCACGTCACGGACCGAAGCCCCGGGCACGGCAGGTTGCCGAAATGCCTGCTGACCCCTACACTGCCCCGGCCAGCCAATAGTCGTAGCCGCCCAACAGACCGGCGCCGCGCCACATACGCGGTTGTCGAGGGCGGGGTCCGTGAGAGCTGATTGATCCTGCACAGGGCGTCGCTGTCGTGTGCTATCTTCGCTGGTCGCGCTTTCTCTGAGATCTTAGGAACTTGGGTCCGCGCGCTAGTTCGTCTCCCTCTCGACCGCCCGAGGAGTCGCCGTCTTGGCTACCGCTCACGCCCCCCGGACGCGCCGTAGTTTCGCGCGTCTGAACAAGGTCCTTGAAGTCCCCAACCTGATTGATATTCAGCGCAGGTCGTTCACCTGGCTGACTGACCCTGCCGCCGGTGGCCTGCGTGAGACGATCGACGACATCTCGCCGATTGAGGACTACACGGGCAACCTGGCCGTCCAGTTCGGCGAGTTCACGTTCGATGAGCCCGTCGCCAGCCTGGAGCAGTGTCGCGAGAAGGACCTGACCTACGCCCGGCCGCTGACCGTCACGGTCGCGTTCATAAATCGGGAAACTGGTGAAATTCGCGAGCAGTCGGTGTTCATGGGCGACTTCCCGTGGATGACCGAGCGGGGCACGTTCATCATCAACGGCACCGAGCGCGTCGTGGTCAC
>JBPCPC010000061.1:0-10189 GCA_050999585.1 Solirubrobacteraceae bacterium | reverse complement strand
GCACCAGCGCGTACACCGGCAGCGAGATCAGCGTGTTGACGAGCACGGTGAGGAACAGCTGCTGCAACAGCAGCCAGCTGACCGGCGCGTCGACGCCGAGCAGGAACTGGATCAGCGTCATCCCAATCCCCGCAACGGCCGTCGCGGCCGCACCGGCGGCCAGCGGAACCAGTCCGTGCGCCGGATCGCGCAGCTCACGCAGGCGTCCCGCCCAGTAGCCGATCGCGATGTACAGCAGCGAGGTCACGCCGAGCGTTTGCACGAGCACGGTGTCGACCAGCAGTCCGGTGGCGAAGCCCATGATCGCGCCCGGCAGCGAGCCCGTCAGCAGGCCAACCGACATCACCATCAGCGGCGTCAGATCGGCGCTGACCCCGAAGATCGAGATCTGCGAGACGGTCGTCTCCTGGATCACGACCGTGACCAGGGCGAGCGCCGCCAGGCGCAGGAGCAGCCGCGGAGACGGGACGCTCACGGCACCTGGGCCCGCGCGTTACCGGCGTTGGGCTGGGTGAGGACCTGGACAGAGGTGAAGTGCCGCGTGTCGGCTGACGGCGCGACGTGGACCTGCGCCGAGTTGAGCAGCTGGTTCTGGTCGGCGCTGGAGACCGTGCCGATCGGGATCCCGGCCGGGTACAGGTCCTGCAGCGACGGGTTCGTGTTGTCCTTGAAGCCCGCCGTCACGACCTGGTCCCCGACGGCGATCGAGGCGTGGTTGGGCAGGTCCTGGAGCAGCAGCTGGTTGGGGTTGCCGACCTGGGGACCGAGCAGGCCGGTATCGGCCTTATTGTTCTGCACCTCGGCCGGGACGGCAAACGAGTGGTCGGTGATCAGCGTCACCACCGCGGAGGAGCCGTTGACGGTCGTCACCTTGCCCACCAGGGCACCGTCGCCGATCACCGGATCGTTCAGATGCACCCCCGCGCCGGAGCCCTGGTCGACCTCGACGGTCTGATACCAGAGGCTCAGGTCGCGCCCGATCACGTTGGCGCTCACCGGGTGATAGCTGGTGGCGCCGATGCTCTGATCCAGGGCAAGCTCACGCTTGAACTGGCCGTAGCTGAGCGCCTGCTGCTGGGCGAGCGTCAGCTCGGTGGTCAGCTTCTGCACCTGCGCCTTGAGCTGATCGCGCTGGGACTTGGCCCGCAACGTGTCCGAGACCCAGTTGCCGACGTCGCGGACCGGCGAGAGCACCTTGCTGGCGCCGTCCTGCACCGGCGAGAGAACCGCCACGATCCCACGCTGCACGCTGTGCAGAGGACTACTGGGCGATTCGCCGAAGTAGGCGGTGAGCAGGATCAGGGAGACGCCGACAAGCAGTCCGAGAACCGCGCGGCGTCGTCGGACCTGTTTGTCGTGCACGTGATTGACGTCCTCAAAGGTGGTTGCTCCGCGCGCCGGTCAAGGTGATTAAACCTCTTACCGACGGCGCCGGTTACGGGAATTCTTGCTCGACCGGTGGATCGCTTCAAACTCCTCGAGCGACCGGCCGGATCCAACGGCGACGCACGTCAGCGGGGATTCCGCCAGATGCGCGGGCATCTGCGTCTCGTGACGCAGGCGCTCTTCGATTCCCTGCAGCAGCGAGCCGCCTCCTGCCAACATGATGCCACGGTCCATGATGTCAGAGGCCAGCTCAGGTGGCGTGCGGTCCAGGGTCTGCTTGACGGCATCGATGATCTGCGACACCGGCTCCTCCAACGCGCCGCGGATCTCCTCGCTGGTGAGGATCACCGTCTTGGGCAGGCCGGAAACCATGTCGCGTCCCCGGATCTCGGCCTGCATCTCCTCGGGCAGCGGATACGCCGAGCCGATCTCCAATTTGACCTCCTCGGCCGTCTGCTGGCCGATCAACAGCTTGTACTCCCGCTTGACGTAGTTGATGATCGCCTCGTCGAGCTCGTCACCACCGACGCGGATCGACTGCGAGACGACGATCCCGCCGAGCGAGATCACCGCTACCTCGCTGGTGCCGCCGCCGATGTCCACGACCATCGAGCCGGTCGGCTCGCCGACCGGGAGCCCGGCGCCGATCGCCGCCGCCATCGGTTCCTCGATCAGGTAAGCCTGGCGTGCCCCGGCCGACAGGCACGCCTCCTCGACGGCGCGCTTCTCCACCCCGGTCACGCCGGAGGGCACGCACACCACCACACGGGGATGAGCCCAGCGGTTCTGATGCACCTTCTGGATGAAGTGGCGCAGCATCTCCTCGGTGACCTCGAAGTCGGCGATCACGCCGTCTTTCAACGGCCGGATCGCAGAGATCGTGCCGGGAGTCCGGCCCAGCATCCGCTTGGCCTCGATCCCCACAGCATGCACCTCACCGCTGCGGGAGTCGACGGCCACCACGCTGGGCTCAGACAGCACGATGCCGCGCCCGCGCACATACACAAGCGTGTTGGCCGTGCCGAGGTCGACGGCCATGTCGCGGCCGCCGAAACCGGTCAGATAGGTGAAGAAGCCCATATTGGTTGGAGGTAGCTGAAAGCGAACGGACGGGCGACGAGACGCTCCGATGGGTGGGTGGGATGGGTGGCACCCCACTTATCCGTGCCCGGCTCCGTCCGAGGTCGAGTGTATCGGACGGCTGTCGGTCGGTGACCGTCGGGCGGCGCCCGAAGATGAGAAAAACCCTGGAAAACGGATCTCGGGAAGTTGTCGATCGGCTGCACGCGGTCCTGCAGCCGGCCGCAACCGCCCAACGTCAGGTGCGGACCGGCTGGGCCACCATCACGCCGCCGGCGACGAGGTCGGCGACATAGCCGCACAGCCCACCGCGCGCAGTGTCTGAGCCCGGGTCCAGGCAGAGCGTGTCGCCGACCCAGAACTTGCGTGGCTCGCTGCCGGGATCGCCCCCACAGATCGCCAGTTTGCACCGCTCGCGGGCCACGACCGCCTCGAGCGTGTCGGTGCCGGAACAGATCGGCACCCGCCGGCCGTCGGGGAGCTCCAGAGCGCGCTGCTCAGACCCAGCGGAGACGATCGTCAGCTCGATCGCGCTGTCGGCGAGACGCTCGTCCGCCAGCGCCATCCACCGGCGCGCCTCGCTGTCCTGCGCCACGCCCAGCCCGCCGACGAGCACCGCGGCGTCGATCTTGTATACGTCGAGCGCGATCGTGTTGATGAACTTGCGCCATACCGGCTCGATCCCAGCGATCGCCCCGACGGCGAGGATGCGGGTGGTCGCGGGCATCGCCTCAGACGGTAACGGCGGGGACTCTCGGCCGCGACCCGCTCCCCCATGGACCCGGTAGCCGATTCCACCTAACCGGCGATTAGCCACGGCGCCAGGTCGACCAGCGCCGCCACTGGCAGCCCGACCACGTTCAGATAGTCGCCGTCGATCCCTGAGACCAGCAGCGCGCCGCGCCCCTGGACCGCGTAGCCGCCGGCACGCTCGCGCCACTCGCCGGTGTCCAGGTACCACTCGATCGTCGCCTCGGGCAGCGCCCGGAACTCGACCTGCGTGCGGGCCGCCGCCGTGCGTACACGCTCGTCCTCGATCAGGCACACGCCGCTGATCACGGTGTGGCGCGCAGCCGACAGCGCGCGCAGTGTTTTGCGGGCCGCGCGGCGATCGGCGGGCTTGCCGTAGATCCGGCTGCCGAGCGCGACGATCGTGTCCACGCCGAGCACCGCCGCTCCACCACCGCCCTCTCCGGCGAGCGCGGACACAGCGGCGGACGCCTTGCGGTACGCGTTCTCGAGCGCCACCTCCTCGGGCGGCCCTTCGGTCAGCTCGTCGGCGTCGGTGACCCGAACCGAGAACGGGACGCCGAGCTGCTCAAGGATCGCCCGGCGCTGCGGTGACCGCGAGGCGAGCACGAGAGACCGTCCCGCGCCCACCCTTCAGCCGAGATCGGGGAAGAACAGGCCGACTTCGCGGGACGCGGACTCCGGCGCGTCGGAGCCGTGGACCATGTTCTGCCCGACGGCGACCGCATAGTCGCCGCGGATCGAACCGGTGGTCGCCTCCAGGGGATTGGTGGCGCCGATCACCTGGCGGGCCCCCTTGATCGCCGCTTCGCCCTGGAGCACCATCGCCACCAGCGGGCCGGAGGTGATGAAACTGACCAGCTCCTCGTAGAACGGCTTGCCCTCGTGCTCGGCGTAATGCTGCGCGGCGAGCTCGCGGCTCATCGTCATCAGCTGCAGGGCGACGAGCGACAGCCCCTTGCGCTCAAACCGGCTGATGATTTCGCCGCTGAGGTTGCGGGCAAAGGCGTCGGGCTTGACGAGGATGAGCGTTCGCTCCACGGCGGCAGCGTCCTTTGGGATCGATTTAGGTACAGGGTCAGGCGGTCGAGGACGGCTGCTCCGCCGCCTCGGCCGTCCCGGCGCTACGCCGGCGTTGGCGGCGCGGGGGGACCGGATCCCGCCCACCCACGCCGATCTCGGCCTCGCAGAAGGGACAGACCTTCCAGGTCGGGTCCAGCGGGCGACCGCAGGAGTGACACGGGTCCTTGAGCTTGCGCATGCAGTTCGGGCAGCGCAGATAATCGCGCTCGACCTCGTAGTCGCAGTGCGGGCAGAGGTGATAGCCCAGTTCGGCCAGACGCGCCTCGGCGGCCTGCATCTCGAGCTCGCGCTCGCGCACATCGTCGAGGTACTCCGGCGGGCGCACGATCATGTAAACGATCGTGCCCACGAACGGAAACAGCGAGGCCAGCGTGGCGCAGGTGATCAGCAGCGGGTCGGCGACCCGCCGGCGGGCGTCCGCGTAGGTCCAGAAGACGAGCGCCAACCAGATCACCACCAGGAACAGGATCACCAGTTCGACGGCGAGGTTCAGCGCGCTGTTGTGAATCCCAAAGATTGCGTAGGGCAGCATTTCGGTCGCGAGTGTAGTGGGCACCAGGAGCGACAGGCGTTATATCAATACGCCGTTAACGCCCCGGATCCTCGGCAAAACGTTCTGTTCGCTACAGGAACGCCCGCCCGAACAGATATCCGAGCCTTAAAAAGACCAGGATCACGACTGCGACGATCAGCGCCACGACCCCGATCATGAGCAGGAAGTTGGGCTGGTCGTCGCCGTCGTTCACAGGATCGAGGCGCATGCGCGCGGGCCGGAGGCGAGCAGGTCGGCGATCAGGTACAGCGAGCCGGCGGCGATCACGACGCCGTCGGGACCGGCGAGCTCCCGCGCACGCTGCAGCGCGCGCAACGGATCGGGGACGACCTCCCCGGGGGGTCCGTGCAGCTGGCGGGCGAGCGAGAGCAGAGTCGGCGGCGGCAACGCGCGCGGATTCTGACTGCTCGTCAGCACCAGCGCATCGATCCTGACGCCGCCGGACCACAGGGCGGCCAGCATCGCGGCGGCGTCCTTGTCGTCGAGGATCGAGAGCGTTGCGATCACCGGACCGCGGCCGCCGGTCAGCTCGGGTAGGGCCTCGGCCAGCGCCCGCATCCCGTCGGCGTTGTGAGCTCCATCGACGAGCGTCAGCGGCGCGGAGTCGATCCGCTGCAGCCGCCCCGGCACGCGCACGTCGGCGGCGGCCGCGGCGACCGCCTCGAGGCTCAGCTCGGCGCAGAACGTCTCCGCGGCGGCGCGCGCCAGCGCGAAGTTGCGTCGCTGGTAGGCGCCCGGGGCACCGACCTGCACTCCGGGATCGGTCCCGGCATTGACGATCCGCGCGCCCCGCTCCCGGCACACCCGCTCGGCGACCTCGATGACCTCCGGGGCGAGGTCGGCGCCGAGGACCAGCGTCGCGTCGGGCTGGACGACGTCGAGCTTCTCGGTGGCGATGTCACGCAGCGTCGGTCCCAGCCAGCGCGTGTGCTCCAGTCCCACGCTGGTCAGCACCTGGACCGTGGAGGGGATCACGTTGGTGGCGTCGTAGCGGCCACCCAGCCCGGCCTCGATCACCGCCACCTGCACCCCGCGCGCGGCCAGCTCGGAATACGCGGCCGCGGTCAGCGCCTCAAACTGCGTCACCCGATCGTCCTCGTGCAGCGAGCGGTCCACGAGCGCCGCAGCGCGGGCGGCGCGGGCGACGGCGGCACCGAACCCCTCGGGCTCCAGGTCGCGATCGTCGATCCTGATCCGCTCGCCGAATGAGACCAGGTGCGGCGAGAGATAGGCGCCGGTGCGCAGCCCGTGGTGAGCGAGGATCGCGGCGATCATCCGCACCGTCGAGGACTTGCCGTTGGTGCCGACGACGTGAATTGAGCGAAACTGGCGCTCCGGGTGCCCGAGCGCGGTCATCAGCCGCCGCATCCGGTCTAAGCCGAAGCGCATGCCGAACAGCTCCAGCGACAGCAGGTAGCGCTCGGCCTCCGGTCCCGTCACAGCGCGTCCAACTCCCGGCGCAGGCGCTCGAGCTTGTCGCGCTCGGCTCCGACGACCTCGGGCGGGGCCTTGGCGACGAACCCGTCGTTAGCGAGCTTGCGCTCGGCACGCTCGATCTCTGACTGCAGCTTCTGGCGGCGCTCCTGCACGCGCGCCTGCGCGGCGGCGGGGTCATGCTCGGCGCTGGCCAGAATCTGCGCCGTGCCGCCGGGGATCGCCACGGTGGCGACCACCTCCCCGTCGGCGTCGTCGGCCAACCGCACCCGGGCCAGCCGCGCGATGTGATCCAGCGTCTCCTCGTATCCGGGGGCCTCGAGCCGCGCCGGAACGGTCGCCCCGGCCTCGACCTTTGCCTCGTTGCGCCAACGGCGCAGCGCCTGGACGGTGGCGATCGCGCGCTGCACCGCTTGCTCGGCCTCGGCGTCGATCGCCGGCGCGGAATCGGCCGTCGCCCAGCCCGAGGCGTCCACGCGTGCCGCCAGCAGCCCCTCGGCGCCCGGGATGTGGGCGTAGATCTCCTCGGTCTCGAACGGGATCAAAGGATGCGCGAGCGCGATCGTCTCGGTCAGCACGTGCAGCAGCGTGCCCCCCAGCTCGGGCTCGCCGTCGCGCAGCCGCGGCTTGACCAGCTCCAGATACCAGTCGCACAACTCGCCGTAGATGAAGTCATAGAGGGCCAGCGCGGCGTGGGAGAAGTCAAACCGCTCGATCCGCGTCGACACCTCCGCGCGGGCGCGCCGCAGGCGCGAGAGCATCCAGCGGTCCTCCACCGCATTGGGCGTGACCGCTGCGCGGGCGTGCTCGGGGACTCCGAGCAGGATCAGGCGGGTCGCGTTCCAGAGCTTGTTGCTCAGCTGCTGGCCTTGGGAGACCTTGTCCTCTGAGAAGCGCACGTCCTGCCCGGAGGACATCGCCAGCAGCCCCCAGCGCACCGCGTCGGCGCCGTAGGCCGGAAAGTCTCCGGCCTCCTGGCCACGCTGCGCGAACACCGGCGGCCGGGGACCGCCCTCGATCAAGTTGATCGGGTCGATCCCCGTGCCCATTGACTTGGACATCCGCCGCCCGTCGGGCGCCTGGATGATCGAGTGCACGTACACGTCGGAGAACGGCACGCGGTCGGTGAACTGAAGGCCCATCATGATCATCCGAGCCACCCAGAGGAAGATGATGTCGCGCGCGGTGGAGAGTGCATCCGTGGGATAGAAGGCGCGCAGCTCCGGCGTCTGCTGCGGCCAGCCGAGCGTCGCGAACGGCCACAGCGCGCTGGAGAACCAGGTGTCGAGCACGTCGGGATCCCGCTTCCAGCCGTCGCCCCGGGGCGGCTCGGTGCCGACGTAGGTCTCTAGGTCGCGATACCAGACCGGCAGCCGGTGCCCCCACCACAGCTGACGTGATATGCACCACGGCCGGATGTTGCGCATCCAGTCGAGGTAGACCTTCGTGTAGTTCTCGGGATGGAAGCGCACGCGACCGCTGCTCACGGCCTCGATCGCCGGCGACGCGAGCTCCTCCATCGCCATGAACCACTGCAGCGAGATCAGCGGCTCAATCCGCTCACCCGAGCGCTGCGAGAACGGAACCGTGTGGGTAAACGGCTCGGTGCGGGCGATCAGGCCCTCCCGGCTGAGCTCCTGCACCACCCGGACCTGCGCCTCGGCGACCGTCAGTCCCTGGAAGCGCTCCGGCGCCTCGACAGTGATTCGGCCATCCTCGCCGATCACCGACGGCTGCGCGAGGCTGTGACGGCGCCCGATCTCGAAGTCGTTGGGATCGTGGGCCGGCGTGATCTTCAGCGCGCCGGTCCCGAAGTCGGGCCTCACGTAGTCGTCGGCGATGATCCGCAGCTTGCGTCCGACCAGCGGCAGCGTCGCCTTCTCCCCGATCAGCCGGCGGTAGCGGTCATCTTCGGGATTGACGGCGATCGCCGTGTCAGCCAGCATCGTCTCCGGGCGCACGGTGGCCACCGTGATCGCTCCCGAGCCCGAGACCAGTGGGTAATCGATGTAGTACAGCGTGTCGGTGACGTCGCGCTGCTCGACCTCGAGGTCGGAGATCGCCGAGCCTGAGCCCGGGTCCCAGTTGACCATGTACCGGTCGCGGTAGATGTAGCCCTTCTCATACATGGTCACAAACACCTTCAGCACCGCCCGGGCGTACGCGTCGTCCATCGTGAAGCGCTCGGTCTCGTAGTCACACGACGCGCCCAGGCGCTTGAGCTGCTCGACGATCGTCCCGCCGTACTGCGCGCGCCACTGCCACACGCGCTCCACGAACCGCTCGCGTCCGATCGCCTCACGGCTGGAGCCCTCCTGCTGCAGCGCGCGCTCGACCTGGGTCTGGGTGGCGATGCCGGCGTGGTCGGTGCCGAGGATCCACTTCGTCCGCTGTCCGCGCATCCGGTGATAGCGCGCCAGACAGTCCTGGATCGTGTTGTTCAGGGCATGGCCCATGTGCAGCACGCCGGTGACGTTGGGCGGCGGGATCGCGATCGAGTAGTTCTCCTCCGCGGTGCCGTCCGGGTCCGGATGAAACAGTCCGGAATCCAGCCACTTCTGCACGATCCGGGGTTCCACCTCGGACGGGTCATAGCGGGTCGTATCGCTCAGCTCGGACATGACGCCGAGAGTCTAGGACTCACCGGCCGCGAGCGGCCGGGGGGATCAAGCGGCGGCTTCGTCCTCGTCGGGGGCCGCGACGGTCACGAGCGTGGGCGAGGTGCCCTTCTCGATCGTGTCCCGCGTGACCACGCACTTCTGGACATCGCGCCGTGAGGGCAGCTCGAACTGCACCTCGAGCAGAACCTCTTCGATGATCGAACGCAGGCCGCGGGCTCCGGTCTCGCGCTCGAGCGCTTTGTCGGCGACCGACGCCAGTGCGTCGTCGGCGAACACCAGCTCGATCCCGTCGAACTGGAAGAAGCGCTGGAACTGCCGGACGAGCGCGTTGCGCGGCTCGGTGAGGATCTTCATCAGCTCGTGGCGATCGAGCTGGTGGATCGCCGACATCACGGGCAGCCGGCCGATGAACTCGGGGATCAGCCCGTACTGGATCAGGTCCTCGGGCAGACAGTGCTCGAAGATCTCGCCCGTGTCGCGCTGCTCCTTGGACTGGATCGCGGCGCCGAAGCCGACGCCCTGGTGGCCGATCCGACGCTCGATCACGCGGTCCAGGTTGGCGAACGCCCCGCCGCAGATGAACAGCACGTTGGTCGTGTCGATCGAGAGGAACTCCTGGTGGGGATGCTTGCGCCCGCCCTGGGGGGGAACGCTTGCCGTCGTCCCCTCCAAAATCTTCAAGAGCGCCTGCTGGACGCCCTCACCACTCACGTCGCGCGTGATCGACGGGTTGTCGGCCTTGCGGGCGATCTTGTCGACCTCGTCGATGTAGATGATCCCGGTCTCGGCCTTCTTGACGTCGTAGTCGGCGGCTTGGATCAGCTTGAGCAGGATGTTCTCGACGTCCTCGCCGACGTAGCCGGCCTCCGTCAAAGCCGTCGCGTCGGCGATCGCGAACGGGACGTTGAGGATCTTGGCGAGCGTCTGGGCGAGCAGCGTCTTGCCGCAGCCGGTCGGCCCGAGCAGCAGGATGTTGGACTTCTGCAGCTCGATGTCGTGCTCGTCGGACGTCATCATCTGCACGCGCTTGTAGTGGTTGTAGACAGCCACCGAGAGCGAGCGCTTGGCCTGCTCCTGGCCGACCACGTACTCGTTGAGCACATCGTAGATCTCCCGCGGCTTGGGGAGGTTCTCGATGTCGAAGCTCGGCGGAGCGGTCAGCTCCTCGTCGATGATCTCGTTGCAGAGATCGATGCACTCGTCGCAGATGTATACGCCGGGGCCGGCAATCAGCTTTTTGACCTGGCGTTGCGACTTGCCGCAGAAGCTGCAGAGAAGCTGT
>JBPCPC010000045.1:0-3846 GCA_050999585.1 Solirubrobacteraceae bacterium | reverse complement strand
TTTGCCCTTTCGTGGGGGGTCCGCCCCCACTCCTCCTTCCCCCCCGCCCCCCCCCCCCCCTCCTACAGCGCAGGCTCGCGGCCGCCGTTCATCGCCCGTGTCCCAGAACCGCCGCCACGGCCAGCGTCGAGCCGGTCAGCAGCAGTCCGTTGGCGAGCCGGCGGTGCCCCAGCGCGGCGGCCAACGTTGCCGCCGTTCGGAGCGGCGTGGTGTGGCGCCCCCGGTTTCCCAGCGCCGGGTCCGGGGCGTGGCCGGCGCCGAAATACACCGTCGACGCGTAGGCGGCGCCGGCGACCAGACGCGCCTGCTCCAGTGCCGCCGGCAGCGGCGAGACGCCACCCGAGCGCGTCGCCGCGCGCAGCGCCGCCGTCGTGAAGCACGCGTCGACCAGGCCCTCCAGGTCCCGACCGAAGCGCGTGCAGCGCGTCCAGCGCGCCACCGCGCCGTCGGCGAGATCGGTGGCCGCTCCGATCAGCAGCAGCCCCGGCCGCGGGGACGCGGCGACAGCGGGCACGAGCCCCGCTCGGAGCAACGTCAGCGCGTCGGGCAGGCCGAGCGCGACGGGGTCGCCGTCCGGTGTCTCAAGCATGCCCAGGTGCCAGTCGAGCATCAGCGCGCAGCCGCCCCACCACCACAGTCCTTGGGCCCGGTCACGACCGGGGACGAGCGCCCAGGCCACGCCGCCGGCCAGCATCCACGCGGCGGCCTGGCGAGCCAGGGCGGGACGGGCGCGGCGGGTGAGGTTGGCCCGCGCCTGCGCCGCACCGAGGAAGCTCAGTACCGCTGCGGGGCTCCAGGCGGCGTCGCGCAGCCGCGCCAGCTCGGTCCGCGTCCAGCGCTCCCCTGCGGTCGTGGTCATCCATCCACCCTACGCGGGTGCAAGTTCACCGATTCGTAAGGCCAGCGCGAGCGGCAGGCTTATGCTTGAGGCGATGCGGCACTCAGGCTCAGGGGCACCGAGATCCTTGCGTCTTCGCCAAGGCTTCGTCCTGCTGGTCGGGGCGCTCGTGATCGCGCTGGCGATCGGAGCCTCGCCGACCGGCTTCTACTGGACGCCGCTGTCGCTGGGCCTCGTGTACCTGGTGGCCGCGCTGTCGGGCGGCCGGCAGGGGAGCTACTGGGCGACTGCGGTCGTGCTCGTCGGCTGGGGTGCCGCGGTGGTCGTCATCCGCCAGTTCAACCCCGACGTCGACACGTCGGGGCTATACCTGCTCGGCGCCGGTCTCGGGGCGACGGTCGGGATGCTGCTGGGCCGCCGTGGTTTCGCCGTAGATCCGCTCGGTATGACGATCACCGTCGCCCTCGGTGGGGCGGTGCTGGCGGTCGAGTCGCGCTACAGCTCGGTCCTGGGCGACGCGCGCTTCTACGCGCTGCTGATCGGAGCTGTCGGCCTGGTCAACATCCTGCTCGGCGCCTTCGCGCGGGATGACGTTCCCTCAGTCGCCCGCGGATGACGATGCTCGGGGTGTGGCGTCGTCTGACCGAGTTGACGCGGCCCGTGGATCCCGAGTGCAGCGCGGCGCTTGCGCGACGCTGGGACGAGCTTCCCGATCACGTACGCACGCCGGCGCAGCTCCTCGGGCGGCGCACGGCGGGCTGCGAGGGGACCCACGGAGTGTTCCCGCGTTGCGACCTGGCGTGCACCCCGTGTTACCACGGGCGGGAAGCGAACCGGGTTCGCGTCGACGGCGCTCACACGGTGGCCGAGGTCGATCGCCAGATGGCTCACCTGCGGGCGGTGCGCGGACCCGGCCAGCATGCACAGCTGATCGGGGGAGAGGTCACGCTGTTGGAGGCCGACGATCACGCAGCGGCCCTGTCGACGATGCAGCGCCACGGCCGCAAGCCGATGAGCATGACCCACGGAGACTTTGACTATGACTACCTCAAGCGGCTGGCGGTCGGCGCTGACGGTCGGCCTCGGTTTGCGCTGCTGCGCTTCGCCGGTCACTTCGACTCGCTGATGCTCGGCCGGCGCGGCCTGCGCCGGCCGCGCGACGAGGCGCAGCTGCACGAGGCCCGGCGCGCGTTCGTGCAGAAGTTCAAGCGGCTGCACGCCGAGCACGGCGTCCGTTACGACCTGGCCCACAACATGACGGTGAGCCCGCGTAACCTGGATCAGGTCTCGGAGGTGGCGCGCGCCTGCCTGACCATGGGGTTCGGGATGCTGTCGTTTCAACCGGCCGCGCAGATCGGCAACCCCAGCCGGTGGCGCGAACGATACGACGAGGTCACGATCGACGCGGTCTGGCGCGAGCTCGAAAGTGGCATCGGCACGCGGCTGCCCTGGCGCCATCTGCAGATGGGCGACGAGCGCTGCAACCGCGCCGCCTACGGCGTCGTCGCCGGCGAGCGCTGGCTGCCGCTGCTCGACGATCGCGATCCGCGCGATCTCGCGGTGCGCGATCGGTTCCTGGATGCGTTCGGCGGGATGGACTTTGATCGCCCGGCCTGGCAGGTGGCGGCGGCCTCTGCCCGGGTGGCGCTCGGCGACCCGCGGGCGGTGCCGGTGGCGATCGGATGGGCCGCGCGGTTCGCCCGCCGCCTCGGTGTGACCGGGATGCGCAGTCATCCTCGCGCAATGACGTTTGTCGTGCACGCGTTCATGGACGCCGCGGTCGTGCGGACGGCGTGGGAGGGGATGCAGGCGGGCTCGCGATCCGAGGACCCGGCCGTGCAGGCCGCGCAGCAGCGACTGCGAGCGTGCTCTTATGCGATGGCTCACCCCGAGGACGGGACGATCGTCCCCGCGTGCGTCCAGCATTCGGTGCTCGACGTCGACGAGAACCGCCGGCTGCTCGCGCACCAGCAGCGTCGGTGACTGACGCCCTCGCTGAGCGGGTCGCAGCGAGCATCGCCAGCGGCGATCCGAGCCGCTCGCTGCGCTCTGACAGCGTCCGCTTCCTGCGCACCGTGGCGCTGTCGGTCGGGATCCAGGGGCCGACGGCCGGGGTGATCGTCGGGCCGGCGGTGCTCGCCGGCATCGTCGGCGGCTCCGGGGCGCTGGCCTATCTGCTGGCGCTGGTGGCGATGTCGTTCGTCGCCTATGCGTTCGTCCTGTTCTCGAGCTCGTTCAACAGCTCGAGCTCGGTGTATGCGTTCAACGGCTCGATCCTGGGATCCCGTTACGGGTTTGTCTCGGTGTGGCTGCTGCTGCTCGTGTATGTGTCCTTCGCGGCCGGGGTGTACGCCTCGACGGCTGACATCGCCGGCGCGCTGCTCGCCTCGCTGGGCGTGCATGTCGGGTGGGTCTGGCTGGCGGTGGTCGGCTGGGCGCTGACGATCGTGTTCGCCTATCTGTCGTTCGGGCTGTCCTCGGTCGTGATCCTCGTCTGCGAGGGCGTGGCCGTGGCCCTGATCGCCGTCGTCGGGATCGTCGTGCTGGCCCGCGGCGGCTATCACCACCACGCGTTCTCGGGCGCTCCGTTTCAGACGCACGGGATCGCATTCGCCGTGCTCGGTCTGGGGGTCGTCAACGCGTTCGGCGGGTTCTCGGGGTTCGAGGGCGCGGCGACGCTCGGGGAGGAATCGGCGCGCTCGCAGCGCACGATCCCCGCCGCGGTCGCCGGCTCGCTGATCGCCTCGGCCGCCGTCTACATCGTCTTCACCTGGATCGTCGACAACGCGTACGCGACGCCGGCCGCGCTCGCCGCCGACCCGGCGCCGCTGGTGCACCTCGCCACCGGCTACGTGGGCTCGGCGATGGGCAAGCTGGTCAACGTCGCCGGCGTGATCAGCGCCTTCGGAGCGCAGCTGACCTGCATCGCGGCAGCCAACCGGCTGCTGCTCTCGATCGGCCGAGAGCTCCCCGCGGGCCGCCGGGCGACGAACGTGCTCGTCAGCACC
>JBPCPC010000328.1:0-11150 GCA_050999585.1 Solirubrobacteraceae bacterium | reverse complement strand
GTTCGGCGCGTGGGCGACCGCCAATCCGGGCGCCGCGCGGGCCGCCGACCTGGTGGCGCAGCTGGCTACGCGGCGCCGCCGTGAGCCGCGTGGGTTCGCGCCCAGGCGATGATCTTCTCAGCGCCGTGGATCGCGATGCCGTCGCCGGTCAGCAGCAGCGGCACCCAGTAGCTGCCGGTCATCTCCTTGACCTCGCGCCGCCCCCGGGTCAGGTCGTTGATCGCTCCGGGAAGCAGACCCAGGCCATAGGAGCGCACCACCTCAGGCTCATACCCGGCCTGCACCAGCGCCCGGTGAGCCTCCCCGCACGGATGGGCGTGTAGCGATGCGCCCACCGTCCACGTCCCGTAGCAGACATACAGCTTCACCGCGGCCACGCGATCACCGGCGCGCGCTGCCGAGCAGACGCACCATCAGTAGCTCCGGGGGTGGGACTCGAACCCACAACTTTTCGGTTAACAGCCGAATACTCTGCCAATTGAGTTACCCCGGATTAGGGTGCAAAGCGGTGCTGCCGGAGCCGGACTTTACAGGCACGACCGAGACGCCGCTCTCGACCTCGGCGTGACAGTTCGCGCAGAGCAGAACGCACTTGCGAGCCCCTGCGCGGATCGTCTCGATCCGGTAGCCGTTCCCGCCCGCGCTCACGTGAAGTCGCTTCTCGAGCGGGTCAAGGTGATGGAAGGCAAGCGCCCCGGCATAGCGGTCATAGCCACAGATTGCGCACCGCCCTCCCGCCTCCGCGACCAGGGTGGCCTTGACTCCGCGCCGGTTCGTGACCGCCTCAGACCGGCATCGCCGACAGCGGTAGTAACCCCGGCCCTCGATTGAGAACTCGGTCTGGCCGTGGGTCGGACACGACATCGTGATCGCGAGCAACCCGGCTTCCCGCGCAGCCTTGGCCGCGGGACGACGCTCACGCCGATTCGCGTTCTGCGTTCGCAGACCGTACCTGCGCAGCCAGTGACGAACGGTCGCTTTGCTCAGCCCGACCGCTCCCGCAATCTGGGCGATCGACAGCCCGGCCGCGACGAGCTCCACCAGCCGCTCTCGCGCGATCCCACCCTTGGCCGCGTGTTTATCCCTGTTGGGTGCGTCCAACCCGTACTTGCCCATCCAGTACGACACGGTCGACGGGTGCTTGCCGAACCGCTGGGCGATCTTCTCGACGCTGAAGCCCCGAGCGAGAAGCAGTGTCAATGAATCTCTGTCCATGGTCGAACGTATGTTCCCACGTCAGTCGGACGGAAGAATGCCGCTCACGCCTCGGTCCGCCGCCGGTTACGGGAAGCCGGCCGTGGGTAACCAAACGCTCAGATGCTCGAGCTCGAGGACCTGCACCGGCGCTTCGGTGACGTGGTCGCGCTGGATGGAATGTCGTTCACCGTGCAGGCACGCAAGGTGGTCGGCTTCCTCGGCCCCAACGGGGCAGGCAAGACAACGGCGATGCGTGCGGTGCTTGGAGTCACCGCGCTGGATTCGGGCTCGATCCGCTTCGCGGGTCAGACGGTGGACGCGCACGCGCGCCGGCGTTTCGGCTACATGCCCGAGGAGCGGGGCCTGTATCCCGGCATGCAGGTGCTCGATCAGCTGGAGTACCTCGGCCGGCTGCACGGCATGGACGCCGGCGACGCGCACCGCTCCGCCCGCGCCCAGTGCGAGCGGCTCGGCCTCGCCGAGCGGACCGAATCCAAGGTCGAGGAACTCTCGCTGGGTAATCAGCAGCGGGTGCAGCTCGCGGCCGCGCTCGCGCCCGAGCCCGAGCTGTTGGTCCTCGACGCGCCGTTCTCGGGCCTGGACCCGGTCGGCATCGACGACTTGTCTGCGGTGCTGGCCGAGCGCGCCCACAACGGAGCGACGGTGCTGTTCTCCAGCCACCAGCTCGATCTCGTCGAACACCTGTGCGAGGCGGTGGCGATCGTCGACGATGGGCGCCTGGTCGCCTCGGGCACCGTGGAAGAGCTCGCCCGCGGCGGACGCCCGCGGCTGGCGGTGCGCGTCGCGGGCGACCCCGAGGGCCGTTGGGCCGACACCCTGCCCCCGGGCGCGCACGTCGAGTCAACCGCGCACGGCACCGTGACGATCGGCCTCGACGACGAAATGCGCGCCGACGGGGTGCTCGACAGCGCCGGGCGGCCGGGTCAGTCGAGCACTTCGCGTTTGAGCGCCGCAGACTGTCCGAGGTCTTCCGCGAGGCGGTCGGCCGGCCGGAGGCACGCGTGTGAGCCGCGGCTGGTGGACGCTCACGCTGTTGGTTGCCCGCCGTGAGCTGCGCGAGCGCCTCAGCGCCCGCTCGTTCCGGATCTCCACGCTCATTCTCATCGTCGGCGTTGCCTGTGCGGTCGGTATCCCGGCGCTGGTCTCGGGCGGGAGCAGCGCCGCCCAGGTCGGCGTGGTCGGCACAAGCAGCGGGCAGGCCGGCGACACGGCGGCGCTGGAGGCGACGGTTCGCCAGGCGGGTGCCGTGCTCGACGAGAAGGTCGCGCCCGTGGCGGTCCCGAGCTTGGCGAGCGGCCGCGCCCAGCTGCGCAAGGGCACGCTGGACGCGCTGTATGTGGCTGGCAGCGAGGTGCTGATCGAGCAGGAGCCCGCCGCGGGGGCCAGCGACACCAAGGCGCGCCTCGCCGGAGCGATCGCCCAACTGGCGCGCAACCCGTCCCCGCAGGCCGCCGCCGGCCCGCGGGCGCTGCCCGTGCACGGCCTGAAGGCGGCCCCCACCTCGCTGTCGACCAGGCTGACCGGGCTGGCCGTGGTGGTGCTGATCTACCTGTTGATCTTCGTCTACGGCCAGCGCATCACCAGCGGCGTGGTGGAGGAGAAGTCCAGCCGAGTGGTCGAGGTGCTGCTGGCCAGCGTGCGCCCGGCGCAGCTGCTCACGGGCAAGGTGATCGGCATGGGGATCACCGCGCTGGGCCAGGTCGCCGCGCTGGTGGTGACGTTCGTGGTCGTCGCCGAGGCCACCGGCTCGAACCTGCTCAACGGCGCCGCCGTGGGCGTGGTGCTGGTCGGCGCGCTGTGGATGGTGCTCGGCTACGCGCTGTATTGCACCGCGTTCGCCGCGGCCGGCTCGCTGATCACGCGCGAGTCCGACGCCTCGAACGTGACCTTCCCGGTGGCGCTGCCGCTGCTGTTCTCCTATGCGCTGTCGTTCGGGGTGATCTTCGGGGGTTCGGCCAACCCGCTGTTCCACGTGCTGTCCTACATCCCGCCGACCGCCCCGATCGCCTCCACGACGCTTTACGCGATCGGCAGCGTGGGGCTGGGTCAGGTGGCGATCGCGGCCGTCGTCTGCATAGCCACGACGGTGGCCACCGCCCGTCTGGCCGCCACCGTCTATGAGCGCTCGATCCTGCGCACCGGCAGCCGCGTCCGGCTGCGCGAGGCGCTGCGTGCCGAGTCCGGCTCCTGATGGCACCGGCGGCGGCGCCGGAAGCGATCAGCTCGAGCTCGCCGAGGCGCGGATCAACGCGTTCTGGAACACCGTTTCGGACGCCAATGAGGACGAACCGGCCAACGTCCCCGCGGACGGATCGTGGGAGCAGCGGTCTGGGCGCAAGCGATCGCCTCGCGGTTGGCGGCTGAGGAGTCGCGAGCCTCGTTCTTTGAGCAGCACCACACCCGCGCCGCGCAGGCGCTGCCGCCTGCGCCGGGGCTGCGCGAGCACGCGCCGCTGCGCCGGGCGGTGACCGACGCCGGCTTTGTCGCAGTGGAGATCATCGAGCTGGCGGTGAACCGCGACCCAGAGCAGCCGCGCCCCTACGCGCTGATCGCAGACCGCGACTGAGCGCGGCCCGGCCCGACCTCAGAGCGTTCCCTCCATCCGCGCTACCACGGCCCGGTAAGCGTCACGCAGCGTCTCGCGCTCGCGCGCCAACTCGGGGCTGCCGGCGCCGTCGGCACGGGCGCGGATGACAGCGCGCTCGATCCGCTCGAGCTCGAGCACCAGCCGCGCGTGCTCGAGCCGGTCGGGGCTCGGATCGGGAATCCGCCCGGCCAGCGCCACCAGCTCGGCGATCGTCCGCGCCAGCGCCTCATCTTCGGTGGGCAGCTCGGCCAGCGGCGTGCGCGTCCGCGTGCGCAGCTGCCGCGCCGCGCGGCGCAGCGCCTCGCTGGTCAGCAGAATCTCGGGATCGCTCTGCGTCAGCGCCGCCTCGCCCGGTTCTGGCAAGGCGAGGCACAGGGCCAGGAACAGCCGCTCAGAGCGCACCCCCTGACTGATCGCGGTGACCACCTCCGGTGGCGGCGACGAATGCGAGCCGTTACGCCCAGCCCCGCCCGAGCCCGCGCCGGCGGATGTCGCGCTGGCGGCCAGCAGCGTCGAGACCTGCCCCTCGCTGAGGCCGAGACGGCCCGAGATGCGGCGCATCAGCTCGTCGCGCAGCACACCGAGACCGAGGCCGCCGAAGACCGGCCGCAGCTGCCCGAGTGCCGCATCGCGCCCCTCGGCGCTGCTGGTGTCGGCCTGCGCGAGGATCCGGTCGACGTTGAAGACCACGAACGGCTGCGACGCCCGGACCCGTGCACGCAGACCCTCGGCGCCTTCGGAGAGGACGAGGTCAGCGGGATCGGCTCCCTCGGGCAGGCCCACGACGCGCAGCTCGAGCTTGCGCCCGGCGGCCAGGCGCGCGGCCCGCAGCATCGCGTCCTGGCCGGCGCGGTCGGAGTCCAGGCAGAGCTCCAGCACCCGCACCACTCGCTCGAGCTCGGCGATTTGCTCCTCGGTCAGCGAGGTGCCCATGATCCCGACCGTGTTGCGGATGCCCGCCTGGTGCAGCGCCAGCACGTCGGTGTAGCCCTCGACTAGCAGCATCCGCCCGGCCTTGGCCGCGTGCGCGCGGGCGAGGTCGATCCCGAACAGGACCTCGCGCTTGTGGTACAGCTCGCCGTCGGAGGTGTTGACGTACTTCGCCCCGTTGAGGTCCTCGGTCAGACGCCGCGCGCCGAAGCCGCGCACCCGCCCGCGGGCGTCGGCGGCGGGGAACATGATCCGCGCGCGGAAGTGGTCATGGATGCTCCCCGGCCTTGTTTGGGAGCGCTGCACCAGCCCCGCCGCCAGCAGCTCCTCCTCGGTGAACCCCGCCTTGCGCGATCCGAGCAGGATCCGGTCCCAGGCGCTCGGGGCGTAGCCGACGCGGAACTCGCGCAAAATCTCCTCGGTCAGCCCTCGCCCGAGCAGGTACTCGCGAGCGTCACCGGCCTCGCGGGCCTCCCAGAGATAGCGCGAGTAGTACGCGGCGGTGCGGCTCATCAGCGAGTGCAGCCGCTCTCGCCGCTGGCGGCGCGCGGCCGCCTGCGGATCCTCGTCCTCGGTCTCCATTTGCACGCCGAAGCGCTCGGCCAGCGACTCCATCGCCGCCTTGAAGTCCAGGCCCTCGGTCTCCATCACGAACGTGAACGGGTCCCCGGAGGACTGACAGCCGAAGCAGTGATAGTGCTTGTCATCCGGGCGGACATGGAACGAGCCGGTCCGCTCGTCGTGAAACGGGCACAGCCCGAAGTAGCTGTTGACGCCCACCCGGCGCAGCTCGGTGCGGGCCGAGACCAGCGAGATCATGTCGACGGCGTCGACCACCCGGTCACGCGAATCGGCGGTGTAACGGCTCACGGCTCAAACGCGACCGGGACGCACAGCGCCTGGAACGCCCGGATGCAGTAGCGGTCGGTCATCCCGGCCAGGTGGTCGGTGACGCGGGCGGCGAGCTCGCCGGCGGGGATCGAGTCCGGGATCTCCTCGGGATGCGCGCAGTAGTGCTGAAACAGCGATCCGATCACGAGCGCGATCTTGGCGTGCTCGCGGGTGGCCACCGGCCCGAGGTAGACGCGGTCGAACATGAACTCGCGCAGCTGCGACATCGCCCCGCCGACCGCCTCGCCCTGGACGATGTCCCCGGCCACGGCCGACTGCTCGACGAGATCATGAACGAGCGTGTCGATCCGCCGCTGACCGGTCTCGCCGAGGACCTCGAGCGGCCCCGTCGGGAGATCGCCCGCGGCCAGCACGCCGGCCCGGACGGCGTCATCGATGTCGTGGTTGATGTAGGCGACGCGGTCGACCAGGCGGACGATCCTGCCCTCGAGCGTCGCCGGCTGCTTGGAGCGCCCGGAATGACTGACGATCCCGTCACGCACCGGATCGGTGAGGTTCAGGCCCCGGCCGCCTCGCTCGAGCTCGTCGACCACGCGCAGCGACTGCTCAGAGTGGCGAAAGCCACCGCAGAAGCGCTCGCGCAGGCAGCTGTCCAGGGCGTCCTCGCCGACATGGCCGAAGGGCGCGTGGCCAAGGTCGTGCCCGAGCCCGATCGCCTCGGTCAGGTCCTCGTTGAGCGCCAGCGCCCGGGCCACGGTGCGCGAAACCTGGGTCACCTCGAGCGTGTGGGTCAGGCGCGTGCGGTAGTGATCGCCGCTGGGCGCGACGAACACCTGGGTCTTGTGCTTGAGGCGACGGAACGCCTTGCAGTGCACGATCCGGTCGCGATCGCGCTGAAACGGCGTGCGCAGACCGCAGTCGGCTTCGGCGACCGCGCGCGCGGGCGGGTAGGAGCGCGTCGCCAGCGGCGACAGGTCGAGCTCCTCGCGCGCCTGCATGCGCTGCGCGAACCGGGCGGCCACGGGGCCGGCGGCATGTTCGTATCCGGTCGAGACGGTCACCTCCTCCGATTCTGACAGCGCTCCGGCGTTCGGATCCGGATTCGTCACCAAACCGGCACATGCCCGGTAAATCCGGGCACCGCTCTCCTTTCGATCAACGACTGCTCGCGGCCCTGTCCCAGCGGATCGTTCCGACCAGCCCCTCGACGGTGGATTCCGGGTAGCGGCGGCGCAGACCGCGACGGTCGACGCCGCCGGCGCAACCCGACACGGGTGACGTCCTCGCGACTGTCGCGATGGGTGTGCTCCGCGTCGATCAGCGCGGCAGCGTCAACATCATCGACGGGATCTGAAACTGGGGGTAGAGCGGCGATTCCCAGAGGTACAGCACGCGCGTCGTGTCGAGCACGACCTGACCGCCCGGCACCGCTCGCAGGCGTCGAGGGACGGGCTCGGCATGGTCGACAGGGACGTCCCCGGCGGATAGTCAGTCATGAGTGGTCGCCTTTCGTCGCTGGCCCGCCATCGAGGGCGGCCCTTGGTTCTCGATCGGGCCTCCAGGGAGCCTTGCTAGGCGCCGCCGCGGGCCGGATAGTCGTTGGCTGTCCAGTAGTCGATGCCGGCGAGAAGGTCGTCGAGGCGGGGGCGGCCGACGGGCATGGACAGGATCGACTCGTAGTAGACGCTTCCATCGGGTGAGACTAGGAACAGGGCGGGCTCGTTGAAGACGGCGGGCTCGTCGTCGTTGATGCCGTATGAGACGAACAGACCCCATTCGCGCATCTGCGCCTCGCTCAGGCCATAGGCCAACGGAACCTTGTCGATCCGCCACTCGTCGTGCATCTGAGTCGCGCGCTCATGCGTCTCACCGCTGACCGAGACGACTTCGATGCCCTTCTGGGCGAGCTCGTCAAAGCGACGGTCGAGCTCTGAGAGCTGTGCCCGGCACACCGGGCAATGCAGGCCGCGGTTGAAGACCATCATCGTGAACCGACCAGGGGCGCGATCGGCCAGACGGAATGGCTCGCCGCTGACGACCGGCAGTTCGAGCGCTGGGGATGCGCCGCCCGGTAGGACGGAGTGGGCAGGCGTGATGTTGGTGGTCATCAGGGGTCCTTTGGTTTGGTGATCGAGGGTGGGTCGGTGGGTCAGACCACGGGCCGCTCGCCCGAGGGCCCGCGGCCGTGCGCGCCAACGCAGGCATCACCTTGGACGGTCGGTTCGGTACTCCCGCGGCGGTGTAGGCGTCTAGCTCGTCGAGCGTCTCGACCTTGAGCAGCGCCTTGGCTAGGCCGTCGAGTTGACCGCGGTGGACGGTGAGCAGGTCGCGAATTTCTCGGTGGGCGCTCTCGGTCAGCCGACGGATCTCCTGATCGATTAGCTGCTGGGTGGCCTCTGAAGTGTCGATCGCGCCGCCGGACCGGGACTGTCCATCGCTGGGCAGGACGGTGACCAGGCCGACGGCTTCGCTCATCCCCCAGCGGCCGACCATCTGACGCGCGATCGCGGTGGCCTGCTCGATGTCTGACTCCGCCCCGGCGGTGATCGTCCGGTACACGATTTCCTCGGCGGCTCGTCCTCCGAGCGCGACTTTGATCTTGGCGACCAGATCCTCGAGCGTGTAGGAGACCTGGTCGTCGTCGGGCGCTGAGAGCGTGACCCCGAGCGCGATCCCGCGGGGGATGATGGAGACCTTACGGACTGGGTCGGCGCCGGGAGTGAGCATTCCGGCCAGCGCGTGACCTGACTCGTGGTAGGCGGTGCGCTCGCGATCGGTGATCGAGAGCACGATTCCGCGCCGCGCGCCGAGGAGGATCTTCTCAAGCGAGTCGGTGAGGTCCAGCGGTTCAACGCGGTCGTGCCCCCGCCGGGCGGCGAGCAGCGCGGCCTCGTTGGCGAGGTTGGCCAAGTCGGCGCCGACCATCCCGGGTGTACTGGCAGCCAGGGCGTCGAGGTCGACGCTATCGGCCAGCGGGGTGTGACGCGTGTGCACGGCGAGGATCTGGCGGCGGCCGGCCCGGTCTGGGGGCGCGACGGCCACCCGGCGATCAAAGCGGCCCGGGCGCAGCAGCGCGGCATCTAGAACCTCGGGGCGATTGGTCGCGCCGAGCACGACGACCGCCTCGATGGACTCAAAGCCGTCCATCTCGGTCAGGATCTGGTTGAGCGTCTGCTCGCGCTCGTCGTTGCCGCCCAAGTTGACCGAGCCCTGTCGTGAGCGGCCGACCGCATCAAGCTCGTCGATGAAGATGATCGACGGAGCCGTCTGCTTGGCCTTGGCGAACAGGTCCCGGACCCGCGAGGCGCCGACGCCGACGATCGCCTCGATGAACTCTGACGCCGAGATCGAGAAGAACGCGGCATGCGCCTCGCCAGCGACCGCACGCGCCAGCAAGGTCTTGCCGGTGCCGGGGGCGCCGGAGAGCAGAACGCCGTGGGGCATCCGGCCGCCGAGGCGGCCGTAGCGCTCGGGGTCGCGCAGGAAGTCGACGATCTCAGTCAGCTCGGACTTGGCCTCGTCGATCCCGGCGACATCATCGAACATCACCCGGATCGTCGCGGGGTCGATCCGCCGCGCCTGCGAACGCCTGAAATTGCCCAGGGCCCCCATTCCACCGCCCTTCGCGGCCCGCCGGGCGAAAACGACGAACAGCCCGACGATCAGCAGCGTTGGTCCGAACCCGAGCAGCAGCGAGGCGAGCAGCGAGGTGCTCTGCGCCGTAGATGAGGCCTTGATCTGCACGCCCCGGGACTGGAGCAGCGCGCTGAGCTGGTCGTTGTTCCAGAAGGTCGGAACCTCGGTCTGAAACAGCGTGGTCGGCATCGCCCGCTTGTCGTTAGCCGGGTAGCGGACGCTCGCCTTGAACGTGCCCTGGATCGTGTCACCCGTGGAGCTGATCGACGCAACCTGCCCGGCCTGTACGTGGGAGATGAAGTAGGGGCTGAACGGCACCGTCACGCGAGAGTGCCCGGCGGGCTGGAACAGGAGGACGGAACCCCAGTTGACCGCGACCAGGAGCAGGACGAACCACAGAAAACGCGGTGAGCGGTGGGGCGGACGCGCGACCGGTGGGTCCGGCAGCCCGCGCCCATCGGGGGGCCGGAGCGACGTGCCAGCCGCGCTCGTCGCGAGGCATCGGTTTGCGAGAGTCAACCCTCTGGACGGTCATGTCAGACGGCTGCGTTGGGCTCGGGCGCGTCGTCGAGCAAGCGCCAGACCGCGTCGCCGAGCCACAGCAAAATCGTCCCGATCACACTCGTGACGACACTGATAACCAGCGTCGCCTCGCCCGGCGCCCCGGTGAGGCCACGGGCGAGCGCCAGAACCACGAGAGCCAGCGCGCCGACGCCGCATAGAGCCGGCAGCACACTTCGACGGGCGATCCCGACACCCAACAGCAGGAGGTCAGCGACGCTGAACAAAACACACGCCGCACCGAGCCACACGGTCACTCAAATCACGGCCTGACCAGGCTGAGCGGGCAGCCGCCTGGTGAGTCGTCCGCGCAGCGCCGTGGTCGCGACGGCGTGCGCGATACCAAGATCATCGCCGCCAGCAGCGCCGGGGCGAGGGTCAGGCTGATGACCTCGCCCTTACCGATGCCCGAAAAGACGATCGCTCCAACCATGTCGACCCCAAGCGCCACCGCCGCCCCCCGGACCAGCACGCCGCCGACGAGCAGCAGGCCGCCGACGATCTCCAGGCCGCCGATCGCGTAGGTGAGTACCCCCGGGATTGGAAGCCCGTAAAGACGAAACGAGGCAAGTTCGGAAGCGTGGTTGACGAACTTTCCGATGCCGAACACCACGAATATGATCGCCGCCGTCCGGCGGATCGCCACCAGCCACCGGGCCGCCCCGAGAGCGCCCGTGTCGGGCACGGGAGGTCGGGCGTCGGTGGGCTGGTTCGGGCCGAGCATTGTCGACTCTGACCGCCAATCGGGCCATTCGGTTGCTCTCCCGCAGACGGCCGACGGGGTATCGCGCTTGCACCCCGGGTCCCGGGAGGGGGCATCGGGTTCGCACGGTACTCAAGCTCACCTGACGAAGACCGCGAACGCAGCGCGTGCGCCGCGTTGCCCGCTATCGATTTCAAGAGTTACCGGCCACGAGCGTTTCATCCCCGAGCGCCGCGCGGACGGTCAGGCGGGCCTGGTGCAGGCGGCTCTTGAAGGCGGCCTCTCCGATGCCGACGACCTCGGCGGCCTCGTGGGTTGAGAGGCCCTCGAGATCGCGGAGCACGAGCGCCGTGCGATAGGGCGCAGTGAGGTCGCCGATCGCCCGGTCCAGTGCGGCACCGAGCTCATGTTGCTCGGCTTGGCGCGCGGGCTCCTGATGGGCGGGCGCAGGCAGAACCACCGCCTCGTTCTCGACAGCCACGCTACGGCCTCGCCGCGAGCGCTTCTCGAGCGCACGATTGGCTTCGTTGACCGCGATCCGGTAAAGCGGTGCTCCGGTCAGTTTGGGGGTGAAAGTCATCTTGGGAGGGGGATGACGATTCGGGCGCAGCAGAGGTAGACGAGGGCGATCAGCGGGCTGGCGGAATGGAAGCCGAAGCTGCG
>JBPCPC010000320.1:0-28956 GCA_050999585.1 Solirubrobacteraceae bacterium | reverse complement strand
AACGGCCTGCCCGAGGAGTCCTACGCCGTTTTGGACGGCCAGCGCGCCCCCCCTCAGCTCCCCCTGCGGCGATCACGGTGTTCGAGCTGCTTGTCCCGGCGCGCGTCCAGGCGCGCTTCCGCGGCATCCAGATCGGGCGCGGGACCGAACAGCGCCCAGCCGTTGCGAGCCAGGCTCATGACGACGATGATCAGCAACCAGACGGGCCAGAACTGACCGTGGTGGCCGTCGTGACCCGAGAACAGCCAGATCGCGGTGCAGACCACGAACAGCGACAGCGAGCCGCCGGTCTCCTGGATCGTCCGTCGCAGGAGGTGGGAGCGCCGCGCGGCGTGGTCGATCGCGAGCTGGCGATCGGTGCGGGGAAGGTCGCGCCGCAGAGTCTCGAGCTCTGCGGTGGTTCTGGCCGCATAGACTGACTGCAGGCGCTCCTCCAGTTCATCGGTACTCAGTCGCCCGGCGACGGTGTGCTCGTTGAGCTCGTCGACCAGGCGCTCCCGGTCCTGGTCAGACGCCCGGACCGCGGACGACAAACGGTGCGACGGGATCGGTTCCTCGCTCACAGCGTGAAACTCTACGGCAGTGGGCCGCCGGATGGACCGGAACGTCTGTTCGCTGTTCTAGACTCGAGATGAGTGAGTCAGATCGTCGTCTCGGGCGCCCGGGAGCACAATCTCAAAGACATTGACGTGGCGATCCCGAGGGATTCGCTGACCGTGATCACCGGCCTTTCGGGGTCGGGCAAGTCGTCGCTGGCGTTCGACACGATCTACGCCGAGGGCCAGCGCCGGTACGTGGAATCGCTGTCCTCCTACGCCCGTCAGTTCCTGGGGCAGATGGACAAGCCCGACGTCGACTCGATCGAAGGCCTGTCGCCGGCGATCTCGATCGATCAGAAGACGACCTCGCGCAATCCGCGCTCGACCGTCGGCACGGTCACCGAGATCTATGACTACCTGCGGCTGCTGTGGGCGCGGATCGGGCACCCGCACTGCCACGTCTGCGGGCGGCCGATCACCGGCCAGTCGGCGGAGCAGATCATCGACCAGGTGATCGATCTGCCCGAGTCGACGCGATTCATGGTGCTGGCGCCGATCGTGCGCGGGCGCAAGGGAGAATTCGGCAAGCGGTTCGAGGAGCTGCGCGCCGAGGGGTTCGGGCGGGTGAAGGTCAACGGCGAACTGCGGCGACTGGACGAGGAGATCGTGCTCGACAAGAAGTACAAGCACGACATCGCCGTGGTCGTCGACCGCCTGGTGATGCGACCCGACCTGCGCAAACGGCTGGCCGACTCGATTGAGACGGCGGTGACGCTCGCCAACGGTCTGGTCGAGATCGAGCTCGTCGACGAGTCCAAGACGCTCACGTTCTCGGAGAAGTTCGCCTGTCCCGTACACGGGCCGAGCCTCGTCGAGCTCGAGCCCCGGATCTTCTCCTTCAACGCGCCGCACGGCGCCTGCCCGGGTTGCACCGGGCTCGGTTCGCAAATGGAGATCGAGCCCGAGCTGGTGGTCCCCGATCCGACGTTGTCGATCGGCGAGGGCGCGATCGCCCCGTGGGCGGTGAGCGCCTCCAACTACTACGACCAGCTGACCCAGGCGATCGCCGAGCGCTATGACGTCGACCTCGATACGCCCTGGCAGGACCTCGGCACGGAGTCGCAGGAGTTCTTCCTCTACGGGACCAACGGCGAGCGCGTCCAGGTGTCGTATCGCAACCGCTTCGGACGTCGGCGCTCCTATGCCACTCGCTTCGAGGGCATCGTGCCCAACCTCGAGCGTCGCTATCGGGAGACCGACTCGGACTTCTCGCGCGAGAAGATCGAGGAGTACATGACGCTGCGGCCGTGTCCGGACTGCAAGGGCGCCCGGCTGCGCCCCGAGTCGCGAGCGGTGCTGGTCGACGGGACCGCGATCCACGAGTTCACCTCGCTGTCGGCGCGACGCGCGCTGGAATGGATCCGGGCGCGCCAGTTCTCCGAACACGACCGGCGGATCGCGCGGCTGGTGCTGCGTGAGATCGAGGAACGCCTTCAGTTCCTGGAGAATGTCGGGATCGGCTACCTGTCGATGGACCGGGCGTCGGCGACCCTGTCAGGAGGCGAGGCCCAGCGAATCCGCCTGGCGACCCAGATCGGCTCGTCGCTCGTGGGCGTGCTCTACATCCTCGACGAGCCCTCGATCGGGTTGCACCAGCGAGACAACGAGAAGCTGATCGGCACGCTGGAGCGGCTGCGCAACCTCGGCAACACGGTTCTGGTGGTGGAGCACGACGAGGGCACGATGCGCGCCGCCGACCACATCGTCGACATGGGACCGGGTGCTGGCGAGCACGGTGGCCACGTGGTCGCCGAGGGAACCGCTGCGGAAATCGAGCAGGTCACTGACTCGCTGACTGGTCAGTTCCTCGTGGGCACGCGCACGATCGAGATTCCCAAACGCCGGCGGAAGCCGGCGGGCTACATCGCGATCGAGGGCGCGGCCGAGAACAACCTGCGCGGGATCGATGTCAAGGTGCCGCTCGGGGTCATGTGCAGCGTGACCGGGGTCTCGGGTTCAGGCAAATCGACGCTCGTCAACGAGGTACTGCTCAAGGCGGTCTCCAATCACCTGCACCGCAGCCGCCAGCGCGCCGGCGCGCACAAGCGGATCACCGGTCTCGAGCAATTGGACAAGATCATCTCGGTTGACCAGTCGCCGATCGGGCGTACGCCTCGGTCTAACCCGGCGACCTACATCGGGCTGTTTGATCAGATCCGCGAGCTGTTCTCCAAGACCCAGGAGGCGCGGGCCCGCGGCTACAAGCCGGGCCGGTTCTCATTCAACGTCAAGGGCGGGCGCTGCGAGGTCTGCCGGGGCGATGGCCAGATCAAGATCGAGATGCACTTCCTGCCCGACGTCTACGTGCCGTGCGAGCAGTGTGACGGCAAGCGCTACAACCGCGAGACGCTCGAGGTGCGCTTCAAGGGCAAGACGATCGCCGACGTGCTGGAGATGCCGATTGCCGAAGCGCAGGAGTTCTTCGCCCACATTCCCAAGATCCGCCGCCGGGTCGACGCGCTGGTGGAGGTGGGGCTCGGCTACATGCGGCTCGGTCAGCCGGCGACGACGCTCTCCGGCGGTGAGGCTCAGCGAGTCAAGTTGGCTGCCGAGCTCAGCAAGGTGGCGACCGGCCGGACCATGTACATCCTCGACGAGCCGACCACGGGGTTGCACTTCGCCGACATCCAGCGACTGATGCAGGTGCTCGAGCGTCTCGTCGCCGCCGGCAACTCGATCGTGGTCATCGAACACAACCTCGACGTGATCAAGGTCTCAGACCGGCTGATCGACCTCGGGCCCGAGGGGGGTGACGAGGGTGGACAGGTGATCGCCACCGGCACCCCCGAGCAGGTCTCCGCCGTCGCCGCCTCTCACACTGGACAGTTTCTCGCCGACGTCCTTCCGGTCACCGCCAAGCGCACGCGTCCGTCGAAGGTGAAGGGGGCGAAGGCCAATGGGTCGGCTGACGCCAATGGGTCGGCTGACGCCGATGGGTCGGCTGACGCCAACGGGTCGGCGAAGGCGAACGGCTCGGCTGCGAAGCCCCCGGCTCGGCGCCGGGCGCCCGCCGGCTCTCGGTAGAGCAGGCGCCCGGCCGGTCACCGCGCTCGGGCCGGGCTGCGCAGCGCACGCCGCGCAGCGACGAATCAAGGCGGCCTGCAAAGCGCAGCGGCGGTCGCGTGTCGCGAAGTCCTGCCAGAATCCCCGCGTGGGCGAACCGATTCTGTCGCGGGCCGAGCTGAAACTGTGGGCGCAGAAGTGGCGCTGGTATGAGCGCAATTCGCTGCCCTGGGTCCGCGCTCGGATCCACTGGGAGCTGATGCGCCGGCGCGCGTTCGCGCGCTGGCCGGTCCACGGAAATCTGTTGGAGGCGATGCTCGACGGACGCCTGGAGATCGGGGCTGACACGTTGTTTGAGCCCGACGTGTGGATCACGATGCCGGCGCCGGCACGGGTCCGGATCGGCAGCGGCACGTTCCTGAACCTCGGGGTCACGATCGCCGCCCTGGAGTTGGTCGAGGTCGGCGATCACTGCATGTTCGCCAACGGCTGCTTCATCACCGACGCCGATCATCGCGTCGACGATCCAGGGCGGCCGATCACCTGGCAGGGGTTCGTCAGCAAGGGGCCGACCCGGATCGGCGACAACGTGTGGTGTGGAGCGCATGTGGTCGTGACCAGCGGCGTGACGATCGGCGAGCGCTCCGTGATCGGCGCCAACTCGGTCGTGACCGGCGACGTCCCGCCGCTCTCAATCGCCGCTGGTGCCCCCGCGCGGGTGATCAGGTCCGTCAGCTATCGGTGATCGTGCGGGGCGTCGGGGGCCGTCGACTACCTGCTGAGCTCGGGAGCGCAGGCCGCGGGTCTCCTTCAGCACCTTGGGGCCGAGCGTCACCGTTAGCTTCCGGGTCGGCGTGCGCAGCGTGATCGTGAGCCGTCCGTGGGACAGCGCGAGCGACTTTATCTTGCCCGCGCTGACCGCGACCCCGTGATCACGATGCGCTGGTGCACCCGATGGCGGACGAACTTCAGGCCGCCGGGCAGCGCGATCGTCAGTGCGCTCAGCTGCCGCCTCCGCCACCAACGCCGCCGGGGCCGTTGCCGCTCCCCCCGGCCGGCGGGGTGCAGTTAGAGACCGTGAAGGTCGAGGACGGCGTGGCGGTCTGGTCGCCGTTCTGGGACACCAGCGCGGCGCTGGGGATGCCCGACGAGGTCGCGCCGCCACATTCCCTGTCTCGCCAGGAATTTCTGTACTCCGGTTTTTGGTGTGTTACATGCTAGCCACCGCGCCGTCGCGACGTTCCACTCAGGAGTTCTTGATGACGATGCCCTCGATGATGTTGGCGGCCTTCTCGGTGGCGTCGATCGCGGCCTCCAGCCGCTCGAACAGATCCTTCCAGCGGATCACCACCATCGGGTCGATCCCGCCGTCGAATAGCGACGCGACTGCCTCGCGGATGATCCGGTCCCCCTCGTTCTCGAGCCGGTGGACCTCGACCGTGTGCCGGGAGATGTCGTGGAAGCCGTGCAGCAACCCGATCGCCTCCGCGAGCTGGGCGGAGGCGTCCTTGAGCACTCTGGCCAGCTGGATCGACTGCTCCATCGGAGCCTCGATCTTGTACAGCTCGAGGTAGTCGGCGACCTCCTCGGTGTAGTCGACGACGTCGTCGAGCGCCGAGGCCAGAGCAAGAACGTCCTCCCGGTCGATCGGGGTGACGAACGTGTGGTTGAGCCGGTTGATGATGTCGTGCGTGATCCGGTCGCCCTCGTGCTCGAGGTCGAGGATCTCGGTCGCCAGCTGCTTGTTGTCCGGGTAGGTGCGCAGCAGCTCGTAGAGCAGAGAGGCGGCACGCACCATGTTTTGCCCCGCCTCCTCGAACAGCTCGAAGTACACGCGGTCGCGGGCGGCGAACACTTGCGTGAAGCGGGGCATGCCCGGCGCATGGTACCCACGTGTCGCGCGCGAACGGCGCCGGGCGCCAACCGCCCGGCGCCGCTCGGTCTGGCCTGAGTCAGTCCAGGCCGGCGCGGAAGCTGGCCAGCTCGTCGTCGTCAATCGAGTACCAGTGCTCGGGCGCCGGGAAGCTGCCGCTGCGGACCTCGGCGGTGTACTGGGCGACCCCGGCGACCATGTGAGCCCGGACGTCGGCGAAGCGCTTGGCAAAGCGGGCCACGTGACCGTCGTAAATGCCGAGCAGGTCGTGGAACACGAGCACCTGCCCGTCGGTCGCGGGCCCCGCGCCGATTCCGATCACGGGGATCTCCATCCGTCCCATCAGCGCCTCGGACACCGCGGCCGGGATCGCCTCGAACACGACGGCGAAGCAGCCCGCCTGCTGCAACGCGATCGCGTCGCGAGCCACCGACAGCGCCCGCCCGGCGGTGCGGCCCTGGGCGCGGTAGCCGCCCAGCGCGGTGGCCGTCTGCGGCGTCAGCCCGACATGGCCCATGACCGGGATCCCGGACTCGACGATCGCCCGCGCGCGCTGCACGCTGGTGCCGCCACGTTCGAGCTTGACCGCGTCGCAGCCGGCCTCCTTGACGAACCGCTGAGCGGTGGCGACGGCCTGCACGTCTGAGCCCTCATAGGAGCCGAACGGCAGGTCGCCGACCAGCAGCGGCGTGCGCAGCCCGCGGCGCACCGCCGAGGCCAGCATCAGCATCTCGTCGGTCGAGACGGGCACCGTCGATGAGTAGCCGAGCACGGTCATCGCGCCCGAATCGCCGACCAGCACGATGTCGACGCCGGCCTCCTGGGAGACCTGAGCCGACGGGTAGTCATAGGCGGTGACCATCACGATCGGCTCGCCGAGGCGTCGCTTCTCGGCCAGCCGCGGCAGCGTCATCGGCAGCGGGCCCTCGAGGTCGCGCGGTACCGGCGTGTGTGGGGTGGCGGACATTGCCGTTGCCTCCTCTACGTGGTTGGCGCCCCGAACGGGGTCGCCACCGCGTGGTCGATGGTGCGGATCTGGTCGTCCTGGGTGACGTCAACGACGTCGTGCTCAATCACGATGTTGTCGATCAGGCGCACAGCGCCTACGCGCGCGCCCACGACGGCGAGGGCGTCGCCGCGCACGGCGAGCAGCGGCGCCATCGTCTCGGGATCGACGAGGCTGAGGTAGTCGAGGTCCAGGCCGGCGTGGTCCAGCTCTGACCGGCCGGTGCGGGTGGCGCGGTCGGGGTCGGTCTCGCCGGCGAGCACCGCGGCGCGTACGCACTGCAGCGCGCGATGCAGGGCGGTGGCGCGCCGGCGCTCGGCGACCGAGAGCAGTGCGTTGCGGCTCGACAGAGCGAGGCCGTCGCTGGCCCTGACGGTGGGACAGACCTCGATTTCAACCGGCAGGTCGAGGTCGCGCACCATCCGGCGGATCACGACCGCCTGCTGCGCGTCCTTGCGCCCGAAGTAGGCGACGTCCGGGGATGCCATGTTCAGCAGCTTGGTCACCACCGTGGCGACGCCTTGAAAATGAGCTTGGCCACGGTGCTCGCCCTCCAGTCCTGCGCTCACGCCGGCGACCGACACCGAGGTGCTGAAGCCCTGCGGGTAGACCTCGGTCACGGCCGGAGCGAACAGGTAGTCGACGCCCAGCTCCGCCGCCAGCGCGGCGTCGCGGGCCTCGTCGCGCGGATATCCGTCCAGATCGGCGGCCTCGCTGAATTGCGCCGGGTTGACGAACAGCGACATCACCACCACGTCGCACATGCTTACCGCCCGGCGCAGCAGCGACACGTGCCCGTCGTGCAGCGCGCCCATCGTCGGGACCAGGCCGATCGAGCTTCCGGACCGCCGCGCGGGCTTCAGCTCGCGGCGTAGCTCGGCGACGCTGCGCACGGTCCTCATCGGCCGGCGACCCCGGCGGAGGAGCCGGCCTGCGCGAGCGTGCGCGTGGCTGCGACCAGCGTGTCGAACAGCTCGATCAGCTCTGGCGTGCGCTGCGCGATCGTGGCTCGCTGGCGGGCGATCGTGAGCTCGTCGCCGCGCGCCACCGGTCCGGTGAGCGCGCGTTCGGGTCCCAGCCGCGCCCAGTTCTCGACCGTGGCGCGCACCAGCGGAAGCAGCAGCTGACGCTCCAGGCCGGCTGTGGCGGCGACGCGCTCGGCGGCCCCCTCCAGCGTGACGAGAAAATTGGAGGCGATCGACGCCGCCGCGTGATAGGCGCCGCGGTCATCGGGAGCGAGCTCGATCGGCTGCAGGCCGAGGGTCGCGGCCAGGGCGCGGGCGACGGCGAGGGTCTCCGGGTCGCTGCCGTCGACGGCGGCAGCTGCGCCCGCCAGCCGTGGCGGCCGCCCGCCCGTGGCAAACGTCATCAGCGGGTGCATCGAGAACGCCGGGTGCGGCGCGAGCAACTGCAGGCCGCTCGCCCCCGAGCAGTGCCCGACCGGCGGGCCGGGTGCCACCAGGGCGGCGGCGTTAGCGATCTCGGCGTCAGGGACGCATAGCAGCACCGCATCGACTCCCCGGGAGTTGGTGCCTCGGCGCAGCGGGCCGTCGACGACCACTCCGGCCGCGGTTAGCGCCGCCGCCAGCGCGGTCCCGACCCGTCCCGAGCCGACGACCGCCACTCGCTCGGGGCAGACGAGCGCGTGCGCAGAGGAGGGCTGTGATTGCCGTTCCAGTTCCCGCATCAGAGATACCGGTCGGTGGGGGTAAAAGTAGTTCCTGCTATTTGCGGAGGTCCGTCCCGACGGGCGGTCACGGCCTCCGCACAGAAGGATACCCCGTCCTTGCCCGCCTCTAGCATTCGGTTCCGTGACAAGCGCCACAGAGCGCCGGGAGCAGCTGAAGTCGGTCTATGAGCAGGCTCGCGAGTGCGTCGCCTGCCCGCTGCACCAGACCCGCACGACGGTGGTGTTCGGCTCGGGTAACGCCAACGCGGACCTGATGTTCATCGGCGAGGCGCCAGGGGCCAACGAGGACCGGCTCGGCGTGCCGTTCGTCGGCCAGGCGGGCAAGCTGCTCGACAAGCTGCTGACCGAGATCGGGCTGGATCGCGCCGACGTGTTCGTGGCCAACACTGTCAAATGCCGGCCGCCCAACAACCGCGATCCGCATCCGCACGAGCTCGAGTCCTGCCAGGGTTATCTGCGCCGCCAGGTGGAGTTGATCGAGCCGACCGTGATCTGCACGCTGGGCAACTTCGCGACCAAGCTGCTGCGGGCCGACCCGACCGGTATCTCGCGGCTACACGGCCAGCCGGAGGAGCGGACGATCGGTCCGCGGGCTGTGCGCTTGTATCCCCTCTACCACCCCGCCGCCGCGTTGTACACGCCGTCGACGCTGGAGATGCTGCGCGCCGACTTTCGCCGCATCCCGGCGTTACTGGCACTCGGTCCGCCGGCGCAGCCGGTGCCGGCCGGGGAGCTGTCCGAGCCCGAGACGGCCCCAGAGCCCGAGCCCGATCCCGAGTCCGCGATCGCGCCCGCATCGACCGACGCTCCCGGGCCCGACACCCAACTGGGTCTGTTCTAGATCCTCAAGCGCAGTTCATCGGCGGCGGATCCCGCTGGCGGCGCGCTGACCGCGGGCTGAGAAACTAGACGACCGGCTCGGGGATCGGCTGCGGATCGGCGGGCAGGTCCTCCGTCGCACCGGGTGATGCGGGCGGCCCCGGCTCTCGACGCAGAGCGAAGCCGAAGGCGACCACGGCGCCGGCGATCTGCACTGCGAGTACGACCGCAGCGAACCCGGTCGGCCGCCGCGACGCGTTGAGCAGCATGATCGGCTCGGCGACCGCCACCACCGCCACCGCGATCAAAAACCAGGTTCGCTTGAGCGCGAGCAGGTACTGGATCGCCAGGTAGGTGCAGGCCAGGACGGTGAACGCGAGTCCGAGCACCAACAGCGAGCCGGACGCGTGTGAGCGCTTGACACCGAACGCCAGCTTGATCAGCAGGTGGGACTCGAACGCGAAGATCAACAACACCGGCACGGCGCAGACGGCGACGATCCCCAGCGCCTTGGCGAGGATTGGGCGTGTGTCCTCGCCGGACGCTCGCCGCCGCGACACCTCGGGCACGAGGTAGAAGCCGGCACCCATCGCGACCCAGATCAGCACCTTGGCGGCCACCGCCGTGGCGCTGTAGGAGCTGGCCAGCGAACTGTTGAAGCGATGCTTGGAGGCGATGATGTCGATGTTCTGCAGCACCGCGATCACGATCAGCCCGGCGATCGGAGCCCAGGCGCGCTTGACATGCGCCCACAGGCTCAGCGCGGCCGCGGGCACGGCGGCCGCCGCCGCCGAGACGGGGTTGCGAGCGGTGTGCGGTGCCGGTTGTGCGGCCAGCTGGAGCCGGCGGCGCAACCGCCAGACGCAGTACAGGCCCATCGCGATGAACGACAGCGGTGTGCCCAGGTAGGCGCCGGTGACGCCAAGGCCGGCCGCGGCCAGGATCGCGCCCGTGATCAGCCGAATGCCCTGCTCGCCGATCAGGCTGAGCCCGACGCTGGCGTAGTCGCCGACGCCCTGCAAAGCGCCGCGTAGGATCGACAGCTCCAGCCACAGTGCCGCCGCCGGCAGGCCCAGCGCCGCCGCCCACTGGTCGTGCTTGACTCCGACGGCCTGGGCGATCGGCACCCGCAGCAGCACCGAGACGATCGTGATCGCGACCGTGAACCAGGCCATCGCCCGGGTCCAGCTGCGCAGCGTCGACGCCAGCCCGGCGCCCACGCCGAGGTGGCCGAGCACGCCCTCGCGCGCGGTCGCCACCTGTAGCGCCTGGCCGACGACCGAGAGGATCAGGAAGTAACTGATCAGCGCGGCCAGCGATCCGTAATCGTTGAGCAGACGTGCGAACACGACGGTCGAGCCCAGCGCGATCACGTTGTTGACGATCATCGCGCCGGCTAGCCCGGCCGCCTTGGCGGTTTCGGAGCCACGCAGGTCGGCAAGCGACGTGGGCACTCCCTGGCGTCCACCGGTGAGGCGTCTGATCAGCGTCGCTATCCGCCCCGGGCCGTCATCGGTCGCGGGAGAGGTCATGACGTCAGTCACGGTAGCGAAAGGCCAGGCCGTCCCGCCCGAGTGGCCCGGTTGAAAAATTCGATGGCAGCCTCGCGGCGTCTCGCGAGATCTACACACGAATTTCCCAAACGCGACACTAGAGTTCCTCGTTATGCGGGGTCTTTTCGAGTCCGGCGACGCGGCGCAGACCGAAGCGCTGGGTGCCCGGCTGGCCGATGAGCTGGCGGCGGGCGACGTGGTGCTGGTGGCCGGCGAGCTCGGCGCGGGCAAGACCACGTTCGTCCGTGGCGCGTGCCGGCGGCTGGGGGTGACGGTGCCGGTGACCAGCCCCACGTTCACGATCGGACAGCGCTATCCGGGGACCGTTCCGGTCGCGCACCTCGACCTCTACCGGCTGGCTTCGCTGGCTGACGAGACCCCCGATCTGCTGGCCGATTACCTGGGCGCTGAGACGATCGGCTTCGTCGAGTGGCCTGAGGGTGAGGAGGCGGAGCTGGCCGGCCTGGCCCGGATCGCCGCCCGGGTCAGCCTGGAGCACGCCGGTGCCGACCGGCGGCGCGTCGTCGTGGACTGACCGGCGGTGCTGATCCTCGGGCTCGACACCGCGACGCGGGCGACGACGGTGACGCTGATGGACACCGCGGGCGCGCCGGCAGTCCAGCTGCGCGACGATCCGCCGCGCGGGCAACGCCCCCGCCACACCACTCGGTTGATGGCCCTCGTGGTCCAGACGCTGGCTGACGCCGGACGGGGCTGGGCGGACTTGGACCGGATCGCGGTGGGGACCGGACCGGGGACGTTCACCGGGCTGCGGATCGGCGTCTCCACGGCGCGGGCGCTCGCGGCGGCGCGCGGGCTGCCGCTGGTCGGCGTGTCCACGTTGCACGCGCTCGCCCTCGGGGCCGGCGCCGCGGCGGTCGCCGACGGACGCGAGGTGCTGGCCGTGCTCGACGCTCGCCGCGGAGAGGCCTTCGCTGCCGGCTGGGCGGCGGAGCACGTGCTGGGACCCGTCGCGCCGCCACTGCTCCCGGCGGCCGCGCTAGCGCCCGACGCGCTGGCCCAGGCGGCTGCTGCAGCCGGCTGTGGCTGGCTGGCGGTCGGGGAGGGGGCGATAGAATTCAGGGAGTTTCTCGAGCGATCAGGGGGTGGGCGGGTGCTCATCCCCGAGGACGACTCAGAGCTGCACCGCGTCAGCGCGATCGACCACTGCCGCTTGGCGATGAGCCTTATTCCCCAGGACCCCGAAGACGTGCGGCCGGAGTATCTGCGTCTTGCCGATGCCGAGCTCTCGCTTCGCGCGCGACAGCCATGACCTCCGAGACGCTGACCATCCGGCCGCTGGGCTACTCCGACCTCCCACAGGTGATCGCGATCGAGCGGCGCGCGTTCACCACGCCGTGGTCGCTGGCGATGTTCGTGCTCGAGCTGTCCAAGCCGTCGGGCATCTGCCTGGGCGCGACCGACAACGCGACCGGCAAGCTCGTCGGATACCTGGTGTGCTCTCGCTACGACATCGTCTGGCACCTGATGAACATCGCCGTGGAGCCGGCGCTGCGCCGCCGCGGCATCGCCTGGGCGCTGCTGGAGCAGATGATCGAGCGTGCCGGTCCCGAGCAGCAGTACACGCTCGAGGTGCGCACCTCCAACGCTCCCGCGATCGCGCTTTACGAGCGCCTGCACTTCCGCTCGGCGGGTACCCGGCCCCGCTACTACCGGGATAACGGGGAGGACGCGGTGATCATGTGGCGCACCGTGGAAACGATCTCAGCCTCCGGTGCGACCGGGTGATCCTCGCCCTGGAGACCAGCTGTGACGACACCTGCGCGGCGGTGGTCACGCGCGACGGCGAGATTTTGGCCAACGTCATCTCCTCTCAGGGGATCCATGACCGCTACGGCGGGGTGGTCCCCGAGATTGCGTCGCGCCATCACCTCGAGCTGATCGATCGGGCGGTCGCCGACGCCCTCGCCCGGGCGGGTACGACGTTGCCCGAGCTTGACCTGGTGGCGGTCACGCGCGGGCCCGGCCTGGTCGCCGCGCTGCTCGTCGGGATGGCCAGCGCCAAGGCGCTCGCCGCAGCCCACGCGCTGCCGCTGGCGGCGGTCGACCACCTGCACGGCCACATCGCGGCCACTTTCCTGAACGGGTCGGCGCTCCAGACCCCGTTCGTCAGCCTGGTGGCCAGCGGCGGTCATACGTTGGTCGCGCGGGTGGAGAATCGCGGCCCCGGGTTCCGGGTGCTCGGGCAGACGCTCGACGACGCGGCCGGCGAGGCCTTTGACAAGGGCGCGCGCCTGCTCGGTCTCGGCTATCCGGGCGGGGCCGCGCTGGAGCGGCTGGCCAGCGACGGCGACCCGCAGGCCTACGACTTCCCCACGGCGGCGAAGCTGCGTGGCCTGGACTTCTCCTTCGCCGGCCTGAAGACGGCTCTGCTCTATCGGGTCCGCGACCTCGGACCGCTGCAGGCCGAGCGCCGTCGCGCGGACCTCGCCGCGTCGTATCAGCGCGCGATCGTCGAGTCGCTGGCGGTGCGGGTGGAGCGGGCGCTTGCGCAGACCGGCCTGGATCGTCTGGCGGTCGGCGGCGGCGTGGCCGCCAACGGCCCGCTGCGCGAGCGGCTGGGCCGGCTGGGTGTGGAGCTCGCGATCCCCGAGCGTGCGCTCTGCACCGACAACGCCGCGATGATCGCCTCGGCGGCGCGCTACGTCGCGGCGATCCCCTATCCGGATTACCTGGAGTTCGATGTCTACGCGAGTGGCGAGCGCGCGCCGGTGGCCGTATGACCGAGGTGGTGCTGTACGGCCGTGATGGCTGCTGCCTGTGCGACGACGCGCGCGAGGTGCTGCTGCGCGTGCGCGACCGGCGCCCGTTCGGGTTCGCCGAACGCGACATCGACACCGACGACGAGCTGCTGCGCGCCTATCTCGAACGGATACCAGTCGTTACGATCGACGGCGTGGAGGCGTTTGAGCTATTTGTCGACGAATCCGAGCTGCTGGACCGGCTCGGCTAAGGTTCGACGGGCATGAGCTATACCGTGGGTCGCGGCACCGAGCCCGCCGTGCCGGGCCTCGATAAGCCCGGCGAGAAGCTGTCGCTGGGTGTGGCCGCGCGGCTATCGCGCTACCTCCAGGTGCTCACGCAGGCGCGTAAGATCGGCAAGTAGACGATCTTCTCGCAGGAGCTGGCCGACTACACGCACGTCAACTCGACGCAGATCCGCCGCGACCTGTCAGGGTTTGGCAAGTTCGGCAAGCGCGGGGTCGGCTACAACGTCGAGTCGCTGGTCAGCCAGATCCGCAAGATCCTGCGCACCGCCGGACAGCACAACATCGCGCTGTTCGGCGCCGGCCACCTGGGGACCGCGATCGCCACCTCGGATATCTTCGCCGACCACGGTTTTCGCGTGGTCGCGATCTTCGACGTCGACCGGGCGCGGGTCGGCAATCACATCGGCACGCTCGAGGTGCGCCACAACTCCGACCTCCCCGGCATGGTGGAGGACCAGGACATCGTCGTCGCCGTGCTCGCCGTGCCCTCCGCCGCCGCCCAGACGCTCGCCGACGAACTCGTCGAGGCGGGCGTGAAGATCATCTTCAACTATTCAGACGCGTTGCTGCAGGTGCCGCCCGAGGTCACGGTGCACACCTCCAGCCCGGCGGTCGATCTGCTCTACGCGCTGTACTTCTACCTCACGTAGACACCTCCCGAGTCGTGGAGATCGACCTCGACAACGCCCGGGCGGCCCTTGACGCCTCGACCGACTTCACCGTCGGCCTGGAGGAGGAGTTCGCCCTGCTGGATCCGGCCAGCCTGGAGCTGGTGCCTCGCTTTGTCCAGCTGCGCGACGCCGCCGCCGCCGATCCACCGCTGGCGGAGTCCATCTCCGGTGAGCTGATCTCCTCGGAGATCGAGATCCGCTCGGGCCGCGGTGAGACCCTGGCCGCCGCCCGGGCGGCCCAGCAGGATCTGCGCCGTCGCCTGTTCGCGGTCGCCGCCGAACAGCGCGTGGAGCTCGGAGCGACCGGCACGCACCCCTACTCGGACTATCGCGACCAACAGATCATCCAGACCGAGCACTATCGACGTGTCGAGGACGGCCTGAAGTACGTCGCCTGGCGCAACAACACGTTCTCACTGCACGTGCACGTCGGGATCCAGGGGGCCGACCGTGCGCTGCGGGTCTGCGATCGGCTGCGTCCGGTGTTGCCGATCCTGCTGGCGATCTCGGCCAACTCGCCGTTCCTCGATGGCCGCGACTCAGGGCTGGCCAGCGCGCGGACCCAGACGTTCACCAAGAGCTTTCCGCGCTGCGGCGTGCCCGACGTGTTCGGTGACTGGGACACGTTTGCCGACTACGTCCAGCTGCTGGTGCAGACGCGCTCGATCGTCGAGTACACCCAGGTGTGGTGGTCGATCCGGCCGCACCTGTCGTTCGGCACCGTCGAGGTCAGGATCTGCGATGCGCAGGCGACCGCCGCCGAGTCCGATGCCGTGGCGGCGCTGGCGGTGGCCTGCGTCGCCCAGGCGGCTCGCGACGTCGACGAGGGCGTGCCGGCGCGCGATCTCCCCAACCGATTGATCGAGGAGAACATGTGGCGCGCGCTGCGCTACGGGCTCGACGGCGAGCTGCTCGATTTCGAGCGCCGGGAGACGTATCCGGCTGCGGCGGCGATCGACCGTCTGCTGTCCTGGACGGCCCCGATGCGGGGCGAGCTGGGGATCGAAGTGGCGCTGCCGTCAAGTAACGGCGCCCAGCGTCAGCGCCGGCTGCTGCAGTCGGGCATGAGCCTTGTCGAGGCCTTCGCGGCGCTGCAGGCGCAGACGCGTGGGACGTACTCTGCAGGGCCGCTCACCCCCGCGGCCATGACCAGCGGACGCTTGAACGACGAACAGGAGATCTCATGAGCGCAACCGATCAGCCTTCAGAAGAAGAACTGCGAGCCGCCTACGAGGCGGAGATCAAGAAGATCCGGATCGAGCAGGTCCTGCTCGAGCAGGTCGTCTCGATCATCAATCTCGGCATGCGCCGGACCGGCCTGGCGCCGGGCACCGAGGACGAGCGCGACATCGGCCAGGTGCGCGTGGCGATCGAGGCCGTGCGAGCGCTGTTGCCGCTGATCGAGCAGTCGGCGCCGGAGCAGGCGGGCCAGATCCGCGACGCTCTGTCTCAGCTCCAGCTCGCCTTCGTACGGCTTGGCGGCGCGCCCGGTGCGGCCGGCGCCGAGCCGGTGGCTCAGCCCGGAACCCCGAGCGAGCCTCCGCAGCCCGCATCCGCGCAACCCGCGCAACCCGCGCAACCCGCGCCGGACCCGTCCAAGCCCGAGTCCGACGAGGGCGGCCCGGCCCAGCGCAGCGGACGGTTGTGGGTGCCCGGTCAGTAGGGGTGGGTGAGGTCGATTCAGGCGACGTTCGTCGACGGCGCACGCTAGACTCGCGCCCGGCATTTATGCCGGGGTCTCCGCGTCTTGCGGTGACCCCTTTGCCGTTGTGATGCGCACTTTCGCGCGTCCTAACTAAGAGCTTCTTCGGAGGGCCCTCTTGTCTAGCTTTTTGACGCAGCACGGCGTCCTGGTCGCGCTGGTGTGTGCGGCGGCCGCCATTGTTTACGGTGCCGCCACCGCGCGATCTCTGCTCGCCCTGTCGCCCGGGAACGAGCGCATGCGCTCGATCTCCGCGGCCGTGCAGGAGGGCGCGTCCGCCTATCTCAACCGCCAGTACACAACGATCGCCGCCGTCGGCGTCGTCGTCTTCATCCTGCTGATCCCGCTGCAGAACATCCGCGTGGCGATCGGCTTCCTGGTCGGCGCCGGGTTGTCGGCGGCCGCGGGTTACGTCGGCATGAACGTCTCCGTACGGGCCAACGCCCGCGTCGCCGAGGCCGCTCGCGGCAGCATCTCCAAGGCGCTCGACGTTGCCTTCCGGGGGGGCGCGGTGACCGGCATGCTGGTCGTCGGCCTGGCTCTAATCGGCGTCGCCGCGTACTACGGGATCCTCACCTGGATCGCCGGTGAGAGCACGCGCCATGCGGTCGACGCACTCATCGGCCTGGGCTTCGGCGGTTCGCTGATCTCGGTCTTCGCCCGGCTCGGTGGCGGCATCTTCACCAAGGGCGCCGATGTCGGCGCCGACCTCGTCGGCAAGATCGAGGCCGGGATCCCCGAGGACGACCCGCGTAACCCGGCCGTGATCGCCGACAACGTGGGCGACAATGTCGGCGACTGCGCGGGCATGGCGGCTGACCTGTTTGAGACCTACGCGGTTACCGCGGTGGCGGTGATGCTGCTCGGCGTGCTGACCTTCCACCAGACCTCGGCGGTCGCCCTGTATCCGCTGGTCCTCGGCGGCGTGTCGATCATCGCCTCGATCATCGGGACATTCGCGGTCAAAACCAAGACGGGCAACGTCGAGCGCGCGCTCTATCAGGGCCTCGCGGTCTCCGCGGTGATCGCCGCGGTGGTCTTCATCCCGGTGACCAAGTGGCTGATGGACGGGATCACCGCCAACGCCGGCCACGCTCCGAGCTGGTTCAAGTTCTACCTGTGCTCGCTGATCGGGCTGATCGTCACCGGCCTGTTGTTCGTGATCACCGACTACTACACCTCGACGCGCTTCTCGCCGGTCAAGTCGACCGCCCGCGCCTCGCAGACCGGTCATGCCACCAACATCATCCAGGGACTGGCCCAGGGTTATCAGGCCACGGCCGCCCCCGTAATCGTGATCGCACTCGGCATCTTCGGCGCCTGGAAGCTCGGTCACGGGATCTACGGCATCGGCGTGGCGGTCATGGCGCAGCTTTCGCTGTGCGGCCTGATCGTTGCGCTCGATGCGTTCGGCCCGATCACCGACAACGCCGGCGGGATCGCCGAGATGGCCGAGTTGCCCGACGAGGTCCGCGACGTCACCGACAGGCTCGACGCGGTCGGGAACACGACCAAGGCGGTGACCAAGGGCTATGCGATCGGCTCCGCGGCGCTGGCGGCGCTGGTGTTGTTCAACGCCTTCACCACCGAACTCGCCCAGAGTCATCAGAACGCCACGTTTGAGATCGGCAACCCGCCGGTGCTGATCGGACTGCTGATCGGCGGTCTGATGGTCTACCTGTTTGCCGCCCTTTCGATGGAGGCCGTCGGCCGGGCCGGTAGCGCGGTGGTCGAGGAGGTCCGGCGTCAGTTCCGCGAGCATCCGGGAATCATGGAGGGCACCGAGTTGCCCGAGTACGGCACCTGCGTGAGCCTCGTGACCAAGGCGGCGCAGCGCGAGATGATCCTGCCGGCGCTGATCCCGATCGTGTTCACCGTGATCGTGGGCGTGATCAGCATCCAGGCACTCGGCGGACTGCTGATCGGGGTGATCGTGGTCGGCATTTTCGTGGCGATCTCGATGACCGCGGGTGGTGGGGCCTGGGACAACGCCAAGAAGCTGATCGAGGATGGCGAGTTCGGCGGCAAGGGGTCCGAGGCTCACGCCGCGGCGGTCACCGGTGACACGGTCGGAGATCCGTTCAAGGACACGGCCGGCCCGGCGATCAACCCGATGATCAAGGTGGCGAACATCGTTGCGCTGCTCATCATTCCGCTGATTACGTGAGGTCTAACCGGGAGCTGCAGGTCCCCTCGAGCGGCACCGCTTAGCATTCTCAGTGCGCGACGCCGGCCGAGGATTTCGCGAGTGCCGTCGATGGGGCCTGCAGCTCCTGGTTTGCTCCGGCGGCGGGGTGCTGTTTGGCGCTTGGTGTTCTGGGTTGCGGGGGTGCTGGCGGTTCGGGGGCGTCGTCGTCTTCGGCGGTGGTGCAGCGGTTCCTGGCGGTGGATGGGGGTGCGATCCGGACACGGGTGACCACCGACAACTCCAACCAGCCGGAGTGCTTCTTCGCCGTGCCGAGCCGGCGCCTGCGGATGTGGGTGTCGGTGAGCTCAGAGCCCCAGCCCTATGCCGTGCTCGAGCGGGCCGCGGTCGAGGAGGAGCAGGTGTTCTCGCCGACACGAACGACGCCCGTCCCGCAGCCGATCGCTCATCTCGGTCGCCGCGTACTGGTTTCCGGAGGAGGAGCACGTGCTGGCCACCGTGCGGTGCAGTGATCACGTCGACGATCGTCAGCTGGCCGCGGGTGCCAAGTTCCGATGGCGGGCACTGGCGACGGTGGTGGCGCGTCCGTATCTGGGCCGCTCCCAGCTCCAGCTCGCCCCGGGGACCGTCCCCGTGACCGTTCTCCGGCCGGCTGCGTAGCCTCCACGGCCGAGATGTCGCTCTCCGTCGAGCTCGGGTTGGTGCTGGCGATGCTCACCGCGCTTGGCTCGGTGGCCGGGTTCCTGTACAAGTTTCGCGGGGCGCGGGAGGCGCCGACGGTGCAACTGCGCCATCCGCTGCGCAGTACCGTCGAACTGTTCCGCTCGCCCATCTACGCGTTCGGGATCCTGATCGCGCTCGGATCGTGGCTCCTGCACGTCGGGGCGCTCGCGCTGGCTCCGATCTCGCTGGTGCAATCGGTGATCGCCGGCGGTCTGGTGCTGCTGACGGTGGTCGCCGACCGGCTGTTCGGGATCAAGGTCACGCGCCGAGAGCTGATCGGCGTCGGTCTGACCGCTGCCGGACTGGCCTTCCTGGCTGCGACGCTCAGCGGCGACGCCTCGAGCGCTCACTCCCGGTATCCGCCCGGGACACTGGCGATCTTCATCACGGTCGTCGGTGTCACCGGGCTGCTGCTGTGCGCCTGGGCGTCGCGGCCGGCCTTCCTGGCCGTGTCGGCCGGGCTGTTGTGGGCGGCGTCGGACACGTCGATCAAGGCGCTCAGCTCGCACCTGCACCACCTCGGGATTGCCGTGGCGATCCACCCGCTCGCGTTCGTGATCCTCGTCGCCTCGCTCGTCGGGCTGTTGATCTCGGCCCGCAGCCTCCAGCTCGGCGATGCGGTGCCGATGATCGCGTTGACCAGCGCCGCGGCCAACCTGACGACGATCGCCGCCGGCCCGATCGTGTTCGGCGAGCCGCTGCCGTCCAACGGGCTCGCGCTGACGGTGCGGATCCTTGCGTTCGCGCTCGTGATCATCGCCGCCGCGCTCACGCCGCCCCCGGCCCACGCGCCGGACCCGACGGCGGTCTAACGCCGACGCGGCCTTCGGTGACGCAACGCCCTAGCATGCTGGGCATGTTCATCCTGATCGTGGGGGCCGGACGGGTGGGATCGGCGGTCGCCAAACGCGCGCTGGAGGCCGGGCACGAGGTTTCGGTGCTCGACTCCGACCCGTTGTCGCACGAGCGCCTGGACAAGGACCAGTCGACCAGTTGGGAGGACGCCGGCGGGCGCTTCACGGTCGGCGCCGCGCTCGAGGTCGACGGCCTGATGGAGGCCGGGATCGAGGCCGCCGATGTCTTCATGGCCGCCACCAGCGGTGACAACACCAACCTCGTGATCGCCCAGCTCGCCCAGCGCCGGTTCAACGTCCCCCGCGTCGTCGTCCGCGTCGCCGATCCGGCGCGTGCCGCCTGGTACTCCGAACAGGGCCTGGTCACGATCTGTCCCACCCAGCACGCAATCGACGAGGCTGAGCAGGTCGTGCTCGAGCGATGAGGAGGATTCGCTGATGTACGTGATCATTGCCGGGGCCGGAAAGGTCGGCTGGAACCTCGCCCGCGAGCTGATCGCCAAGGACCGCGAGGTGACGCTGATCGAATCCGATCACCGCCGCTACCGGATCGTGGAGGAGGAGCTCGAGCACGCCGCGCAGTACGGCGACGCCACCGAGCTGTGGGTGCTGGAGCGCGCCGGCATTCAGCGCGCCGACCTCGTGATCGCAGTCACCGGCGATGACGAGGACAACATTCTGATCTGCCAGGTCGCCAAGGAGAAGTACGGCTGCGAGCGGATCGTGGCGCGCGTGAACAATCCGCGCAACCTCCCGCACTTCAAGCTGCTCGGCGTCCAGCCGGCCGTGTCGGCCACCGACCTGATCCTGCGCCTGATCGAGCACGAGGTGCCCGAGTACGGACTGGTGCAGCTGCTCGCCCTCGAGGAGGAGCACCTGGAGATCATCGAGCTCGAGGTGGGGCAGGGCTCTCCCGCCGCCGGCTGTGCGGTGCGCGAAGTCGTGCTTCCCGACGGTTCGCTGATCATCTCAGTGCTGCGCGACGGCACCGGCTTTGTGCCCAAGGCGGATTCGGTGATCGAAGCCGGCGACCAGGTGCTGCTGATCCTCGATCCCGGGTTGGAGGGCGACATCACGCCGCGCTTCGCCAGCACCAACGGCTCGGTTTCCGGTGGCCGCTGACCGGGGGCGACGACGTGTCTGATCGCGACGTCGAATACCTGCTGATCGGCGGCGGTGTCGCCGCAGGCAACTGCGCGCGTTGGCTGCGCCGCTCCGGCGCCGACGGGTCGATCCTGCTGGTCGGTCGCGAGCCCGACCTTCCCTACGATCGGCCGCCGCTGTCCAAGGGCTACCTCCAGGGCAAGGAGGGGCGCGAGGACGCCCTGATGCAGGACGCCGGGTTCTATGCCGAGCAGGAGATCGAGGCGCTGACCAGGACCTCGGCGATGAAGCTCGATCTTCAGACGCGGACGGTCAAGCTCTCCAGCAAGGAGGAGGTCGGCTTCGGCCAGCTGCTGCTGGCCACGGGGGCTAACGTCAAGCGGCTCAACGTGCCGGGCGCCGAGCTGGAGGGGATCCACTACCTGCGCACGTTCGGCAACAGCGACGCGATCCGCGCCGACGCCGCCGGCAAGCGAGTGGTGCTGATCGGCGGCTCCTACATTGCCTCCGAGGTCGCCGCGACGCTCACCGAGTTGGGCAGCCGCTGCGCGATGGTGATGATGGAGCCGGTCGCGCTCAGTCGCACGTTCGGTCCCGAAGTCGGCCGGTTCTTCCACGACTGCCTGACCGAGCACGGGATCGACGTCTACGGCGAGGACGAGCTCGAGCGCTTCGAGGGCGCCGACGGGCGGGTTACCAAGGTCGTGACCCGGAGCGGGCGCGAGCTCGAGTGCGATGCGGTCGTGATCGGTGCCGGCGTCAACCCCGACGTGATGCTCGCGCGCAGCGCCGGTCTGGACCTCGGCGAAAGCGGCGGCATTCGAGTCGACTCCCGTTTGCAGTCAGCGATTCCGGGCGTGTTTGCGGCCGGCGACGTCGCCGAGTACGAGAGCGTCGTGCACGGGGGTCGCCCGATCCGGGTCGAGCACTGGGACGTCGCCTTCGGCCACGGCAAGACCGTGGCCCTGAACATGCTCGGCAAGGCCGCCGTCTACGACGCGGTGCCGTACTTCTTCTCGGACTTATCCGACTGGGCGGCGATCGAGTACGTCGGGCCGGCCTTCGAGTGGGACCGCGAGGTCATGCGCGGATCGTTTGCCGACGGCGCCTTCACCGTGTTCTACCTGTACGCGGGCCAGATGGCCGGTGCCCTGACCGTCGGGCGCTCCGACGACCTGCAGGCCGCCCGGCGCCTGATCGCCTCCGGCGCCGATATCGGCGACCGAGCCGACGCGCTGGCCGATTTGTCGACCGAGCTCGACCAGGTCTAGGCCGGCAGAGACTCTAATTGCGGGGCAAGGACTCGAACCTTGATAACCAGCTCCAGAGGCTGGCGTCTTGCCATTAGACGACCCCGCACAGCTCCAAAAGCATAGGACAAGGCGGGGCGCATGCCGTCCGCCCGGCATGCGAACATACGTTCGTGGTCTGCGGCGGTTGCAAACACACCCGGCCCGAGATCCGGCGGTTCTCTACGAAACCGGCCACAGCACGCGTGAGTGCGCTGAGACTTTCCGGATCTCCAACGGAGCCAATGAAGCCGGCAACTCGATGGGGACCTGGGGAGCGCGCAACACGGGGAGGCGGAAGGCGCCTGAGCGCGTAAGGACGTCTACTGATCTACGAACTCGGCCGGCTGCTTGGTGAAGCCGGCCGCGACGGCGGCCAGCTGATTCGGGGAGCCGATCAGGCGCCCCTGGAGCTCGGCCTCGAGCGCGAGCGACTTCGACGCGGGAGCGGTCCAGGTGGAGTCATAGAGGCGCTTGGCGCCGCGGACGGCGTCCGGAGAGCGGTCGGCGATTTCGGCGGCGAGCTGACGGGCGGCGGCCAGCGGGTGGGGGGCGACGCGAGTGACGATGCCGAGCCGCTGAGCCTCGGTGCCATCAAAGATGCGCCCGGTGAAGGTGAGTTCTTTGGCGACGTCGATCGCGACGACGCGGGGAAGAGTGCGGGTGATCGCCATGTCGGGGATCAGACCCCACTTGACCTCCATCACCGACAGGCGCGCGTCCGGGGCCGCGATGCGGATGTCGGCGCCCAGGGCGATCTGCAAGCCGCCGCCGAAGCAGTTGCCGTGCACGGCGGCGATCACCGGCACCGGCAGCGTGATCCAGTCGTGCACGGCGCGCTGAAACCAGTTCGGCACGTCGCCGCGGATGCGGTCGGTGAGGCCCGCGGTGCCGCCGCCGGACTGCATGATGCTGACTACGTCGAGCCCCGAGCAGAAGCTCGGCCCGGCACCGTGCAGGATCACCGCGCGGACGCCGGACTCTGAGCGCAGCCGCTGCGCAGCGGCGATGATCGCGTCGAACATCGCCACATCGAGCGCGTTGTGCTTGTCCGCCCGGGTCAATGTGACCTCGGCGACGTGATCGGCGATCTGAATCTGGACGCGCGGGGAATCGGTCATCGAGGATCCGGGGAGCGCGGGATCCGCCGCATCCGCTCAGCCGGCCAGCGTGATCAGGTCGCCGACGCGCACCGTCCCACCTTCCAGCACCTCGCCGTAAATGCCGAACGGCAGCGGCTCGGTGCTCGCGATCTCCCGGCGGTAGCTGCCCAGCAGGTCGAGCGTCGGCAGGTCGACCTCCCCGCTCTCGGGGTCGCGGCTGGTCACCAGACAGCGGCCGACGTGCCCGCGCATGTGCAGTGTCGCCGTTCCGACGCGCACGCGGCGTTCGACCCAGTCGTCCTCCTCGTGGGCGGCCACGCCATCGATCTCGATCAGCATCCGGAAGCGGCGCGCGTCGATCTCGTCGCGCTGCGCGATCTCGGCCAGCCGTCGCACCGAGGCGCGCGAGATCAGCGAGGTCGAGCCCGCCCGGCCGCGATCGAGTGCGATCTCCGGGGCGACCAGGCGCAGCGACCGGCCGGCGAACGACGACAGCGCCTCAGACCAGGGCCCGCGCAGCTCGCGGGCCGCATAGTCCAGCGAGAAGAACTTGGTGGCCAGCGTGTCGCCGTACTCGAGCACGGCGACCGCGCGCTCGCCGTCGGGGAAGCTCAACGCCAGCGTGAGCGCGTTGCGGTCGTAGTCGGCGACGATCGTCTGCAGCAGTCCGAGCTGCTTGCCGTTGAGCATCCGTCCGCGCTCGTCGATCACGTAGAACGCGCGGTTGCCCCGCGCGCCGAGCTGATCCAGCTCGATCCAGTCCACGGGGCCGAGCCGCATCCCCTTGACGGCCGTGGTGGCCAGCCCGGTCACGGCGATCTCCATCCGCCGAGGGTAGTGGCCAGTGCCCAACCGCGACGCTAGGCGGCGGCCTGCTCCGCCCAGTCGCGGTACAGCTCCCAGTAGCGCCCACCGGCATCGAGCAGTTCGTCGTGGGTCCCCTGCTCGACGATCTGGCCGTTCTCCATCACGAGAATCCGGGCCGCGTTGCGGATCGTCGACAGGCGGTGGGCGATGATGATCGCGGTGCGCCCGGCGACCAGCCGCCGCAGACCCTCCTCGATCAGGCTCTCGGTGTGCACGTCGACGTTGGCAGTCGCCTCGTCGAGCACGAGAATCCGCGGATCGGCGACCAGCGCCCTTGCGAACGCCACTAGCTGACGCTGTCCGGCCGACAGTTGGACGCCGCGCTCGCCGACCTCGGTGTCGTAGTCGTGCTCAAGCGCCATGATGAACTCGTCGGCGCCGACGGCCGCAGCGGCGTCGCGGATCTGCTCGCGGGTGGCGTCCGGACGTCCGAACGAGATGTTGTCGCGAACGCTGCCGCTGAACAGGAAGCCTTCCTGGGGGACCATGCCCATCTGTGAGCGCAGCGAGTGCGCGGTCACCGAGCGCAGGTCGTGACCGTCGACGAGCACCGCGCCGAGCGTGGGGTCATAGAAGCGCGCCACCAGCTTGGCGAACGTCGACTTGCCCGCGCCGGTCTCACCGACCAGCGCGAGCGTCTGGCCGGGCGCGACGTGGAGGTCGATGTCGCGCAGGGCCCAGGCGCCGTGATCGTCAGAGCCATAGCGAAACGAAACGTCGCGGAACTCCAGCTCGCCGCGGATCTGCGGCAGCGTCTCGGCATCCGGCGCGTCGATCAGCTCGGGCTTTTCGTCGAGCAGGCCGAAGATCTTGTCCAGCGCGGCCATCCCCGACTGGTAGGTCGTGTATAGCTGTGAGAGCTGCTGGATCGGATCAAAGAAGTTGTTCAGGGCGGCGATGAACCCGAACACGACGCCGGTGGAGGCGTGGCCGTTGATCGCCTCCAGTCCGCCGACGGCCAGGATCTCGACCGTGACCAGCGCCGACAGGAGCTCGACCGCCGGGAAGTAGACGGCGTTGAGCTTGACCGTGGTCATGTTGGCCGCACGGTTCTCGTCGTTGAGCTTCTCGAACTGCTTGATGTGGCGGCGCTCCTGGCCGAACGAGCGCACGACCCGGATCCCGGAGAGCGTCTCGGCCAGGTAGCCGGTGATCGAGGCGATCTTCTCGCGGGTCAGGCGGTACGCGTCGGCGGAGGCGATGCGGAAGATCAGCGCCCCGACGAACAGCAGCGGCAGCGCGAGGAACGTCAGCAGCGCCAGGTGGAAGTCGAGCACCAGCAGGATCGCGACCACGCCGATCAGCGTCAGGCTGGACTGGATCAGCGTCGCCAATCCGTCCTCGACCAGCTGATCCAGGGCCTCCACGTCGTTGGTCATGCGGCTGATCAGCACGCCCGCGCGGTTGCGGGAGTAGAAGCCGATCGAGAGTGACTGCAGGTGCACGAACAGTCTCAGCCGCAGGTCGCGCAGCGCCCGTTGGCCGACCCAGCCCACCAGGTAGGTCTGCGCGTAGGTGCAGATCCCGTACACGACCGCCGAGACCAGGAAGATCCCGACCACGAGATCGAGCGCGCCGACGTCATGATGGTTGATGCCCTGGTCGATCGCGACCTTGGCCAGCGGCGCCGGGGCCAGTGCCGCGGCGGTGGCCAGCAGCAGTGAAACGAACATCGCGGTTACCCGCCAGCGGTACGGCGCCAGGATCTCGGCCAGGCCGCGCAGCTTGCGCCCGCGCCCGCCCGTCTCCTGCAGCCGCCGGCGCAGCTCGGTCCGGGTCATGACGCTCACAGGCCTGCCGCCTCCGGGGTCTTGCGGGTCAGGAACGCCTGGTCAGACGCGCTGCCCGGCATCCCGTTCTCCACGATCTCGCGGTAGAGCCCCGACCTGGACAGCAGCTCGTCGTGGGAACCGTCGGCGATGATCCGGCCGTGCGCGAGCACGACGATCCGGTCCGCGAGCGCGATCGTCGACAGCCGGTGGGCGATCACGAACGTCGTGCGGTCGACCATCACCTCCTGCAGCGCGTCCCTGATCTCAGACTCAGTCGAAGCATCGACCGACGAGGTGGCGTCATCGAGCACGAGGATCCGCGGCTCGGCGAGGATCGCCCGGGCGATCGCAATCCGCTGGCGCTGGCCGCCGGACAAGGTCAGCCCGCGCTCGCCGATCATCGTGTCGTAGCCCTTGGGCAGGCGTCCGATGAACCCGTCGGCCTGGGCGGCCGCGGCAGCGCGCTCCACCGCCTGCCGCGAGGCGTCACCCCGTGCGTAGGCGATGTTGTCGTGCACGCTGGCCGAGAACAGGAACGGGTCGTCGGTCACCACTGCCAGCTCGCGCCGCAGGCTGTCGAGCTCCACCGAGCGCACGTCGGCGCCGTCGATCGAAACCGACCCGGTGCTGACGTCGTAGAGACGGGGCAGCAGCGACACCAGCGCCGACTTGCCCGAGCCCATCGCGCCGACCAGCGCGACGGTCTGCCCGGCGGGCACGTCGAGGTCGATCGCCGACAGCGCCGGTGTGACGGTGCCCTCGAAGGTCAGGCCGGCGCCGCGCAGGACGACGTGCCCGTTGCCCTCGGGCAGCGCCGGAGCGTCCGGCGGGCTGACGATCTCGGGCACGCGGTCGAGGATCTGGAAGATGCGCGCGCCGGACGCGGTCGAGCGCTGGGCGGCGCCGAGCATGTAGCCGAGCGTCCGCATCGGCGTGATCAGCATCAGCAGATACGCGTAGAACGCGGTGAAGGCTCCGACCGACAACGAGCCATTGATTACCTCGCGGCCGCCGAACAGCAGGATCGCCGCCAGGCCCAGGTTGGGCAGGAAGCTGATCAGCGGCGTATACAGGGCCTGGATCCGGGTGGCGTACACCTGCTGCTCGAACACCCGCTGGGTGGAGTGCTCGAAGCGCTTGACCTGCCGCGCCTCCTGAGCGAACGCCTTGACCACGCGCACGCCCGAGACGTTCTCCTCGGTGTCGGCGGTGAGTTCGGCGATCCGCTGCTGAGCCTCCTGCATCGCGGGCTTTGACTTGTGCCCGTAGCGGTTGGCGATCAGGATCACGAACGGCACCGGCGCCAGCGAGATCGCGGCCAGCCCGGGCTGCAGGAGGAACATCGCCACCCCCGCCAGGAGGATCGTGACCAGCGACTGCGCGATGAAGATCAGGCCGTAGCCGAGGAAGAAACGCACCGACTGCAGATCGACGGTCGCGCGCGACATCAGCTGACCGGTCTGCTGGCGGTCGAAGAACGACAGCTCCAACCGCTGCAGGTGGGTGTAGAGCGCGGTGCGCAGGTCCACCTCGACGGCCAGCGACACCTGGCCGGCGATCAGCCGGCGGAACACGCTCATCACCAGCCGGATCAGGCCGGCGCCGGCGATCGCCCAGACCAGCAGTGTCAGCTCGTGATGATGGTGGGCCCGGATCGCGTTGATCGCCAGCCCAGTCAGATACGGGATCAGGACGGTGCCGCCGAGCGAACCGAAGGCGAGCGCGAACGACCAGATGACGCCGCGCCGGTACGGCTTCAGGAATCCGATCAGTCGCCAGAAAGTAGACATACTTCATTTAGGATAGTTGGGTCTGTGAAGTCGCCCGGGATCGTCGATATCGTCGCTCGCCATGGCCGGCTGGAGCCGCATCGAGCGGGACGCCCCGGAGTTTGCGGCGCGCGTGCGCGAGCGCTTTGCCGGCGGCACCAACAAGACGATCGCGACCCTACGGCGTGACGGTTCGCCGCGCATCAGCGCGATCGAGGCGGACTTCAACGACGGGGAGGTGAGGCTGGGGATGATGGACGGCTCGCTGAAGCTGCTCGATGTTCGCCGCGATCCTCGGATCGCACTGCACAGCCCCACGATCGAACCACCGTCAGATCCGACCGACTGGGCCGGCGACGCCAAGCTCGCGGGCACGCTCGTCGCGGTGCCCCCGCCGGCCGACAATCAGCACCCTGGGGCGGGCTTCTTCACGGTCGATATCACCGAGGTGAGCCTGACCTACGTCGGGACGCCGGCCGACCACCTCGTGATCGAGTCCTGGCACGAAGGCCGCGGCTGGGAGCGCCGCACCCGCGCGTGAGCCGCCATCAGCAGCCTCCCCGCCGGGCAGGCAGCAGCTAGGCTCGGCGCGGTGCCAGCGCAGAGACTGAGAGAGCAGCGCGAGCGAGTCGCCGCCGCCGCTCGGGAACTGGCGGCGCAGGGGCTGGTGCTCGGCACGGCGGGCAACGTCTCCGAGCGCGCCGGGGAGCTGGTCGCCGTCACCCCGACGGGGGCAACGCTGGATCGCGTCCAGGGGGCCGAGGTCGTGGTCGTCGACCTCGATGGCTCGCTGGTCGACGGTGAGCGCGCGCCCACCTCCGAGCTGGCGCTTCACCTGGGCGTCTACCGGCGCTACGACGCCGGCGCGGTCGTGCACGCCCACAGCCCGGTCGCCACCGCGCTGGGCACCGTGCTTGACGAGCTGCCCGCCGTGCACTACCAGATGGTCGCGCTGGGCGGCCCGGTACGGGTCGCCCGCTACGTGACCTTCGGCACCTCGGAACTGGCCGAGGCCACCCTCGATGCGCTGGAGGGTCGCTCGGCCGCGCTGATGGCCAATCACGGCACGCTCACCTACGGCGACGATCTCGACCAGGCGATGGAGCGTGCGGTGCTGCTGGAGTGGGCCTGCACGGTCTATTGGCGCGCGGCGGCGATCGGGGCGCCGCGGACCCTGAACGAGGGCGAGCTTGACGAGGTCCGGGACCAGCTCGAGGGTCGCGGATACGGTTCACTGCTGGCCGCCGGGCGCAAGCAGCGATGACCCCACCCGAGTCGCGTTCGTCTTCGATCACCCGCCGGCGCGTCGTGGTCGGCGGCGTCGCCGCCGGGGCGGCCGCCACCGTGACGCCGCCCGCCGCCGCTGCCGCGACGGCCGCGAAGCACGTGCGCCCGTCGGCGC
>JBPCPC010000280.1:0-10716 GCA_050999585.1 Solirubrobacteraceae bacterium | reverse complement strand
ACGATCCCCGCGTTCACGACCACCCGCTCGTCATCAAAGACGACATCCGAATGGTCGTTCACCATGCAGGTGACCCCCTGATGCAGGACCCGCAGCCGCTGGCACGGCCCGTCTTGCCTGCTCAGGGGGCCATTTAAATCTCAGCCCCGGACAGACCCCCAAGAACAACCGGTGGATTAAGGCTTAGACAGCGGCACCCCACGACGAACCATGGTCCTGCGGTCCCAACCCGCGCATATCAGTCTGACCGCGCGTCGCGCACAGCCTGCCGGACCGCCACCCACCCAGCCGACCACAACCCTCTACTTGACCCGCGAAAGCGAGAAATTCATGACGCCCCCCTTGACAACCAGCTCTCCATATCAGGAAAGGCGCAGCCCGCCGGGCACTTCCGCTTCGAAAGCAAGCAGCAGGAGTCCCCACTGTCCACGACCCCAGCTACCGCTCTGGACGAGCTGCAGCAGCCCTGGTGGCCCGACCACCAGACTGCTCGTTTCCCCCGAGAGTGCGACACCGATGGCCCGGCGTGCTGGTTTTGAGCAGAAGCGCGCACCTGGCGCCCAACATTCCCCGCTGCTGCTACCCGAGCGACACTCTCGCAGCAGGCGCCCCCGTGGCAACCGACGCGAACGACCGTCGCCGTCCCTCCGTCCGGACATTAGGAGGGCAGTCCCGATCCGCGAGTCGTGCCCCGCGATGCGCTTACGGGGTCTGACGCTGCTTCGCGAGCGGCCCAGTGCCTGGCGGTGAGTGGAGGTCTTGGTGGCTCACGATGTACCGGGCTGACCGTAGGCGAGTGATCGCTCCCCAGGGCTTGCTGCTCCTGCCAGATGGACGCGATCTGGTGGGGCCGAATGTGGGCACGAATATGGACACACTTGTCACCGCTGCTCACGCTGGAGCGCCCGATCTGCGAGATGGAGTGGCTTGCTGGTGCCAATGCGGGGCTTCGAACCCCGGACATCCGGATCACATTTTGAGTGCCCTGTTCGGAGGTTGCGAAGCCGGTAAGTGGCTGTATGCAGCGCTCTACGTGAACCGCGAGGATGCCGGAGGAGGGACTCGAACCCCCGACACGCGGATTATGATTCCGCTGCTCTAACCGACTGAGCTACTCCGGCGAGGGTCGCCCGAGTTTAGGGCCCGCTCGGACTCACCCGCGGGTCACGCAGCGCGGAGCTGGCCGCGGCGGCCGGCGGGGGCCGGGCACGCTGACGATCGTATGATCCAGCCTCACCGGTGAGGCCCCTGCTCGCGTATCCCAACGTCTCCGAGGGCCGCGACACCGAGACGATCGCGGCGATCGGGGCTGCATTCGGCGATGGGCTGCTCGACGTTCATTCCGATCCCGACCATCACCGCAGCGCCTATACGGTCGCGGGCGCGCCCGGGCAGCTGGCGGCGGCTGTGACCGCGGGGGCCGGCGAGGCCGTGCGCCGGATCGTGATCGACACCCACGACGGAGTTCATCCAAGGGTGGGCGCGATCGACGTGGCCGCGATCATCTATCTCCAGGACGCCGACCGGGGCGCCGCCTGCGCCGAGGCGCTGGTCCTCGCCGACAGCCTCGGGCACGAGCTGCACCTGCCGGTGTTCCTCTACGGCGCGCTCGCCGGCGGGCGTACGCGCGCGCAGCTGCGACGGGGGGGACCAGCGCAGCTGACGCGCCGGATCGCCTCCGGGGAGCTCGCCCCCGACTATGGCCCGCCCGAGCTTCACCCGACCGCCGGCGCCGTGTTGGTCGCCGCCCGCCCGCCGCTGATCGCGTTCAACGTCGAGCTCGGCCCGTCGGCGACGCTCCAGGATGCGCGGGCGGTCGCCGCTGCGATTCGAGCGGGCGGAGAAGACGGTCTGCCCGGCGTACGGGCGATCGGGCTCTGGCTGGACCACCTGGGGCTGGCCCAGGTATCGACCAATGTCGAGGACCACGCGCTCACGTCGCCGGCGGCGGTCGTCGCCGCCGTGGCGCGCCGTGCGCCGGTGGTGGGAGCCGAACTGGTCGGGCTCGCACCGGAGACCGCGTTTGCTGACTTCCCCGCGGATGTGCCCCTGCGCGGCTACGCCACGATCGAAGCTGCCCTGCATCGCCACGGTGCCGGCGCCTGAGGGTTTACGGGGTGTCGTGGGTGCCCTAAGCTCAAGGGGACATGGCCCAGACCAAGCGCAAGCGCCGGACCAAGCACCGCGGCACCGCGGCGGGCGTGGTCTCGTCGCGCGGGCGCACGAGCCGGCCGGCCAGTCCCGAGGAGCGCAAGAAGCAGAAGCGCGAGGAGAACCGCCGGATCCGTCTGGATAAGGCACCGACATGGCGCAGCGCGCTCAACAAGGCGCTGCTGGCGGGCGGCTTCATGTTCGTGTTCCTGCTGGTCACCTCCAAGTTCAAGATCGTGCCCTCGGTGGTGTTCGCGCTGTTCGCGATGGCGATCTACGTGCCGGCGGGCTATTACCTGGAGCTGTTCCTGTACCGCCGGCGCATGAACGGCAAGGAAAAGTCGGGTTGATCGACGCGCGCATGTTCACCGTCGGGCCGGTGCAGGAGAACTGCTACATCGTGCGTGCACCGGGCGCCGACCGGGCGGTGATCGTCGATCCCGGCGATGAGGCCGAGCGCATCCTCGAGGCGCTCCGCGCGCTGGAGATCGGAACGGTTGAGGCGATCCTGCTCACGCACACTCACTTCGATCACGTCGGTGCGGTTGCTCCGGTGGCGCGCGCGACGGGCGCGCCGGTGTACTGCCCGGAGATGGAGACCCAGGTGCTGGCCGACATCAACGCCTACGTCCGCTGGCCCGGCTTCGGCCCGTTTGAGAGCTATCAGGCCGACGAGACGGTCAAGGGCGGCGAAACGCTTGCGCTGGCCGGCCTGAGCTTCGAGGTCGACTTCGTGCCCGGGCACAGCCCCGGCCACGTCAGCTACGCGCTCCCGGAGCACGATGCGATCTTCTCCGGCGACGTGCTGTTTCAGGGCTCGGTCGGTCGCGTCGACCTTCCCGGCGGGGACTTGCCGACGCTGCTGGCCTCGATTGAGTCGCTGCTCAACACGTATAAGGCCGAGACCACCGTGTACCCGGGACACATGGGCCTGACGACGCTCGGTGCCGAGCGCGATACGAATCCGTTCCTGCGCGAACTCGCGCATAACCAGTAATCGAGCTCCGCGATGAGCTCGATCCAGGCCCCTCGGGGGACCTACGATGTGCTGCCGATCGACGCCGCGCGCCGCGCGGTGCTCGAGTCCCACGCGCACCGGATTCTTGGCGCCGCCGGCTATCACCGCATCGAGACGCCGACGTTTGAGGCGACCGAGCTGTTTGCCCGCGGCGTGGGGGAGGCCACCGACATCGTCCAGAAGGAGATGTACACCTTTGGCGACGGCGGCGGGGGCTCGCTGACGCTGCGCCCGGAGGGCACCGCCCCGGTGTGTCGCGCCTACATGGAACACGGCATGCACAAGCTCCCGCAGCCGGTGAAGTTCTGGTACCTGGGCAGCTTCTACCGCGCCGAGGCGCCGCAGCGTGGGCGCTACCGCCAGTTCTGGCAGGTCGGCGCGGAGGCGATCGGCTCCGCTGCGCCGGAAACCGACGCGGAGCTGATCGTGCTGCTCGCCGACCTGCTGACGGCGCTCGGCTGCCGCGAGGTGCGCCTGCGCCTGTCCAGCCTGGGTACGCCTGACACCCGCGCTGAGTACCGCGCGGAGCTGGCCGCCTATCTGCATGCACACGAGGACGCGCTCTCGCCCGAGGTCGTCGCCCGGATCGATCTGAACCCGATGCGGGCGTTCGACGCGGGCGACCGCACCACCCAGGAGACGATGCGCGGTGCCCCGACGCTGCTGCAGCGCCTGGCGCCTGACGACGCGGCGCACTTCGGGGCGGTGCGCGACTTGCTCGACGACGCGGGCCTGCGCTACGAGCTCGATCCGACACTGGTGCGGGGCCTGGACTACTACGCGCGGACGGTGTTCGAGTTCACCGCCGACGCCCTCGGCGCGCAGTCGGGCGTCGGCGGCGGCGGACGCTACGACGGCCTGATGGACCTGCTCGGCGGTCCGTCGACCCCCGCCTCGGGCTGGGCCGCCGGCGTGGAGCGGATGCTGCTGTCGGCCGGCGAGCTGCCGGTGGCCCCGGACCTCGTCGACCTGTTCATCGCGTTAGCCGTTCCGGGGGCCGGCCGGGCGGCGTTTGAGCTCGCCAATGAGGCTCGCCGGGCGGGCCTGAGCGCCCAGCTGGAGCTGGCCGGACGCTCGCTCAAGGGCCAGCTCAAGCACGCCGACCGGATCGGCGCGCGCTACGTTGCGATCATCGGCGATCAGGAGCGCGTCAGCTTTAAGAACATGGAATCCGGCGAGCAGATCGAGATCCGGCAGCAGGCCGTGATCCCGGCGGTTCTGCGCGGGAGCCGGCTGTGAGCGAGATGGCAAATCCGCCCCGCCCCAACCGGTACCGCGACGCCTGGGCGGGCCAGCTGGACGCCGGCCGCGCCGGTGAGCAGGTCCGGGTCTCGGGCTGGGTGCACCGCCGTCGCGACCACGGCGGGCTGATCTTCATCGATCTGCGCGACCGCTCGGGGATCCTGCAGCTGGTGTTCAATCCCGAGACGACGCCCGCGGCGCACGCCGCCGGGCACGGGCTGCGCTCCGAGTATGTGATCAGCGCCTCGGGCACCGTGCGCGAGCGCGCCGCCGAGAACGTCAATCCCAACCTGGCCACGGGGGAGATCGAGCTGGCCGTCGGTGAGCTGGAGATCCTCGCCGAGGCCGACACGCCGCCCTTTCCGCTGGACGAGGACACGGCCGTGGACGAGAACCTGCGGCTGCGCCACCGCTCCCTGGACCTGCGCCGCCCCCCGATGCAGGAGGCGATCGCGCTGCGCCACCGGATCGTGCGCACGATGCGCGAGGTGCTCGACGCGCGTGACTTCCTCGAGATCGAGACTCCGTTCCTGACCCGCTCGACGCCCGAGGGAGCCCGTGACTTCCTCGTTCCGGCGCGCACGGCGGGTGGGCGGGAACCGGGTCTCTTCTACGCTCTGCCGCAGTCCCCGCAGCTGTTCAAGCAGTTGCTGATGGTCGGCGGCTTCGAGCGTTACTACCAGATCGTCCGCTGCTTCCGCGATGAGGACTCGCGCGCCGACCGGCTGCCCGAGTTCACCCAGCTGGACATCGAGATGGGGTTCGTCGAGGAGGACGACGTGCTCGAGCTGTCCGAGGCGGTGATGGGCGAGGTGTTCTCGCGGGCCGGCTTCGACGTGCCCGCGCCGCCGTGGCCCCGGATGTCACACGCCGAGGCGATGCGGCGGTTCGGCTCTGACCGCCCGGACACGCGCTTCGGCCTCGAGCTCCACGACCTCGGAGACGCGCTCGCCGAGACCGAGTTCAAGGTGTTCGCCGGCGCGCTGGGGAGCGGCGGCGTGGTGCGCGGGATCAACGCCGGCGCGCGCGAGCTGGCCCGCTCTGACCTCGATGCGCTCACCGAGCTGGCCAAACAGCACGGGGCCAAGGGGCTCGTGTGGGCATTCGTTCAGGGCCAGGACCCGCAGGACCCGCAGGAGCCCTGGAGATCTCCGATCGCCAAGTTCCTGACCGCAGCTGAGATCGCCGCCATCACCGGCGCGCTGGAGGCGGGCCCCGGGGACCTGCTGCTGATCGTCGCCGACGAGCCCGGCACCGCCGCGCAGGCGCTCGGCGCGCTCCGCCTGGAGCTCGCCCGACGCTTTGCGCTGGTGCCGGCCGGGCGCCACGAGATCCTCTGGGTCGTGCGCTTCCCGATGTTCGCCTACAAGCCCGACGAGCAGCGCTGGGACGCCGAGCACCATCCGTTCACCGCGCCGTCCACCGCCGCCGGCGAGCCCGCGACCGCCGCCGACCTCGAGGACCCCGCGGCGCTGCTGTCGCGGTCCTATGACCTGGTGCTCGACGGCAACGAGATCGGGGGCGGGTCAATCCGCAACCATCGTCTCGACGTGCAGTCGCGGGTGTTTGAGCTGATCGGCATCGACGAGGCCGACGCGCAGGCCAGGTTCGGGTTCCTGCTCGACGCGCTGCGCTTCGGCGCGCCGCCGCACGGCGGCATCGCCTTCGGCCTGGACCGGATCGTGGCGCTGCTCGCCGGCCGCGACAACATTCGCGAGGTGATCGCCTTCCCCAAGGCGACCAGCGGCGGCGACCCGCTGACCGGCGCGCCGGCGTCGGTCCAGCCGGGACAGCTGAGGGAACTGGGTCTGCGCCTCACCTAACCTGGAGCGGGCGATGGACGCACTCGCCTTCGAGCACCATTTGAATTCACCCCAGGGCCTGCGGAACATTCCCGACGGCGCGTTCACCGTGACGACGAGCGGTGGCTCGTGCGGCGATGAGCTGACGTTCTCGATCGCGATCGACGCTGAGCGAGTCAGCGACGCCGGTTTCACCGCCCGTGGCTGCGGGGCCACGACCGCCGCGGCCAGCGCCGCCGTGACGCTCGTGCGCGGCGCTCGGATCCTGGAGGCGGCCCGGATCGGCGCCCCGCAGATCGCCGCCGAACTCGGCGGACTGAGCCCCGCCAAGCTGCACGCCGCCGAGCTGGCCGGCGACGCACTGGCCCGGGCACTCGGCGCCGCCGTCGGGGCGAGCGCTCAGCTGCCCGCCGATCCGCAGGCCACGCTGGTGGCCATGAGCGGCGGCGTCGACAGCGCCGTCGCGGCGCATCTGTGCGCCGCCGACGGCGGTGCGGCGCGCACGCTCACGGTCACGCTCGAGCTGTGGGCCGCAGCTGAGAACGACGCCGAGAGCAGCTGCTGCTCGGCCACCGCCGTCGCCCAGGCGCGCTCGCTGGCGCACTCGATGGGGCTGGCGCACTTCACGCTTGATCTCCGCGATGCGTTCCGCGCCGGGGTCGTGGAGCCGTTCATCGCGGGTTACGCGGCGGGGGAGACACCGAACCCGTGCGTTGGCTGCAACGGCCACGTACGCCTGGACGCGATGCTGGCCCTCGCCGACCGGCTCGGCTGTGCGCGGCTGGCCACCGGTCACTACGCCCGCACGGCCGAATCCGGCGACGCGCGCGGGCCGCTGCTGCGGGCCGCGGCCGATCCCGCCAAGGACCAGACCTACATGCTGGCGGCGCTGGACCCCGGCTCACTGGCCCGAATGCGCTTTCCGCTCGGGGAGCTGTGCAAGCCCGAGGTGCGCCAGATCGCCTCCGCCGCCGGCCTGCCGGTCGCCAGCAAGGTCGACTCCCAGGACCTGTGCTTCCTCGCCGGCACCGACCGTGCCCGCTTCCTGGCCCGCCACGGCGGAATCGGCGACCGCCCGGGCGAGCTCGTCGACGCCGCGGGCACGGTGCTCGGAGAGCATCTCGGTCAGCACCGCTTCACCGTCGGCCAGCGCCGCGGAATCGGCCTGGGATCCGGTCCCGCCGGCCCCACGCCGCTGTTCGTGCTCGACAAGGATGCCGCCAGCGGCCGGGTGACGGTCGGGCCGCGGGAGCAGCTGGCCGCCTCCCGGGTTTCGGTCCGCTCGGCGCGCCTGCACCGCGCCGGCTCGCGTGTGAACCGCGTCAAGCTGCGTTACCGGTCGCGGCCGCTGCCCGCGCGGCTGCTCGACATGCCCGACGCGGGTCGTCACCGGACGCTCGCGCTCGAGCTCTCAGAGCCCGTCGACGGTGCCGCTCCCGGCCAGCTCGCCTGCCTGATGGACGGCGAGCTCGTCGTCGGCTGGGGCACGATCGCCCGACCCGATCGTTAAGCTCGCTGCCAGATGACCTCCGACGACATCCGTCGCACCTTTGTCGAGTTCTTCGAGTCCGAGGGACACCTGCGGCTGCCCTCGGGCTCGCTCGTGCCGGCGGAGTTCGACCCGTCGGCGTTGTTCACGGTCGCCGGCATGCACCCGCTGAAGCCGTACTTTCAGGGGATCGAGCAGCCCCCCCGTCAGCGTGTGACCACCTGCCAGAAGACGTTCCGGACCCCGGACATCGAGATCATCGGCACCACCACCCGCCACCTGACCTTCTTCGAGATGCTGGGCAACTTCTCGTTCGGCGACTACTTCAAGCGCGAGGCGGCGAAGTTCGCCTGGACGCTCTCCCGCGAGGGTTTCGGCTTCCCTGAGCAGGATATCTGGATCACCGTGTTCGCGGGCGACGACGAACTCGGACTCGGCCCCGACCAGGAGGCGATCGACGCCTGGCTGGAGATCGGGGTCCCGCGCGAGCGGATCGTCGAGCTGCCGCGCGAGGAGAACTTCTGGCAGGCCGGTCCGACCGGCCCGTGCGGCCCCTGTTCGGAGCTGTACCTGGACCGGGGTGTCGAGCACGGCCAGCCCGATGACCTACCCGGCGGCGACAACGAACGCTTTCTGGAGTACTGGAACCTGGTGTTCATGCAGCTGGATCAGAACCCGGTTGGCGTCGTCTCACCGCTGCCGGCCAACAACATCGACACGGGCATGGGGCTCAACCGGATGGCGGCGGTGCTGCAGGGCAAGGCGACCGTGTTCGAGACCGACCAGTTCGCGCCGCTGATCGCGCTCGGCGAGGAGCTCTCGGGGCGCCGCTACGGTGACGAGTTCCCGATCGACAAGGCGCTGCGCGTGCTCGCCGATCACAGCCGCGCGGTTACGTTCCTGCTCGCCGACGGGGTCGTGCCGTCCAACGAGGATCGCGGCTACGTGCTGCGCCGGGTGATCCGTCGCGCGATCCAGCATGGACGGTCGCTGGGCCTGCAGGCGGGTTTTTTGGAGCGCTATGCCGACGTCGTGACGGAGCTGATGGGCTCGAGCTACCCCGAGCTGCACGAGCAGCGCGACCTGGTGCGGCGCTGGATGGCTGCGGAGGAGGAGGGTTTCGGACACACGCTGGAACTGGGCCTCAAGCGCCTCGACGAGCTGATCGTGCGCGCCCGCGAGGAGGGCGCGGAGGGGATCGCCGGGGCCGATGCGTTCCTGCTGCACGACACCTTCGGCTTCCCGATCGACATGACGCTGGAGATCGTCACCGAGCACGGCCTCGGGGTCGACGAGGCCGGCTTCGAGTCACTGATGGACGATCAGCGCACGCGCGCTCGCCAGGGGTCGACCCGCGGTCAGACGCCGGATGGCCTGCGCGAGCAGGCGGCCGCGCTATCGGGCGGCGCCGGCTTCGCCACCGAGTTCGTCGGCTATGAGACGACCGATGCGGAGACCACGATCGGCGCCGTGCAGGAGCGTGACGGTCACCTGCTGCTCAAGCTGCTGGATTCGCCGTTCTATGCCACCGGCGGTGGTCAGGTGGCCGACGTCGGGGTGCTGGAGTGCGCGGGCGGCGGCTGCCGCGCGCGGGTCACCGACGTGGTCCGGCTCGGCACCGACCAGGTGGTGGAGGTCGAGCCCGAGCACGGGAGCTTCGCGCCGGGGGAGCACGTGTCAGCCCGCGTCGACCGGACCGCGCGCCACGCGACCGCATGCAACCACACCGGGACGCACCTGCTGCACGCGGCGCTGCGACGCCACCTCGGCGATCACGTGCGCCAGGCGGGCTCCTACGTCGGGCCCGACAAGCTGCGCTTTGACTTCACCCACGCCGGCTCGCTGAGCGCGCAGGAGCTGCGCGACGTCGAGGAGGATGTCAATCGCTGGATCCTGGAGAGCCATCCGGTGCGAGCGCTCACGACGACGCTCACCGAGGCCAAACGGCTGGGCGCGATGGCCCTGTTCAGCGAGAAGTACGGCGACATCGTGCGGCTGGTCGAGGTCGGCGATGGGGATGGCGGTGTTGGGGGTGGGGGGCGGGATCCGGTTTCCCGCGAGCTGTGCGGCGGCACGCACGTGCGCTCGAGCGCCGAGCTGGGGCTGTTCCGCGTGCTCGCCGAGACCTCCAGTGCCTCCAACGTGCGTCGCATTGAGGCGATCACCGGGCCCGCGGCGGTCGGCTTCGTGCGCGACCGCGATCGCGAGCTGCAGCGCGCCTCCGAGCTGCTGCGCGTCCCCGCCGAGCGCGTCGGCGAGTCGATCGAGCAGCTGCGCGCGCGGGTGCGCGAGCTGGAGCGGGCCGCCAAGCGCGCGGGCGCCGGCAACGGCGAGGTGAACCTCGATCAGCTGCTGGCCGGCGCCGTTCAGATCACCGGGGTCAGCGTGCTCACCGCAGCGGTGCCGGTGGCCGATGGTGACGCGTTGCTGGCGCTGGCCGACCGGCTCAAGGGCAGGCTCGGCGACGCCGCGATCGTGCTCGGACGCGCGGGCGACGGCCGCGTCGACCTGATCGCGTCGGTGGCGCCGGCAGTGGTTTCCCGCGGCGTGCGCGCCCAGGAGATCGTCAAAGCGGCGGCGGCGGTCGTCGGCGGCGGCGGCGGCGGCCGCGACACGCTGGCTCGCGCCGGCGGACGGGACCCCGATCGGCTGCCGGAGGCGATCAACGCCGCGCAAGCTGCGATCGAAGCCGCGTTATCTGGGTAAGCGGATGAGGGTGCTCGCGCTCGATTACGGCCGCGCCCGATGTGGATGCGCGGTGAGCGATCCCACCGGGGTCCTGGCGACGCCGCTTGCAGCCGTGCCCGCGCCGGACTCGCGGCGCGGCCGGGCGCGGCTGCGCGAGCTCGTCGCCGAGCTCGGGGTGCAGCGGATCGTGGTCGGGCTGCCGCTCTCGCTGGCCGGCAGCGACTCCGCCCAGACGACCGAGACGCGAGCGTTTGCGGCCGGCCTGGAGCGCGCCCTGCCGCTCCCCGTCGAGCTCTACGACGAGCGCTTCACGACGCGGATGGCGC
>JBPCPC010000228.1:0-3568 GCA_050999585.1 Solirubrobacteraceae bacterium | reverse complement strand
GACCGGCTCGACGCTGACTGCCGAGCTGCGGCGCGCCACCGAGTCGACCCGGCCGTCGCCGCAGGTGCAGTGGCCCGATGACGTGAGCGTGCCCGAGGACGTGGAACCGGTCGCTCAGTCGGTGCTGGCCGAGGCGCTGCGCAACGTCGCCAAGCACGCCCAGCCGACCCGCATCGAGGTGGTCGTGTCCAGCGACGCGGACACGTTCGCACTCGAGATCCGCAATGACGGCGTGACCTCGACGACCCCCGGGGCGGGGATGGGGCTGCGGCTGGCGGCGTTTGAGGCGCTTCAGCACGGCGGCATGGTGGAGTTCGGCGCGGTCGCGCCGGACAGCTGGCGGGTGCGGCTGGTGGTCCCGATCGCGGAGGAGGCGAGGGCGTGAGCGCGGCCGGAGGCCGCGGCGAGAGCGAGTCCGACGACCGGCTGGACGGACGGCAGCTGCGCGTGCTGGTGGTCGACGACCACGACGTCGTGCACTGGGGCTTTCGCGTGCTGCTGGGCGAGCAGCCCTGGGTGCAGCGCTGCCTGGCGGCGCGCTCGGGGACCGAGGCGCTGGCGCTGCTGCCCGGCTTGGCGCCCGATGTGGCGCTGGTGGATCTGTTTTTGGCGGGCGAGTCCGGCGCCGATGTGTGTGCCTCGATCCGCAAGGCGTTGCCGGCGACGCGTGTGCTGCTAGTCTCGGGTGCCGGCCGGAGGTTAGCCAGGAGAAGGCGGGGGAAGGGGGGCCGGGGTTTCGTCTCCAAGGACATGGACGCGAGTGAGGTCGCCCGGGCGGTGCGCCAGGTGGGCCTGGGGATGACCGTGTTTGCCCCGACCGCTCAGCAACCGGCCCCGCTGCTGTCCGAGCGCGAGCGCGAGGTGCTCGGCCTGATCGCCTCGGGGTCCACCAACCGCGAGATCGCCCAGACGCTGTATCTGTCCCCCCACACGGTCAAGGAGCACACCAGCGCTCTGTACCGCAAGCTGAACGCGCGCAACCGCGCCGAGGCGGTGCAGCGGGCCCAGCGGATGGGGCTGCTGGCATGACGGTCACACTCGACGGTCAAGGGCTGACGGTCGCCGACGTGGTGGCGGTCGCGCGCCACGGCGAGCCGGTGGCGCTGGCGCCCGAGACGGTTCAGCGGATGGCCGAGAGCCGCGAGCGCGTCGAGCGGGTGCTCGCGCGCGAGGATGCCGTCTACGGGATGACCACCGGTCTGGGTGCGCACAAGCGCCACCGGATCGCGACCGACGCGGTCGAGCTCTTCAACCGCCAGCTGATCGACAACCATCGCGTCGGCCACGGCTCACCCGCCCCGGCCGACGTGGTGCGCGCGACGATGCTGCGGCTGGCCAACGGCTTTGCCCAGGGCAGCACCGGGGTGCGCCCGCTGCTCGCCGAGCGGGTGGTCCGAGCGCTGAACGCCGGTGAACGGCCGCAGGTGCGCGTGCTCGGCTCCTGCGGCGAGGCCGACCTGGCTCCGCTGGCGGACCTCGCGCACGGGCTGTTCGGCGACGTGGCGCTGCAGGCCAAGGAGGGCCTGGCGCTGGTCAACAACAACTCCTTCTCGACCGCGTTCGCCGCGCTGGCGCTGCACGATGCCCGCAACCTGCTGGACTCGATCACGCTCGCGGGAGCGATGGACCTGGAGGCATTTCGCGCGAACCTCTCGATCCTGCACCCGGCGGTCGGCGAGCTGCGCCCCTACCCCGGGCTGCAGGCCGAGCTGGCCGGCCTGCGGGCGGCGCTCTCGGGCAGCGGCCTGTTGAAACGAGGGGGCGGCCCGCAACCTCCAGGATCCGCTGAGCTACCGCTCGATCGCGCAGATCGGCGGAGCGGCTCGGGACGCGCTGGGCTTCGCGCTGGCTCAGCTGGCGATTGAGCTCAACGCCCACCACGACAACCCGATCGTGGTGCCCGGCCAGGAGCTGGTGATCTCGGCTGGAAACTACGAGTCGCTGCCGATCGCGGCGGCGCTCGATTTCACCCGGATTGCCCTGGCGCCGTCGCTGACGGGCTCGTTGGAGCGAGCGATGAAGCTGTTGCAGCCGCCGCTCTCGGGATTGCCGGGAGGCCTGTCGGAGCAGGAGGGGCTGACCTTCGGCGGGCTCGGCGCGATCTCGTGGTCGGCACACGCGCTCACCGCCGAGGCGCGGCTGCTGGCGGCGCCGGTGTCCTACGAGCTGGCGACGACGACGCCCGAGGAGGGCATCGGCGACCGGATCACGATGGCGCCGCTGGGCGCGCGCCGGCTCGCGGAGCAGGTCGCGCTCGGGTGGCGAATCGTGGCCGTCGAGCTGCTCTGCGCCGCGCAGGCGATCGAGCTGCGTGCGGCCGGGCCACTGGGTGAGCTGACGGCGCGCGGCCTGACGTTGGTTCGGGAGCTGATCCCGTTCGCCGGGCGTGACCGACCCTATCCAGCCGATCTGGAGCCGTTGGTGAGGCTCGTGGGGTCCGGTCGCCTGGCGGAGCTGGTGCGCGGTGGCTGAGCTGTTTGAGGGGTTCACCGAGCGCTCGCTGGAGTGCTCGCGCGGTGCGGTATACGCACGAGTGGGGGGAAACGGTCCGCCGCTGCTGCTGCTGCACGGCTACCCGGAGACCCACCTGATGTGGCACGCCGCGGTGCCACTGTTGGCGCGCCGGTTCACGGTGGTTGCCGCCGACCTCAGCGGCTACGGAGCGTCGCATCGGCCGGCACCGGCGCCCGACCACGCCCCGCACTCAAAGCGAGCGCTGGCGCTCGATCAGGTGCAGGCGATGGCGGCGCTGGGCTTCGATCGCTTCGCGGTTGCCGGGCACGATCGGGGCGGCCGGGTCGCCTACCGGATGGCGCTCGACCACCCGGCGGCGGTGAGCGCACTCGCGGTGCTGGACATCGTGCCCACGGCCGAGGTGTGGGCGCGCGCCGACGCGCGGCTGGCGCTCGGCTACTGGCACTGGGGTTTCCTCGCGCAGCCGGCGCCGTTGCCCGAGCGGCTGATCGCCGGCGACTCGGACGCGTACTTCGATATTCACGGGCGCGCGATGGGAATCGGGGGCGACGCCACCCGCTATCCGCCGGAGGTGATGGCCGCCTACCGGCGCCAGCTCGGCGATCCGGGCGCGGTGCAGGCGATGTGTGAGGACTACCGCGCCGGCGCGACGATCGACCGCGAGCTCGACGAGGCCGACCGGGGGCGGATGATCGAGTGTCCGACGCTGGCGCTGTGGGGCCTTCGGGGGGCGCTGCCGATCTTCTACGACGACGTGCTGGCATTGTGGCGCGAGTGGGCGTCCGACGTGCGCGGGCGGGGGGTCGACGCGTCGCACTTTCTCGTCGAGGACGCGCCGGAGGAGGTCGCGGGGGAGTTGGTGGAGTTCTTTCTGGGGGTGGGGGTGGGGTAGCCCCGGGGCGGGTGGGTGGCGCGACCCGCCTCGGCTGATCAAGCAGCGGTGTATTGGTGTGGGTCTTTGTTGGGTGGGTGCGCTGCTTGACATCCGGGTCGTGGTCGCGCTGTGTGGCAACGATCCGGGGGCTGGCGCCCTGAGTCGTTGCATAGACACCCACATCGGTGCCGATCGATGGGGGTTTGCGAGGGGGGTGGG
>JBPCPC010000330.1:0-29760 GCA_050999585.1 Solirubrobacteraceae bacterium | reverse complement strand
CCGCGGCGGTGCTCGCGTTTCAGTTCGCCTCCACCAACCTGGTCTGGGAGCTCGGACTGGTGCTCTGGGTCCTGATCGGCTGGCAGTTCACACTCGCCGAGTACGTCGGCGGGATCGTGATGATCGTGCTGATGACCGCCCTGCTGCGCCTGTTCGTCTCCCCGCAGCTGGAGCAGATCGCGCGCCGGCACGCCCGTGAAGCGGACGCGGGCAATCAACACCATGTGGCGCCGTCGGAGGAGCTGACCTGGCGCCAGCGGCTCACCCGCATGGACGCCTGGTCCGATGTCGCTGACAATTTCCGCGGCGATTGGCAGATGCTCTGGAAGGAGATCAGCACCGGGTTCTTCCTCGCCGGGTTCATCGGTCTGCTCGGCAACGGCTTCTTCAACGGGCTGTTCATCCGCCACGCTGCCGCCGTACCGCGCGCGATCGAGAACGTGATCCTCGGGCCGGTCGTCGCGGTGCTGAGCTTTGTCTGCTCGGTTGGCAACGTGCCGTTGGCCGCGGTCCTGTGGTCGGGTGGGATCTCGTTCGGCGGCGCGGTCGCGTTTCTGTTCGCCGACCTGATCGTGCTGCCGATCGTCATCGCCTACCGCAAGTACTACGGCACGAAGTTCGCCCTGCGGATCACCGCGCTGATGTTCGTCACCATGGTCCTCGCCGCGCTGATCGTCGACGTCGTGTTCGGCGGTCTCGGGCTAATCCCCACCGGCAGGCGGCCCAGCCGCGGTGACATCTTCGGCGCCATCCACGTCGACTACAAGCTCGCGCTGAATATCGTCGGCGTGGTGATCTTCGCCGCCCTCATGTACCTGACCAAACGCCGTCGCGAGGCCGACGCCACGGTGGCCGACACGACGCCTCGACCCAGCAGCGTCGGACGACGATCAGTGCCGCGAACGCGCCACTGACACGGTCACCGCGCCCTGCGTCAGCCGCGCGCCGCCGTAGACGTCGCCGATCATGACCCGGGCGCGGTAGTCGCCCGGCTGGCGGTACAGGTGAGTCGCGGTCACCAGGCGCTGCGGGCCGGTGCCCGTCACTGCGGCGCCGGACGTGGTCCCGTCGCCGAAGTCGATCGTCGCCTGCAGAGCCGAGTTCTCGCCGTGCGGGTTCAGCACGCCGTTGGGCAACACGAACGTATGCTGCGGGCCGACGTTGGCGATGTACTGGCCCATGTTCCAGCCGTTGACGAAGATCAGCGCCCGGTAGTTCGCCGCGGACCGAGGCACCGAGGGATCCCCGATCGTCAGCCCGAGCGAGGCGTCGCCGACCGACGGGATGTGCAGCCCGAACTGGGTCCGATGCCAGGTCGTGCCCGCGGTGGCTGAGCTCGCCGGCACCGACGCGGCCGGCCAGTTCGCGTCGGGATATCCGGGCAGGTACCAGCCGGCGCGCTCCCCGTACAGACCGCCGTTGTTGATCGGCCCGCGGACGGTGTCGGTGATGTCCTCCCCGCCCTGGTCTCCCTGAATCTTCCAGCTGATTGGAGTCGTCGTGGCGGTGCCCGTAGCGTCGGCCATCACGACCGAGATCAAGCCGCGACCCTCCTTCTGGGCGTCGTTGATGCCGCCGTCCTCGTTGTGGGAATCGTCGCGGACCATCACCGCCAGCGTGTGCGCTCTGATTTACGGCCCCGGACGGGCGATCACGTAGAGGCCCACCTGCTGCGCGATGTCCAGCAGCTTGTCCATGTTGCGCACGCCGGTGAAGTCATAGACCCCAGGCGCGGAGGAGTGATAGCCCCAGTCGAAGTACATCGAGACGGCGGAGTAGCCCTCAGCCTTCATCTTCTCCAGGACGTCGCGCCACAGCGACGGGCTCGGCAGCCGGAACGGATGAAACTCACCTGACCAGATGAAGGTCCCTTGCCGTCGAGCATCAGCGAGTACTTGTCAAACGTGATCGTGGGGGTCGTCGACACCGGGGTTCTGGCCCGCGCCTGCTGCTGGACGCGGAGGCTCGAGCACGCCGAGGCCCGGCCGCGACCGACCCGCTCGCCGACACGGCGGCGAGCGCCGCCACCAGCACCGCCACACCGATCGACCGCGCCATCCGACCGCTTCGCGACATCGCCTGTCCTCTCTCGAGGCACCGCCCTGATTCCCGCCCAGGCCCGCGCAAATCGCGCGTTTGCTGCGATCACCGCGGGTTGGTCAGGATCCAGACGCTCGCGGGCTGACCACCGGTCGCGGGCGCCCACGCGAGCGTGCCCCTATGATCGATGGCATGGCTGATTCTTCTACCGCACGCAGCGTCAAGATCGGGTCCGACGAGCGCACCGGCTGGTCGTCGGAGCGACCCCGTCGCGAAGGCGCGGTGCCGCGGCCGGTCGACGTCTCGGTGCGAAATACTCTGCTGCGCCCCTCGGATCGGCTGCGCTACTCCCCCGGCAGCCTGCTGTTGGTGACCGGCTCGCGCGCCGCCGGACTGGATCGCTTCCTCGGCCGCGTGATCGAGGAGAAGGGGATCGTGTTCACGCCGGCCAAGGTCCGCGCCCTGCTCGCCGGCCGCGTCCCCGAGGATCAGGTCGACGCCAAGGCCGACGAGCTGCTGCGGGCCGCCGTCGCCAAGCGCATGCAGGCCGGCGAGACCGCCGTGGTCGCGCTCGAGGACATCGATCCGGTGACCCGGCGCCAGTTCGTCGAGCTGGCTCACGCCTTCCGGCGTCCGCGCCACCTGTTCCTGGTCGAGACCCCCACCGACAAGGTGCAGGACGACGAGCGCCCGATCCTCGACGATCTGCGCCGCACGCTCACGGCCGGTGAGCTGGGCAACGAGGGCTTCCACACGTCGATCCGGCTGGCCGGCAACTCGCTGGCCGAGCTGAAGCGGATCGTGTTCCGGCCCCAGCCGGCGGACGATTAGCGCCGCGCCGTCAGCTTCACGGCGACGAGGTCCATCAGTTCCACCTCGCCGGTCGTCACGCGGACGTAACCGGGCAGGCCGAACTCGGTCCCCGGCCGGACCAGTACCCCGTCGTGGGCGAGCGCCTCGGCAGCACTGAGGTCGTCGTCTCCCAGGTCCAGCAGGACGAAGTTCGCGTCTGAGGGCAACGCGCGGATCCCGCTGGATGCCAGAGGCGTGGTCAGGCTCGCGCGGGCCTCCCGGACCTGGTGGCGGCGTGCCGGGAGCAGCTCGGTCCGCCGCAGGCTCGCGTTGCCCGCGGCCAGGGCGGCCACGTTGACGTTGAAGGGCTCCTGCACGGCGTTGATGTGCGGGGCCAGGGACGCATGGACCAGCATGTAGCCGAGGCGCAGACCGGCCAGGCCGAAGATCTTCGAAAACGTGCGCAGGACGATCACCGGCCGTCCGGCGCGAATGTCGCTCAGGCGGTCGATCCGGTCCGCGGGGTCGACGTAGTCCCCGTAGGCCTCGTCGGCGATCACGAGGCACGCGGGCGGAAGCGCATCCAGGAACTCCTCCCAGGCCTCGGCCCCGATCCGGAGCCCGGTCGGGTTGTTCGGATCGCAGGTCCAGACGAGCTTCGCCCGGGTCTCGGTGGCGACCGCCGCCAGCGCCGGCAGGTCCAGCGCCAGCGAGGCCGGTGAGTCCACCCGGTGAACCTCGGCCCCCGCCGCCGCGCACGCCTGGGCGTACAGGCCGTAGGTCGGCTGCGGGATGACGACCGCGTCGCCCGGCTCGACGAACGCCGAGACCACCGCCAGCGTGAGCGCCTGGATGCCGTGGCCGGGGATCACCTCGCTCGGGTCCGCGCCCGCCCACTCAGCGACCGCGTGGCGGAACTCCTCGTAGGCCTCCTCGGGATAGGTCCAGGCCGCGCTCAGCCCGGCGGCGGCCTCCTCCAGCACACCGGGCAGGGGGCCGAACAGGTTCTCGTTCCAGTTCAGGCGGATGAGATCGCCCCGGCCGAGGCGAGCCTTCACCTCCGCGGCGCTCGCGCCCGGCACGTACGGCCCGACGCTCATCACCGACGGGCGCAGCAGCTGGCCATAGGCGACCGTGGTCATGCGGTCGGCTGGGCGGCGGCGATCCGGGCGCGGAGCACGACGACGGCCGGTCCTGCGCGGGTCAGCGCCCACTGCAGCCGCTCGCCGAGATCCTCGGGCGTCGCCAGCTCGACCGGCACGCCGAAGCCGGCCGCGATGGCGGCGAGGTCGGCGCCGGGCAGCTCCACCGAGGTCGTCTGACCGAACGCGTGACGCTGGTATTCGCGCAGGATCCCGTACCCGCCGTCGTCGACGATCAGCAGCGCGGCGTTGACGCCATGCTGCGCGGCGGTGCCGAGCTCGGCCAGCGCGTACTGCACGCCGCCGTCGCCGACCACCGCCAGCACCGGACGGTCGGGGTTCGCCACGCTCGCGCCGATCGCGGCCGGCCAGGCGTAGCCGAGCGTGCCCGAGCCGAGCGGATACAGGAACTGCTGATCGGCGCCGAGCCGCAGGTGCGGCGCCGCCCAGTACCCGAGGATCGTCATGTCCCACACGGTGATCGCGCCCACGGGGAGCGCGCGCTCGATCGTCTCAAGCAGCCCCAGCTCGAGTTCGCGTCCCTGGGTCTCCAGCCCCGCTCGGACTCGGGCGCGCAGCGCGGCGACGCGCTCGGGCCCGTCCGACGACCTCGCGGGCTCGAGTTCGTGCAACAGTGCCCGCAGCGTCTCGCGAGCGTCCCCGACGAGCCCGACCGCTGCGTACGTGGCGCCGATCCGCTCCGGCGCGGCGTCGATCTGGATCACCCGGCCGCCGAAGCGCAGGGCGTACTGCCCGGTGGTCTCGGCGCCCAGTTCGGTGCCGACGCAGACGACGACGTCGGCGCCGGCGAGCAGCTCCTGGAAGGCCGCCTCGTCGCAGCCGCATCCGGCCGCCAGCGGGTGGTCGTCGGACAACGCGCCCTTGCCCATGTAGGTCGTCGCGACCGGCGCGCCGAGCCGCTGCGCCAGCTCACGTAGCTCGCCCTGGGCCTGGGAGCGGATCACGCCGCCGCCGGCCCAGATCACCGGACGCTCGGCCCGTTGCAGCTCAGCGGCCGCGCTCGCCACCTGGGCGGCCGGCGCAGGGACGCGCGGTGGGGCTTCGCTGACGGCGGCGGTGACGGGCATGCCTTCCGTGTCCCCGTTCAGCAGGTCAACCCCGATCTCGACGTACACCGGACCCGACGGCGCCGTCAGCGCGATCCGCCACGCCCGCGCGAGCACCTCGGGGATCGCCTCCGCGGTGGCGGCCCGTTCGGCGTGCTTGACCAGCGGCGCGAACGACGCGAGCTGATCGGGCAGCTCGTGCAGGTAGCCCCGACCCCGCCCGAGCAGCTCCGACGGGATCTGGCTGGAGATCGCGACGACCGGCACGTGGGAGCTGGCGGCCTCCATCACCGCGGTGAGCGAGTTCAGCGCGCCGGGCCCGGTCGACAGCAGTAGTGGCGCGGGGCGACCGGTGCTGCGCGCGTATCCGTCCGCGGCGAACCCGGCACACAGCTCGGTGCGCGTGCCGTAGACCGTGATCGGGCTCGTCCGCAGCGCCTCCCAGATCGCCAGCGCATGGATGCCTGGCACGCCGAACGCGACCTGCGCCCCCAGCCCCTGAAGCGTGTCGGCGACCACGTGGCCGCCGATCCGCGCGGACGTGACCGGACCGGCGCTCATCGCGACGTGCCCAACTGGTCGCGCAGGTACTCCTGGAACTGGCCGATCAGCGTCTCGGGCCCGCCGAGCACCCATCCGTGCTCGATCATCCCCGACGAGCTACCGCGCTGCGCGGCCTCCACGAGCGCCGTGTCCTCGGCGCCGATCTGATTGTCGAGCACGAACAGCTCGTCGATCCAGCGCTCGCTCGCGCTGTCGGCGAACCAGTAGTCCAGATAGCCGGCGCAGGTCTCGGGACCGGTCGGCCACAGCGGGCCGAGCGACAGGTTGGGATGGCCGGGGAGCACGTTGAACTTCAGCGTCGGGAACCACAGGTGGTTCTGCGCCGCGCCGAGGGTCTCGCTGACGTCAAGCGGCCCCCGTCCCGCCAGCGTGTGGGGATGCACCGGCGCGAACTGGCTGGCCCGCCGGCCGTGGGCGACGAGCTCCAGCTGCCGCTCGTCGATGACCTCGACCAGGCCCGGGTGGTTGACCGGACAGTGGTAGCACTCGAGGTAGTTCTCCAGCGCGATCTTCCAGTTGGCCCGGATCTCGTACCGGACGCGGCGGTTGAACCTCAAGCACTCGACATCGAGGCCGTGCTCGGCCACGACCGAGGGCAGATCCCCCAGGGTATCGGTCAGGGACTCGGCGTCCGGGTCGGGGTTGGTGAACAGGAACGGTCCCCAGGTTCCGACCGAGACCGGCCGCAGCCCCAACTCTCCGGCCACGAACGCGGAATCCTCGCCGCTGCGTGGCGCCGCCCGCAGCCGGCCGTCCAGGTCATAGGTCCAGGCGTGATACGGGCACTGCACGGTTCCGCGCCGGCAGGGTTCCGTGGCCAGGATCGCGCCGCGGTGGCGGCAGACGTTGACAAAGCCGCGCAGGACACCATCGCCGTCCAGCGTGATCAGGATCGGCACCGGCCCGGTCTCCGACGCAAAGTAGCTCCCCGGGCCCTGCAGCTCTCCCAGGTGGCCGGCGTACTGCCACGAGCGATGGAAGATTCGTTCGGTCTCCAGGGTCAGCACGGCCGGGTCTGAATACCACGACCAGGGCACCGTCTGCCGGCCGGGAGCATGGGTGGATGGATCGGTGAGGGTCATCAGCCTCCGTCGCGGGGAAAATGATGGGTGTGGGTCGCGGCATGGATGCGGGTGTCGCCCTCGAAGGCGTCCAGCATCGTGGTCACCATGAACCGCTGCGCGTCGCAGGTCATGGTGCTGCGCGCCTCCGTGCGGACGCGCCAGCCAGGCCGCTTCAGCGTGACGCCCACGCGGCAGGTAACGGTCGCCGACAGGGGATCGCCCTCGACGACGCGGTAGATCGTGGTGTTCTCCTCCCCCATCTCGGTGTCGGTTTCGACGATCCGCGCCCGCGAGGCGTGCCAGTCGAACTGCACCTCGGTCTCGCCAGTCGCGAGGTCGCGCCGGACGCTGCGCCCCCCGGGCCGGAGCATCGTCGTCTCCGAGGCGAGCGGCGTCCCGGTCTCGGGCGCGCCGAACGGTCGCAGCTCAGCGTCAAGCGCGCCGGGGCGGCGGCGCGGCAAGGTCAGCCGGCTGACCGGACCGCAGTGCACGGTCAGCGTGCTCGGCTCCGGCGACGGCCACGCCCACGGCCAGTACGTGTTCGAGACCGCCAGCCGCACGCGGTGGCCGGCCGGGATCGCGTACGCGGTCGCCTGCATGGGAACGCGGACCAGCACGGGCTGATCGACGGGCATCGGCACGGTGCGATTCATGCCTTCCCGCCGAGAGAGGTTGAGCAGACCGCGGGCGACGAGCGTCGAACGGCCGTCGGGGGCCACGTCGCAGACCCGGACGGCGAGCAGCGCCTGGGGACGATCGACGCTGATCTCGAGCTCCGCCTGACCCTTGCCCAACAGCTCGATCCGCTCGGGCAACGGCGCGCTGTCCCAGCACAGCGAGGCGCCGTCGTCGGCGCGCTGGTCCAACGCGAAGTCCGCCGGGCTGCCGTCCCCGCACCACACGCCGCCGTCCACGCCCGTGGTCTGCAGCCCCCGCAGGCAACGGGTCCCGCCCTCCGCACTGTCGGTGTCAGCGTCGGTGTGGGTACAGAGTGTGTCTGTCCCCAGCCAGGCGGTCCACGGATCGAGGTTCGGCGACGGCCAGGCCGCGTCGGCGACCCACCGTCCCTCTCGCTCGGCGTACCCGCCCGCCGGAGCGACGGGCTCCTGCATGAAGCTGATCAGGCGCGGCTCGTTCAAGAAGCCGTTGTCCTCCCCGTCCAGGCTGGCCGCGAAGAACCGCACGCACTCCTGCAGGAAGCCGATCGCCGGACCGGGCGCCCCCTGCTCGGGACCGGTGTGGCCCCAGGGCCCGATCAGGCCGCGCACGGGCCCCGGCGCGTGCTCGACGAGGCGCAGGACCATGTCACGGTACCCGTCACTCCAGCCGCCAACGGCGAAGATCGGGCACTCGATCGCGCCGTAGGCCTCGCAGGCGGAGCCCCGCTCCCAGTAGGCGTCACGCCGCTGATGGCTCAGCCAAGGCTCGACGAACGGCCGGGCGTCCTGCAGCCGGTCGAGCCATGCCTGCCGCCACCCGGAGCCGACGGCGAGCGGATCGGGCGGCTGGTTGAGATAGGCGAACATCGACGTTGCCCACTGCGAGATGTCCATCGCCGACACGCAGCCCCCGACGTAATGCACGTCATCGGAGTACCGGTCGTCGGAGGCATGGATGGCGATCACGCCCCTGAGCCCCTCGGGGTGGCGAGCCGCCATCTGCAGCCCCGCGAAGCCGCCCCAGGAGATGCCGATCATGCCCACCGCTCCGGTGCACCACGGACGCGAGGCGATCCAGGCGATCACCGCCTCGGCATCGCGCTGCTCGGTCTCGGTGTACTCGTCCTCCATCAGGCCCGTGGAGTCGCCGCTGCCGCGGAGGTCGACGCGGACGAACGCGAACCCGCGGGCGGCGAAGTACGTGCCCCAGGCGGCGTCGCCAATCGCCGTCCCGTCACTGCGGCGGTAGGGCACCGAATCGAGGATCGCCGCCACGGGCCCGCGCTCGGCGTCATCGGGGAGCCACACGCGCACGGCCAGGCGGTTGCCGTCCGCGAGCGCGACCCAGTCGGTGGCGATCACCCGGACCGGCCGCAGCACGGCCGTCGCGCCGGTGGGCTGAGATTGACGCGGGCTCATGTGGACCGTAGAGTAGCCACTGCCGATATGTGGAAGCAAGTTTCGATGAGTGAGAATTCGGTGGGAACGCTCGCTCGGGGGCTCGACGTCCTCGAGCTGTTCGGGGGGTCCGTGGCCGAGCTCTCGCAGAAGCAGATCTCCGAGGCCCTGGACCTGCCGATGCCGACCGTGCACCGGCTCACGGCGCTGCTGACCGAACGGGGTTGGCTGGATCGCGACCCGGCCACCCGCCGGCTGCGGCTCGGGCTCGAGATGGCGCGGCTCGTGCCGGCCCTGCTCACCGGCCTGCGACTGCCCGAATTGGCCCGGCCCCATCTGCTGGCGCTCACCGCCAACGTCAACGAGACCGTCAACGTCGCGATCCTCCAGGGCGCCGAGGTCATCTACCTGCTGAGCGAATCCGGCGATCGGCTGCTCACCTCCCAGACATCGGTCGGAATGCGATTGCCCGCCCACTGCACCGCGCTGGGAAAATGCCTGCTGGCCCAGTTGCCCGACGAGGTGGCGCGCATCGCGCTCGGCCCCGAACCATATGAGGCGCGCACCGAGAACACGCTGACCACCTGGGCCGCGATGGCCGCCAGCCTGGCGGCCGCACACGACGCGGGGGTCACGATCTCCGAGGAGGAGTACGAGATCGGCCTCGTCTCGATCGCCGTGCCCGTGGGCTGGATCGAGGGACCGGGCACCGGCGCGATCAACGTCTCACTACCCGCCGGCCGTGCGACGCCCGAGTTCCGCACCGAGCTGACCCGCGGACTGCTGACGGCAGCCCAGGCCATCGACCAGGAGATGAGCCTCCCCGGAGACCGTCGATGACCGCCCAGCCGAGTCCAGTGGCGGCCGTCGACGCCGAGCAGCTGGCCGCGCAGGCGGACGCGTTCGCCCGCTCGCTGGCCGACGTCGTGAACGCCGAGCCCGAGCTTCGCTATCAGGGAATGCCGTCCGACGGCGACTCGCGTGCGGTGTACCGGGCGCTCGGGGAGGCGGGCTGGATCGGGGTCCACTGGCCCCCGGAGCTCGGTGGCCGAGGCCTGAGCTCGCTGCACACGCTCGCCTGCGAGGAGCGGTTCGGCTATCACTGGCTTCCGCTGTCGGGCTATCTGCTGTCGGTCAAGACGATCGGCAACGCGCTGCTGCGCTTCGCCGCCCCCGAGCTGCAGCAGCGGATCATCCCTGAGGTGGCCGCCGGCCGGCTGGTCTTCTGCCAGGGCTTCTCCGAGCCCGACGCCGGCTCTGATCTCGCCTCGCTGCGCACGCGGGCGAGCTTCGACGGCCACCGGTTCGTCGTCAACGGCCGCAAGCTCTGGACCTCTAGCGCCGACCACGCCGACTGGGTATACCTCGCCTTGCGCACCGACCCCGAGCGCGAGCGTCACCGCGGCATCTCGGTGCTCGTCGCCCCGATCGACACGCCCGGGATCACCGTCACCACCCACGCCACGCTCGGCGGCGGCCGGATCGGCGAGCTGCAACTGGAGGATGTGGAGATCGCCGCCGACCAGCTGGTGGGCGACCTGCACGGCGGCTGGCGCGTGCTGATGGGTACCCTGGACTACGAGCGGGTGACCAGCGAGAAGGTCGGCACGGTCTTCTCGCTGCTCGACGCCCTGGAACCGCTGGCCGCCGACGCCGCAGCGCGGCGCCAGCTCGGCCGTCTCCGGGGCGCTGCGCAGGCGGCGCGGCTGCAGGGCCGGCGCGCCGCGGAGCTGCTCGAGCAGGGTCGCCCGGCCAGCGATCAGAGCTCGATGGCCAAGCTCTCGGTCGCCGAGCTGATGCAGCGGCTCGCCGCCTTCGCGGTCGAGATACTCGGCCCCGCCGGGCTGCTGGAGGAGGGGGTCGGCACCCTGCACGGCCGCATCGCCGCGTTCCAGCGCGCAGCGGTGGCTACGACGATCTCCGGGGGCGCCGCCGAGATCCAGCGGACGGTGATCGCCCGACGTGGCCTCGGATGTCCCGTGCCATGACCAACGCCGGACCGTTCCCGCTGGAGGGGCTCCGCGTCCTGGAGTACGCCCAGTACGTCGCGGGGCCGTTCGCCGGGATGCTCTTGGCCGACCTCGGCGCCGACGTGATCAAGATCGAGCCCCCGGCGGGCGACGCGTGGCGCCGGTATGAGCCGTTCGACGCGGGCGAGAGCCGGTACTTCTACTCGCTCAATCGCAACAAGCGCTCGATCGTGATCGACCTCAAGGACGACGAGGGCCGGCGGGCCAGCCGGAGCCTGATCAGGACCGCCGACGCGGTGCTGCACAACTTCCCGGTCGCGCGCGCACAGCGGTTCGGCCTGGATCGGGAGAGCGTGCGCGAGACCAACCCCGAGGCCGTCTGGTGCTGCGTTTCCGCGCTGGGCAGCGATGGACCCGACGCGGCGCTGACCGCGTTCGATCTCGTCGCCCAGGCGCTGTCGGGTCTGCTGTTCGCCAATGCGCAGAGCACCGCGGCGGTGCCGCAGCGGGCCGGCGGGATCGCCATGGCCGACTTCACCGCCGGGCTGCTGGCGACGATCGCCGTGCTCACCGGGCTGCTCGGTCGCACCCGTGAGGTCGCGCCCGGCATCGAGATATCGTTGCTGGGAGCTGCGCTCGCGGTCCAGGCGCAGCGATTCGTGTCCGTGGAGGAGCTTGACCGCTCCGAGCGCGATCGTCGGGGGGCGGACAACGGCACCGGCCTGGCTACGGCGGCCGAGCTGGAGTCCCAGGGCCGGGCGCAGCGGGCCGGCGAGGAGCTCGAGCCCTATTACCGCGCCTACGCCACCGCCGACGGCTTCTTCGTGCTCGCCTGCCTGCACGAGCGTCAGCGGGTCGCCGCCGGAGCGGTGCTCGGACTGTCGGACCCGTGGGCGGCCAACCCCCAGGCCGAGCCGGCGACCGCGGCCGAACGCTCGCAGCGCCTCGCGTTAGTGGGGGAGTTCGAGACGCGGCTGGCCAAGGGCACGACGCACGACTGGGTGCGGCGGTTCCGGGCGGGGGGGGTGCCCGCCGCGGAGGTCCGCCGGCTGGACCAGCAGTTCGAGCAGGAGCAGGTGCGGGCCAACGGCCTCGTGCAGAGCCTGCACCGCGAGGGCGTCGGCGAGATCAAGCTGCTGGGATCGCTGTTTAAGATTGAGGGCACCACCGCCCCCGCCCGGCGGTCCGTTCCCGGGCTCGGAGAGCACACCGAGGAGGTGCTGGGACCGTGCCGGGATCCGCAGGCCTGACCGAGCACATGGCAGACGCGCGGGAGTTCGCGCAGAGCGTCGCCGGCGTGGTGCGCCGGCATGGCTCGATCGCGGGCGGCGGCTGGGCGCCGGGGCAGCCCGCACCCACCGTTTCTGTGGATTTGACCGCGGCGCTGGACGAGATCGGCTGGGAGACGCTGAGCGACGACCCGGCGCTGATCGCGTGCGCCGGACTGGGCGGGATCGAACTGGGGCGCGGTCTGGCGCCACTCATCCACGTCGACCGTCTGCTCAGTGCCAGCCCCGTGGCCGGTGACCTGGTGCGCTGTCGGGCTCCCGAGGCGATGGTTTTTAGTGGGGATCGCCACGCGGTCACGGTCGCCCCGGTGCTGCGGTCGGTGCCATGCCCGTCCGCCGACGGTCTGGACGTCCACCGGGTGCTCGAGACGGGGCCCGCGGTGTCGCGCGATTCGGTCCGGTTCGCGGTGGCGCGGGCCGCGTGGCGGGCAGCCGGCGTCGGCTATCTCGCCGGCCTGGGCGAGAGCGCGCTGCAGCTCACCGTCGAGTACGCCTGCCAGCGCCGCGCGTTCGGCGCCACGCTCGCCGCCCTGCCCCCGGTCCAGCAGCTGCTGGCCGCGGCGGCCACCTGGGTGCGCGGAGTCGGCCTGCTCGCGGGCGACGGACCCGATAACGACGCACTCGCCTACGCCGGCACCGCGATCGTCGACGCCTGCGCCGCCTGCCAGCAGGTGAGCGGCGCGATCGGGTTCACGCTCGAATATCCGCTGCACCGGTACTCCCAGCGCGCTCGGGCGCTGGCGACCTGGAACGACGCGCTGCTCGGCGGAGTCGTCGGCGGCTAGAAGACGGGCGCCCGCGTCGACGCAGCCGGGTCCCCGCCGGCGCCCGCATCGGATTCGGAGTCCGCGCCGCGGTCCAGCGGGAAGTGGCAGGCGACCATCCGCCCGTCGACCGGTCGCAGCACCGGGACATCGCTCACACAGATATCGGCTCGCCGGGGACAGCGGGGCGCGAACGGGCAGGCGGTCCGCAGCGCGTCCACGGGCTCGGCCAGGACCCGCGGCTCCTGGACCGCGCGCTCGCTGGGCCGGGTGGCGGGCACCGCATCGAGCAGCGCGCGCGTGTAGGGATGGCTCGGCCGTGAGGTGACGACCGGCGTCGGACCCGTCTCAACGATCGTGCCGGCGTAGATGACCGCCAGCCGGTCGCTCATCCGCCGCACCACCTCAAGGTCATGGGAGATGAACAGGTAGGCGAGACCGCGCTCACGCTGGAGCTCCAGCAGCAGGTTGAGGATCTGGGCCTGCACCGAGACGTCGAGCGCGGAGGTCGGCTCGTCGCAGACCACGAGGTCGGGCTCCGTGGCCAGCGCCCGGGCGATCCCGATCCGCTGTCGCTGGCCCCCGGAGTACTGGCCGGCGTATGAGTCCAGGTCCGCGGTCTCCATTCCGACTGTCGTCAGCAGCTCCGCGATCCGCGCGCGGTCGTGCGGGAGCCCGTGGGCGCGGAGCGGCTCGTCCACCAGCCGTTGCAGGGTGAACCGCGGATCGAGCGAGTCATACGGGTCCTGGAAGACGATGCCGACCCGCCGGCGGATTGCTCGCAGCCGCCGCGAGCTGCGGGGATACGCGTTTGCGCGGAACCGCACCTCGCCGCTGGTAGGCCGCTCCAGGCCGACCGCGATCCGGGCGACGGTGCTCTTGCCACACCCCGACTCACCGACGATGCCCAGCGTCTCGCCGGGCATCACCGACAGCGTGACCCCGGCCAGGGCGTGGACGCTGCGGTAGTGCTTGTGGACGTCGTCCAGCTCGAGCAGCGGTGCGTCGCTCATCCCGGGTCACCGATCAGATGGCAGGCGCACACGTGCTCTGGAGTGAGCTGAGTCGTCCGCGGCATCCGCTCCGCGCAGACCTCCAGCGCGGCCGGGCAGCGAGGATGAAACGGACAACCGGACGGGAAATCCCCGAGCGGCGGCGAGCCGGGAATCGCGTCGAAGCCGACCTTTGGCGGTGCCTGGCGACTCTGGCGGGGCGACTGGACCAGCGCCCGGGTGTAGGGGTGGGCCGGATGCTCGAAGATCGTCTCCACGGGTCCCTGTTCGACGATCAGGCCTCCGTACATCACCGCCACCGTGTCCGCGATCTCGGCGACCACGCCGATGTCATGGGTGATCCACACGAGCGCCATCTGGTCGGCCACGACCAGCTCGCGCACGAGCGCGAGGATCCCGGCCTGCACCGTCACGTCCAGCGCGGTCGTCGGCTCGTCCGCGATCAGCACCTGGGGCCGGGCGGCCAGCGCGATCGCGAGCATCACCCGCTGGCGCATCCCGCCGGAGAGCTCGTGCGCATAGCGCCGGGCCACCGCCTTCGGATCGTTGATGCCGACGTCCGCGAGCAGCTGAACCGCTCCCTGTGCTGCCTCCCCCCGATCGGCGCCGCGCCGATGGCGCAGCACCTCGCCGATCTGGCGCCCAGCGGCCTGGACGGGGTTCAGCGCGGCCATCGCATCCTGCGGCATGTAGGCGACGACGCGCCCGCGGGCCGCACGTAGCGCGTCTCCCCGCGCGGCCGCGAGGTCGAAGTCGCCGACCACGGCGCTCCCCTCCATCGTCGCGCCCGCCGGCAGCAGCCGGGAGATCGCCAGCGCCGTGGAGGACTTGCCGCAGCCCGACTCGCCGACGACGGCCAGCGTCTCGCCCGGCCTGACGGCGAACGAGACGCCGCGCACGGCGTGGCTCTCGCCGTACCGGACATGGAGATCGGCGACCGTCAGCCCGACCGCCTGAGCGCTGGGGGCCGGCGCGACGCTCATCGCGCGCTCAGCCGGGTGCGGGGATCGAGCCCCATCCGCAGCAGGTCGATCGCCAGCGTGGCGACCACCACCAACACGGCCGCGACGACCACGGTCCCCATCAGCACCGGCCGGTCGACGTTGTAGAACGCCTGGGTCTGCAGCTGGCCGATGCCCGGCCAGTCGTACACCGTCTCCACGAACACGACGCCCGACAGCAGGATCGCGAAGTCCAGGCCGGCCATCGTCAACGCCGGCGAGAGCGCGTTGCGCAGCACGTGGCGGCGCAGGACCTCGCGGCGGGGCAGGCCCTTGGCGACCGCCGTCCGGGTGTAGGGGGCGGCCAGCGTCTCCTGCATCGCGTCGCGCACGACGTTGGCGTAATACGGCATGCCGAACAGCCCGAGGGTCAGCGCCGGCAGCACGATCCGGTCCCCGCCGGTGCCGCCGTCGATCGGGAACAGCGAGAACTCGTAACCAAAAAGCAGCAGCAGCACGAACGCCAGCGAGAATGACGGCACCGAGAGGAAGCCGACGTTCACCACCGCCAGCAGCCGGCTGCGCTTCTCGCGCAGCCCGTCCCACACGCCGAACGCGCCGCCGAGGATCAGCTCGAGCAAAAGCCCGGCCAAGCCGAGCTCGGCCGTCGCCGGCAACCGGCCCCCGATGATCGAGGAGACCGACTCACGTTGGACGTAGGAGACGCCGAAGTCGCCGTGGACGATGCCGCCGAGATAGTGGCCGAGTTGCACGAGCACCGGCTCGCCGAGATGAAGGTTGGAGCGCACCAGCGCCAGGATCTGGGGCGTGGCTCGCGGCCCGGCGATCGTCTGCGCCGGATCGCCGGGGACGACGAACATCAACAGGAACGTGAACAGGATCACGCAGAAGATCGTCAGCAGGCCGAAGCCGATGCGGGTCGCTAGATATCGAGCCATGACCTGCGCAGGGAGACGGAGCCGCGGCGGCCGATCCCGTCGCCGATGAGGACGAAGGCCAGCACGGTCAGCACGATGCAGGCAAGCGGTTCGATCACCTCGTGCGGCATGTACTCGAGCGCGTTCTGGCCTGAGTTCAGCATGTCGCCCCACTCGGCCGTGGGGGCCTGCACCCCGGCGCCGAGGTAGGAGAGCCCGGCTCCAATTGCCACCACCGCCGCCCCGTTCAGTGCCGAGATGACCAGCAGCAGCGATGACAGGTGCGGAACGATGTGGCGGCGCATGATCGTCGAGGAGGGGACGCCCTGGGCGATGGCCGCCTCCACGAACGGTCGTTTGCGCAGCGCCAGCGTCTCGCCGAAGATCACCCGCGCCGTCCACGCCCAGTACAGAGCGGTGACGACCACGATCACGCCGAGCACGCCCTGCCCGAGCACGCTGGCAAGAGCCAGGCCGGAGATCACGGTCGGCACCGACAGGAAGATCTCGGTGATCCGCATCAGCACCATCTCCACGGCCCCGCGCAGGAAGCCGGCCACCACGCCGACGATCGCGCCGACGCCGATCGAGGTGGCGTTGGCGATGAACGCGACCTCCAGCGTGGTCCGCCCGCCGTAGGCCAGCCGGCTCAGCATGTCGCGTCCGATCGAGTCGGTCCCGAAGATGTGTCCGGAGGAGCCGAACGGCAGCGGCAGCCCCTTGGCCGAGATCCCGTTGGCGTAGATCTTGTTCGGCGGGCCGAACACCGGCGCGATCACCGCGAACAGGATCAGCGCCCCGAGCAGCCCCAGGCCGACGGCCAGAGATGCGTTGGGCCGCGGACGTGCTCTGGCGAGCGAAAGCGGGCTACGCCTGCTTCCAGAGACGGTCGTAATAGGTGCCGTAGAAGACGTTGTAGTGGAAGTTGTGGAGGGCGGGGGAACGGCCGTCGATGAAGTTGAGGCTGCCCAGGAAGATGCCGGGCGCGTCCTGCGCGATCAGCCCCTCGGCCTGGGCCAGGTAGACGTTGCTCTGGGCGGTGCTGCCCGCTCGCAGGGCCTTGTCCGACAGCGCGTCGACCTTCTTGTCGGAGTAGTTCCAGTAGTTCGACGAGCCGGCGGTGATGTAGTTGGAGGTGAGGATGTCGAGCGCCGTGGGCTGCACCTGGTACCAGTGCACCGGCGCCGCGGTGAAGTTCTTCTTCTCGGTAGCCGCGTTGTAGGCCGAGGCACTCACGGTGTCAATCGACATGGTGACGCCGACCGCCTTGAGCTGCTGCTGCATGATCTGGGCGATGCTGGGGTTGGGGTCGTCGGTGTCCGTGGTCAGGGTGAAGGCGACATGATCGGCCCCGGCCGCCGCCAGCAGCGACTTGGCCTTCTCGGGGTTATAGCCGTATGGCGTGGCGGTGCGGTGATAGCTGGGAAGGTTCTCGGGGAACGGCAGGCCCCACGGGACGCTCTCGCCGTAGACGATCCGGCTGATCTGCTCGCGGTTGATCGCCCAGTTGAGCGCTTGGCGCACCCGTGCATCCGTGAACGGCTGGTTGTGGAGGTTGAGGCCGATCCACTCCACCGCGGGCAGCTGCACCTTGACGACGTACTTGGCCAGCGACGGCTGCGCCGACACTTGAGGGACCAGCGACGCTCCGATGCCCTGGCCGATCGAATCGAGGTTGCCGTGCTGGAGCTGGAGCAGCTCGGTCTGCGCGTCGGTGCCCCACCGGTACACGATGCTGTCAAGGTAGGGGAGCCCCGTCCAGAAGTAGTGCGGGTTGCGCTGGAACGTCGCGGTCTGCCCCCGCTCGTCATACGCGGTGAGCATGAACGGGCCGGTCGAGACGACATGCTTTGCGAACTGCGATCCGTACCGGTCGACGACCTCCTTGGGCACCGGGGTCATGTAAGGCTGGGCGAGGATGTTGATGAACGTGATGTCAGGTGACGAGAGCCGCACCTTCAGCGTCATCGGATCGGCGACGCTCAGTCCCTTGACCGCCTTGGCCTTGCCGTTGAACACGGCCTCGGCGCCCTCGATTGGATACAGGTAACTCGCCGCCCACGAGGCGAGCTTGGGATCGAGCACCCGCCCCCACGAGTACACGTAGTCATGCGCGGTGACCGTGCGTCCGTTCTGAAACTTCACTCCCGACCGCAGGTGGATCGTGTACAGCGTCCCGCTCTCTGAGATGTCGACCTTGGCGGCGGCGTTCGGGAACGGCCCCTCCCCGCTCGCGCCGAAGGTCATTGGCGCCGCCGTCGTGCAGTTGCACAGCGAATCCCAGCTGATCAGGTCATAGCCGATGGCCGGATCGAACGAGTTGCCCTCCGACGGCCAGCCGACCACGATCGAGCCGCCCGGCTGACCTCCGGTCGCGCTCGGGCCGGGGATCCCGGCGGCGACGCTGGTCGTTTTGGTCGCCGAGCTGGACGGCAGCTTCTGCGACGAGCCGCCACAGCCGGCCAGGTACAGGGCCCCAGCTCCTAGACCGGCGCCCCGGATCAGATCGCGCCGGGACACTTTCGCAGGGTCGCCTGCTCCTCGGTCGGTCATGTGTTCCTCCCCTGATGGCGCATACAGATGGTGTGAGCCCGATGCCCTTAGTTTCGATAATCGAAAGGCATTTTCGTTTGGCAGAGACTACTGCCCGATCCATCCATGTGCAAGATGTGAACGAGGCCATTGCCCGGCCTTAATACATCGGGCGTCGACGCTCCCGTGAAAGCGAAAGCGCCCGCCGGGTGCGCGGGCGCTCTCGGACTATCTCATGTGATGTGGGTCAGACCCGGGCGGGCTCTGAGACCTGGAGCACGATCTCCTGCTCAGCGTCGTCCTGAGCCAGGACACGACTGCCCTCCGCGAGCCTCCCATCGAGGATCGCGCGGGTCAGTTCCTTCTCCAGCGTCCGGCGCAGATGCCGCTTCAGCGGCCGCGCACCGAACTCGGGATCAAAACCCTCGCCGGCAAGCCGGGCCAGCAGCTCCGGCGCCACCTCGAGCTCCACCCCGCGCTCCTCGCGCAGGCGGTCCGCGATCCGGGCGCAGATCAGCTCACCGATCTTCTCCACCTGGGTCTCGGTCAGCGGCTCGAACACGACCACCTCGTCGATCCGGTTCAGGAACTCCGGCAGGAAGGCCCGCTTCGCCGCGGCGACGAGACGGTCGGCCGCGGGGTCGGCCTCGCCGCCGGTGAACCCCAGCGGACGCTTGGCCTGTCCGGCGCCGAGGTTGGACGTCATCACGATCACCGTGTTGGTGAAGTCGACCGTCCGTCCTTCGCCGTCGGTCAGCCGGCCGTCGTCGAGCACCTGCAGCAGCACGTTCCAGACGTCGGGGTGGGCCTTCTCGATCTCGTCGAGCAGCACCACGGAGTAGGGCCGCCGCCGGACCGGCTCGGTGAGCTGGCCGCCGTCGCCGTACCCGACATAGCCGGGGGGCGAGCCGATCAGCCGCGCCACGGTATGCGGCTCGCGGTACTCGGACATGTCGATCCGGACCAGCGCCCGCTCGGTGGCGAACAGCCGCTCGGCGAGCGCCTTGACCAGCTCGGTCTTGCCGACTCCGGTCGGGCCCATGAACAGGAAGCTGCCCAGCGGGCGATCCGGTTCGGCCAGGCCTGCGCGGGCGTGCCGCACGGTCTCGGCCACGGCGTGCACCGCGTCCTGCTGTCCGATCACGCGCTCGTGGAGATCATCCTCCAGCGTGCCCAGCCGCTCGAGCTCAGCGGCCACCAGCTCGCCCACCGGGATCCCGGTGCGGATCGCGACCACCTCGGCGATCATCAGCTCGTCGACGACATCGGTGTCCGCGGGCTGCGGTCGGGCCGCCTCGCGCGCATCCTCGGCGGGTGGATCCTCGGTCCTGGTCTCGGCGAGACCGTGCTCCAGCCCGTCGATCCTCGCCTTCAGCTCGCCGGCCTCCTCGTAGGCCTCAGCGTCCACGGCCGCCTGCTTCTCGGCGTGCAGCCGCTCGAGCTCGCCGCGCAGGCGCTGCTCTCGGTCATCACCCGAGTTGCGCAACCGCAGCCGGGCCCGCGGCCTGATCGACCAGGTCGATCGCCTTGTCGGGCAGCCGGTATTCGCTGATGTAGCGATCCGACAGCCGCGCGGCCGCCGTGATCGCCTCGTCGGTGATCGCCACGGTGTGGTGCTCCTCGTACTGGGGGCGCAGGCCGTGCAGGATCTCGACGGTCTCATCGATCGATGGCTCCTCGACGATCACCGCTGAGAAGCGCCGCGCGAGCGCGGCGTCGCGTTCGACCTTGCGGTACTCGGCCAGCGTGGTGGCGCCCACCATCCGCAGCTCGCCGCGGGCGAGCATCGGCTTGAGCATGTTGGCCGCGTCCATCGCGCCCTCGGCACCGCCGGCGCCGAGCACGGTGTGCAGCTCGTCGACGAACAGGATGATGCGGCCCGCGGAGGCGGCGACCTCGTCCAGCGCGGCCTTCAGCCGCTGCTCGAACGCGCCCCGGAACTGCGTGCCCGCGACCATCCCGGCCAGGTCCAGCGCGACCACCCGTACGCCGTGCAGCGGCTCGGGCACCTCGTCCTGGACGATACGCAGCGCCAGGCCCTCGGCGATCGCCGTCTTGCCGACGCCGGCCTCCCCGATCAGCACGGCGTTGTTCTTGCGCCGCCGGGTGAGGGTCTCGACAACCTGCTCGATCTCGCGGGCGCGTCCGATCACGGGGTCCACGCGTCCCGCGCGGGCCTCCTCGGTCAGGTCTCGTCCGAACTGGTCCAGCGCCGGCGTCTCAGACGCTCGATTCTCTTGACGCTGACGTACGGCCGTCCCGCCGCGCGGGTCTTGGCCGCCGCCGAACGGGGAACCACTCCCGCCCGCCGCCATCGGGCCGCCGAACATGCTGCCTTCGGGCATTCCGCCCTGTTGCGCCGCCACCGCGTCACGAGCGCAGCGCTCGCACAACAGCCCGGCACGCCGTCCGCCGCCACCGGCGAACATCACCTGCACGACACCCGGTCGCTGACCACAGATGTCGCAGAGACGGGCGTCCTGGGGGTTCGTATTCTCAAGTTCCACGTTTCTCAAGTCTCCGATCTGGTTTCAGATCTTAGTTGGGTCGACTGAGATTTTAGCGCGTTTCGCGGAGATGCTTGTGAGCGCAACCGAGTCGCCGGGCGTCCGCCGCCAAACGGCCCGGTCGGGCGCCGCCGGTCAGGCCTCTTCGAGCTGCTCGGACAGCTGAAACCAGCTCGCCTCGAGCGCCTCGCGCTCGGCCGAGAGGGTCGTCAGCTGTTCAGAGAGCTCGCGCAGGCGTCCCGCGTCGGTGGCCGCGGTGACCATCGCGGCGTGCAGATCGCCGTCGCGCCGCTGGGCGCGCTCAAGCTCGCGTTCGAGTCGGGCCAGCTCCCGGCGTGCCGTCTGGCGCTGAGCGCCGGGCGTGCGACCGGCCGCGCTCTGGAGTGACGATCGGGTCTCGGTGGTCTCGGCGTGGCGCAGCTCCAGGTACTGGTCCACGCCGCCGGGAAGGTGGCGCAAGCTGCCGTCGCCGGCCAGGGCGAAGACGTCGTCACACACCCGCTCGACGAAGTATCGGTCGTGGGAGACGACGACCAGCGTGCCCGGCCAACCGTCGAGCAGGTCCTCGAGCGCCGTCAGCGTGTCGATGTCCAGGTCGTTGGTGGGTTCGTCGAGCAGCAGCACGTTGGGCTCGGTGAGCAGCAGGCGCATCAACTGAAGCCGCCGGCGCTCGCCGCCGGAGAGCTCGTCGGTGCGCGTGTAGAGCTTCTCGCCACGAAAGCCGAAGCGCTCGGCCAGGCTGCCGGCGGTCAGTTCCTCGCCGGAGCTGGTGGTGGTCCGTTGGCGAACCTGCTCGAGTGCTTCGAGCACCCTCAGGCCGGGGGGTAGCTCCATCGTGTCCTGGGACAGCTCGGCGAGGCGGACGGTCTGGCCGCGCTGCACCTCGCCGGTGTCGGGTTGGCGGTCGCCGGCGAGCAGGCTGATCAGCGTCGTCTTGCCCGAGCCGTTGGCACCGACGAGCGCGACCCGCTGCCCCGGACCCAGGCGCCAGGTGACGTCCTCCAACAGGCGCCGCCGCCCGAGGGTGACCGAGACGTCGACCGCATCGAGGACCCGGTCGCCGAGCCGCGCCGAGGCGAAGCGCAGCAGCTGCACCGTGTCCCGCGCCGGCGGCTCGTCGGCGATCAGCGCCGTCGCCGCGTCGATCCGGAACCGCGGCTTGGACGTCCGCGCCGGCGGGCCGCGGCGCAGCCACGCCAGCTCCTTGCGGACGAGCTGGCGGCGGCGGTCCTCGCGCTGTGACGCCTGCCGGTCGCGCTCGGCCCGCGCGAGCACGTAGGCCGAGTACCCGCCCTCGTGTTGCTCGACGGTTGCGTCCGTGACCTCCCAGGTGCGCGTGCAGACCATGTCGAGAAACCAGCGGTCGTGGGTGATCACCAGCAGCGTCCCGCGCCGGTCCGCCAGGAAGCGCGCCAGCCAGTCGATCCCCTCGACGTCGAGATGATTGGTCGGCTCGTCGAGCAGCAGCAGCTCGGGCGAGTCCAGCAACGCCCGCGCCAGCGTGATCCGCCGCTGCTCGCCGCCCGAGAGCGGCCTGATCGGCGTGTCCAGTCCCCGCGGAAAGCGCGAGAGCTCGACGCCGCCGAGCAGCCCGTCCAGGACGGAGCGAAACGCCGCATCGCCCGCCCACTCGTGCTCGGCCCGGCCGCCGACGAGCTCCTGGCCGAGGGTGCGGTCAGGGTCGAGGTCCGGCTGCTGGCCCACCAGCTCCGTGGTCACCCCGCTCGTGCGCGTGGCGCCGCCGGCGTCGGGTGCCTCGACGCCGGCGATCAACCGCAGCAGCGTCGACTTGCCGGCCCCGTTCTGTCCCACGACACCGATCCGGTCGCCGTCGCTGACGCCCAGGGTCACGTCGTCGAGTACCGAGCGGCTTCCATACCCCTTGGCGACGGACTTCAGGTTGACGAGGTTGCGCGCGGCGATCCAGGAGATGTAGCGGATCTCCGCACCGCGAGGTTAACTACTGACCGTAAATCAGTAGTTATTGCGGTCCAGTCCGCGGGATCGGGTGCCGATCAATGGTTTAAGACTCCGGCGGGGCACCGTTGAGCTGGCGCCGGGGCGTTCCGCTCTCGATCGAGTCCGCCGCGATGTCGGCCACCATGATCCCGTTGCGGATCTGGGACATCAGCTCCCCGACCCCGCTGGGCGAATGCGGCAGCAGGATCGTGTTGGTCTGCGAACCCTCACCGAGCGCGCGGATCATGTCGGTGTACTGCGTGAGCGCGACCAGCGCCATCGCCTCCTTGGGATCGAGTCCCTGCTGGGCGATGATTTCCAGCGACTCCTTCAGGCCCTGGGCAATCGCCTTGCGCTCCTCGGCCACACCCTCGCCCTGCAGCCGCATCGTCTCCTTCTCGCCCTCGGCCTTCTTGACGGCGAGCGTCTTCTGCGCGTCGCCCTGCGCGGCGGCGGCGATCTGGTTGCGCTGGGACGCGTTGATGTTGTTCATCGCGTCCTTGACCCGCTGATCGGGCTCGATGTTCGTGATCAGCGCCTTGACGATCTCATAGCCGTACTCGGCCATCTGGCGGTGCAGGGTGTCCTGGATGTGCATCGCGATCGTGTCGGCGTCGGCGTACGCCTCGTCCAGGCCCATGCTGGGGATGTGCGAGCGGACCACGTCAAACGCGTAGGACTGGATCTGCACCTCGGGGTCGTCGAGCTTGTAATAGGCGTCCTGAACCTGTTGGGCCTCGGGGCCCACCTTGTACTGGACGGCCAACTTGACCTTGACGAACACGTTGTCCTTGGTCTTGGTCTCGATCTCGGCGTTGAGCTGCTCGACCTGGAGGCTCATCCGGCCGGCCACCCGCTCGACCCACGGCGACTTGCGCTGCAGCCCAGGAGTGGCCACGCGAACGAACTTCCCGAAGCGCTCGACGATGGCTCGCTCCTGCTGCTCTACGGTGAAGAAAAAGAACGGCATCGGGGACCCCCTTTCAGGGTCGCGAGCGCCGTTTCACCGAATGTGTGCGACGCCCACCGTTGACAGTACTCAGTCAATCACTCCGGGCGGTGAAGTGAGACGTCAGGCAGCGGGCGCTTCCGGGCCGAGGAGTACCGTCAGCCCATGACCCCGGACGAGAGCGTCGAAGAGCTGATCGGCCTCGTGGCCGACGAGCAACTGCTGGCCGAGGACCTGGCACTGCTCCCGGCGGCGGTTGGCCATCCGCAGTCACTGGTTCAGAGTCCGACGCGGGGCAGACTGGTCGGCCTCGGCGCGACCATGACGGGCCTGACGCTGATCGGCGGTCTCGCCCTGGTGATCCTTGGAGGGATCGACTTCCTGGCCGGCGGCGGCACGCTCGCGATCATCGCCCTCGTGCTCGGGGTCGTGCTGGTGGCCACGCACTGGGGCTGGGTCCACGTGGCCGAGGTGACCGCCGACTCGATCGAGGGGCGTCAGAACGCCGGCGTGTTGGACGCGCGCCGCCGGTGGCTGGAGGCGATCGCGCCGTTCACGCGATACGAGGTCACGACTCACGCCGGCGACGACGGCACGATCACGATCGAACGTGTCCGTTACCGCCCGGTCCGCAGCACCGAGGGACACTTTCGCTTTTCACATGTCGTCGAGCTGAGCGAGCGCCATTCCGGCGATCAGCCGGCCGCCGTGGTCACCGAGCGCGCCGAACTGCTCCGCCGCCAGGCCGCGGCCGACACCGAGCGCGAGCGAGAGCAGTTCGAGGCGGCGGCCGATGTGTTTGAGCGATCGACGCTCGCGGGCGATGACGATCGCGAACAACAGGCGGCTCGCGCCGCGGCCTCCCGGGCGCTCTCGGAGCAGATCAACTCCAACCTGCGCGACCCGCCGCTGATCGAGTAGCACCTAGGCCCGGTCCGCCACGCGGTCATTCTCATCCAGGAAAGGTGGATTTGCCCCCGGGGGCGGGTATCTCCCGGATTCATGAGCGCTGCCAGCAAGCTGGACCGATACCGGTTCGTTTCCCGGATCGGCGCGGGCGGGATGGCCACCGTAGCCCTGGGCGAGGACACGGTTCTCGGCCGCCCGGTCGCGCTCAAGCGCCTGCATACGACCGAGGATCTCGGCGCGCTCTCGCGCCTGAAGCGCGAGGCGCTGCTCGGCGCCTCCGTGAGCGACCCGAACCTGGTATCCGTCTACGACGTCTTCACCTCCGAGGAGCACGACCTGGTGATCGTGATGGAGTACGTCCCGGGCGAGACACTGCGTCAGGCCCTGGACCGGCAGGACCGGCTGCCGACCGCGGAGGCGCTGCGCATTCTCCAGGGCGCCGCCGCCGGGCTTGACGCCATCCATCGACACGGGATCGTCCATCGCGACGTCAAGCCCTCCAACATCCTGCTCGGCAGCGACGGCGCGGTAAAGGTCGCCGATCTCGGCGTCGCCTCGGTTCCCGAGCAGACGAGGATCACCACCGCCGGCTCGATGGTCGGCTCACTCAGCTACATGGCGCCCGAGCAGCTCGAGGACGGCCCGTCCACCCCGGCGATCGATGTCTACGCGCTCGCGGCGGTCGCATTTGAGGTGCTGTCCGGACGCAAGGCCCGGCGCGAGGCCAACCCTGTCGCGCTCGCCCACGCGATCTCCACCCGGCCCCCACCCGATCTCCGCGAGGCGCGGCCGGGCGCGCCTCCCGCCGCCGCCGAGCTGCTGATCCGGGGAATGGCGCGCGAGCCGGCGGCGCGGCCCCGGTCGGCCGGGGAGCTGATCGCACGGTTGCGCGCCGCGCTGGCGCCCGAGGACACGGCTCCGGTGGCGAGGGCGGCGATCGCGACGGAGACCACCCAGACCCGAGGGCAGCCTCCCACGGTGGCGCCCGCGCCGCCCGCTGTGCAGCGGCGCTCGCGGAGCGGGCTGATCGCGGGCGGGATGCTGGCCCTGGTGGCGGCCGCGGTCGCGCTCGCGGTGGTGCTGAGCACGGGCGGCGCGGGCTCGGCGACGCACGCCCAGGTGACGCGTGGCCACGCTTCCCATCGGGCGCGGCCGGCGTCCCACGCCACGGTCAAGCACAGCTCGGGCGCGGCGGGCGCGGGCAGTGTGACCACCGCCTCGAGCACCGCACCAGCGAGCCGCAGCACACCGACCGCCCCGGCCGCGTCTGCCTCGATCAGCACGACCGGCTCGGCGTCGGCAACGAGCTCGGCCTCCACCTCCACCTCCACCCCTGCCCCGGCCGCGCCGACGGCGGGGGCGAAGGCGGGGGCGGGCCCCGTATCAGCAGTCGAGACCTTCTACCAGCTCGCCGCCTCGCACCAGTACCCCCAGGCGTGGGCGCTGGCCGACCCGACGGCGCAGAGCCAGCTCGGCGGCTACCGCAGCTTTCAGACCGGCCAGGCCGGCGACCGCTCGATCACGTTCGACAGCGCACGAACGCTCACCCGGTCCGGCGCCGGGGCGACGGTCGCGGTCACGACCACCTCGGTGCGCGACGACGGCACCCACCACTGCACCGGCACCGTCGACCTCAGCGGCTCACCCGCGCGGTGGCTGCTGCACATGCTTCACATCAACTGCAGTTAGACGGGGCTTGCGGTCCACGCGGTCGCTCAGACCCAGACCGCCGGCTCCTCCCCCGCGCGCCAGACCCCGCGGTTCATCGCCGCCGCGGTGAACGGCATCGTCACGCTGCCCTCGTGGTCGACGGCGATCAGGCCGCCGGAGCCCCCGAGGTCGGCCACATCCTGCAACGTGGCCCGCGCCGCACGCTCCAGCGTTTCGCCTGACGAGGCGAGCAGCGCCAGCTGCCGTGCGGCGCCGGCGCGAATGAACGCCTCGCCGTCACCCGTGCAGGAGATCGCGACGCGCGGATCGGCCCAGGTGCCCGCGCCGATCACCGGCGTGTCGCCGACGCGGCCGGGCGCCTGCCCGCGTCGGCCCCCCGTCGAGGTCGCGGCGGCGAGCCGGCCGTGGCCATCGAGGCAGACCGCGCCGACGGTCCCACGCGTGAAGTCCGTTCCCAGATCCCGCAGCCGCTCGCGCTGACGTTCGGTGACGAAGTAGCTCGGATCGCGCTGCTCCAGTCCCGCCGCGGCCGCGTGCTGATCGGCGGGATCGCCGAGCAGCAGCACATGCGAGCTGCGCTCGAGCACCGCCCGCGCGGCGAGCACCGGCAGGCGGGTGCGGCAAATTGCCGCCACCGCCCCGGCGGCCCGGTCGTGGCCGCGCATCAGCGCCGCGGACATCTCCACCGAGCCGTCAGCACACAGCACCGAGCCGCGGCCGGCGTTGAAGAACGGCGCCTCATCCTCCAGGTGAGCGACGGCCGCCGCGACGGCATCGACAGCATCCCCGTGCGCCTCGAGGATCGCGCGGCCGCGCTGTAAAGCGGTGCGCAGCGCGGCCCGGTGTTCGTCAGCCTGCGGGCCGTCGGCCGCCGAGCCGAGACCCGCGCCCGCATGGATGACGAGCACCGGCCCTGGCGCTCCGGGGTTGGCGGCGGGCGGCGACACGAGACCGAGAGCCTAATCACGCTGGGCATGCGCGTTTCGTCGTCGACACGGGTATAGCGTTTCAGAGGAGTCCCATCCGTCCGAAGCGCTCTTGACTCAAGGAGGCACGATGAAGAAGCTGATCAACTCGCCGGACACGGCGGTCACCGACATGCTCCGAGGGATGGAGGCAGCCCACGGCGACCGCCTGAAGATCTCCTACGAACCGGCGCTGGTGATCCGCAGCGACGCGCCGGTGCAGGGCAAGGTGGCGCTGATCTCCGGCGGCGGCGCGGGCCACGAACCGATGCACGGTGGCTTCGTCGGCCCAGGCATGCTCGACGCAGCGTGCCCCGGGGAGGTGTTCACCTCACCCACGCCAGATCAGATGTATGAGGCAAGCAAGGCCGTCGACGGTGGCGCCGGCGTGGTGTACATCGTCAAGAACTACACCGGCGACGTGATGAACTTCGAGATGGCCGCCGAGATGGCCCAGGGCGAGGCAGTGGCCGCCGAGACGATCCTCACCGCCGACGACGTCGCCGTCGAGGATTCGACGTTTACCGCCGGCCGGCGCGGCGTCGGCGTTACCGTCCTGATCGAGAAGATCGCCGGCGGCGCGGCGCAGGACGGCCGCTCGCTGCAGGATGTCGCCGAGCTGGGCCGCCGGGTCAGCGCCGGCGGCCGTTCGATGGGCATCGCGTTGACCCCGTGCATCACCCCCGCATCGGGCCAGCCCAGCTTCGAGCTCGGCGAGGACGAGGTGGAGATCGGCATCGGGATCCACGGCGAGCCCGGCCGTTCCCGGGAGAAGATCGGCTCCGCGGCGCAGATCGCCGAGCGGTTGACGACGCCGATCCTCGACGACCTGCCGTTCGCCTCCGGTGATCGCGTGCTGGCGTTCGTCAACGGCATGGGCGGCACGCCGCTGATGGAGCTCTACGTCGTCTACGCCGAGGTTGCGAAGCTCGCCCAGGAATACGGGCTGCAGATAGAGCGCAACCTGGTCGGCAACTTCATCACCTCCCTGGACATGCAGGGCTGCTCGATCACGCTGCTGCGGCTCGACGACGACATGGTGCGCTACTGGGACGCGCCCGTGAACACCCCGGCGTTGCGCTGGGGCGCCTGAGCGTGGCGATCACCCGCGACAGCACGCTGGAGTGGATGCGTCACTTCGGCGCGCAGATGAGCGAGCACCGCCAGGAACTCGTGCGCCTGGACACCGCGATCGGCGACGGCGACCACGGCACCAACATGGACCGCGGAATGCGCAAGGCGCTGGAGAAGCTGGACGGCAGCGAGCCAGCCGATGTCGGAGCGGTGTTGAAGACCGTCGCGATGGCGCTCGTCTCGTCGGTCGGCGGCGCCGCCGGTCCGCTTTACGGCACGCTGCTGCTGCAGATGGGCAATGCACTCGCCGGCCAGCAGGACATCGGGCTGGAGGCGTTCGCCGGCGCGTGGCGTCGCGGGCTCGACGGCGTGCAGGCCCGCGGCAAGGCACAGCCGCAGGACAAGACGATGATCGACGCGCTGCTGCCGGCGATCGAGGGGCTGGAGGCCGCCGGCAGCCTCGATCAGGGTCTCGCCGATGCGGTGGCCGGTGCCGAGCGTGGAATGCAGGCGACGGTTGCCCTCGTGGCCCGCAAGGGCCGCGCCAGCTACCTCGGCGAACGCAGCGCCGGCCATCAGGACCCGGGCGCCACGTCCACCTACTACCTGTTTCGCAGCGCCGCCGAGACGCTGGCCGGCTGAGCGGGCGGCGATGGTCGGAATCGTCATCGTCTCCCACAGCGAGGCGCTGGCTCGGGGCGTGGTCGAGCTGGCGCGTGAGATGGGCGGACCGGATGTGGCGATCGAGGCCGCCGGCGGGTTGGGCGAGCCCGGCGTGCTGGGCACCGACGCCGAACGGGTGCGCGCCGCGGTGCAGACGGTGATGTCCGCCGACGGCGTGCTCGTGCTGATGGACCTCGGCAGCGCCCTGATGAGCGCCGAGTTCGCGCTCGAGCTGCTCGAGGACGGCGCCGATCGGGTGCGCCTGAGCGATGCGCCGCTGGTGGAGGGGGCGGTCGCCGCAGCGGCGGCTGCGGGCGGCGGCGCCGACCTCGATGAGGTGGCTGCCGAGGCTCGCGGGGCGCTGCGGATGAAGGCGTCGCAGCTCGAGAGCTCTGACACCCCGGCCGTGCCCGCGCCCGCCTTGGCTGACGCGACCGCCGAGCTTGCGGTCCGCAACGCCGCCGGCCTCCACGCACGTCCGGCGGCGCGGTTCGTGGAGACCGCGCGGCGCTTTGATGCCGACGTGCGCGTGGCCCACCCGGGAGGCGAGGCCGTTAGCGCGCGGAGCCTGACCAACGTGATCGCGCTCGGCGCGCGACCGGGGGACACGGTGGTGGTGAGCGCGAGCGGACCCCAGGCCGACGAGGCTCTGGCCGCACTACGCGAGTTGGCTGCTGACGGCTTCGGTGACGGGGTCGCGTCGGGGTCGGGGTCGGGGTCCACCGGTGCGCCGCCCCCCGCCCCGACTGCTACCCCGGCCACTGCTGCCCCGGCCGCCGCTGCCCCCGCCGCGGCGCCGCCCTCGCCCGGCAACATGCTGCGGGGCGTCGCGCTCGCCGGCGGAATCGTGGTCGGCCCGAGCCGCCGCCTTGCCCCGGCAGGCCAGCGGG
>JBPCPC010000190.1:0-14967 GCA_050999585.1 Solirubrobacteraceae bacterium | reverse complement strand
GCTTGGTCGCGGGCCCGGTGAGGCGCCGGATGTCGGGCACCTTGGCGTGGATCTCCTTACGCGAGCCGCCAGTCACCTGCCGCGCGTAGGCGACGTTGTCATACACGGTGCGATTGGCCAGCAGCTTGAAGTCCTGGAACACAACGCCGACGTTGCGGCGGAAGTAAGGCACGCGCTTGCGCGTGATGTCCTCGAGGTCGTGACCGGCGACGCGGATCGTGCCGCCCGTGGGCTCGAACTCCTTGATCAACAGGCGCATCAGGGTCGACTTGCCCGATCCAGTGGAACCGACCAGGAACACGAATTCTCCGCGTTGCACCGAGAACGTCGCCTGGTCCAGACCGACGTCACCGGCGTAGAGCTTGGAGACGCCGCGGAACTCGATCACCGAGCGGGCAGCGCCCTCCTGCCGGGGGGCGGTGCGCGGCTGACTGGGAGACGCCTGCACGTCACGCTTGCGGGTGCGACGACTGATTCTCTTAGTGGTAGCCATAGGGTGCGCGCAGCGTAGCGGCCACCTATGCGCCCTGTCCCGTTTTGGAGGTCCTTGCAACGCGATTTGCAGGACGGAGTCAACGCTCCTCGCGCGCGGGAGCGGGCGGGGCCGGGTAGTGCTGCGACGTCGGCCTCCCCGACCGGTACCGTTGTCTGAGCGATGCCGACGATCAACGTGTCCACGCTCGAGAACGGTCTGCGATTGCACCGCGTCGCCGTCGAGGGCACCCGCGCGGTGACGATTCTGGCCGCCTTCGACGCTGGTGCGCGTACCGAGTACCCCGAGGAGAACGGGATGGCCCATTTCCTGGAGCATCTCGTGTTCAAGGGCGGCGAGAAGTACCCGCACTATCGCGACGTCAACGAGGCCGCCGAGAACATCGGCGCGGTGCTCAACGCCTACACCAGCCATGACCTGGTCGCGTTTCACATCACGGCGCGCGCCGCGCGCGGGCTGGAGGCGGCCGACCTGCTGACCGACTTCGTCGCCCGACCCAAGATCGACGGCGACGAGCTGAACCGTGAGCGCGGCGTGGTCGTGCAGGAGATTGCGCGCGCCAACGACCAGCCGGCAGCGCAGGCCGAGCACCTGATTGACGAGGCCGTGTTCGGAGATCACCCCCTCGGCCGCCCGGTGCTGGGACCGCCCGAGCACATCCGTGACACGTTCACCCGCGACGGCATCGTCGCGTTCCGCTCACGGCGCTGGTCGCCGTCGCACGGGGCCGCGTTCGTCGTCGGCAACCTCGAGTCGCTCGGACACGCCGGCGAGCTGGAGCAGCTGTTTCTCCGCTTCACCGAGTCGGCCGCGCCCGAGCGCTATGAGCGGGCCCCCGCCCAGCATCCGCGCATCATGGTCAAGGAGCGCGATTCCAGCCAGTCGCACCTGCGGATGTCGTATCGCCCGTCGATCGACGTCTCGGCACCCCGTCAGCGGGCCGCGATGGTGATCTACTCGACGCTGCTGGGCGGCTCGATGGGCTCCCGGCTGTTCGACGAGATCCGCGAGCAGCGCGGCTTGGCCTATTCGGTCAGCGCATTCCCGCACGCCTATGCCGACGTGCCGATCCTGCAGCTGTCGGCCGGGCTGGAATCGAGCAAGTGCATCGACGCCTACCGCCGGATGCGCGACATCGTCACCGAGCTGCGCGACCAGGGGCCGACCGAGGCCGAGGTCAAGCGCGCCCAGGCCTACGCCGCCGGGGCGCGCGCGATCGCGTTTGAGAACAGCGGCGCGGTCGCGCGGTTTGCCGCACAGCAGACGATCGTCTACGGCGAGGACGTCAATCCCGACCGCAGCATCGAGCTGCTGGACAAGGTCACCTACGCCGACGTGCGCGAGGTGGCGGCTGGCGTTGCCGACGAGCTCTCGGTGGCGGTCGTCGGGCCTCATACCGTGACGGAGCTGGAGACGGCCTGAGACGCTGGCTCGTCGCGGGCACCGCCCTGATCGTCGCGATCGCGGCGATAACGCTTGTCCTCCTCGGCTCGCTCAGCCATACCAGCAAGCGCGACGTCGCCTTCGATGCCGGCGCGCCGGTGGTTTCGCCCCCGGCCACGCACGCCGGCAAGCGAGCGCGGCAGCGTGACCCGCGCCTCAGCGCAGGCGGCCGGCGCCCGGCGGTATCCGGGGCCGAGGCCGGTCTGCAGGCGGCGCTGACCAAGACGATGCGCGTGGCCGGCGCGGGCACCGGAGCACTGGTCTACGACGTCGACGCCCACACCGAGCTGTTCGGCCTGCGGCCGAAGGTCAAGCGCCCTCCCGCCTCGGTGGAGAAACTGTGGACGACGGCCGCGCTGATGAACCGGCTCGGACCCCACGCCCGGCTGCACACAACGGTGCTCGGAACCGGCTCGCTTCACGATGGCGCCTGGCGCGGAAACCTGTACCTGCGCGGCGGCGGCGACCCCACGTTCGGTGACCCCACGTTTAACAAGGTCTGGGAGCAGGGCTACGGGTCGACCGCGATCCAACTGGTCAACCAGCTGCGCGCCCGCGGCATCCGCCGGGTGACCGGGAGGGTGATCGCCGACGAGTCGCTGTTCGATCGTCACCGCGGCGGCCTACTGACCAAGCTGCTCGTCGATATCCCGGACTTCGGCGGCCAGCTCAGCGCGCTCACCTATGACCACGGCACGACCGCCGCGCACTATTCACCGGCGACGTTCGCGGCGCGCGAGCTGGCGCTGACGATGCGCGACTCTCACATCACTGTTCGGGCGTCGACCCACAACGGCCGCGCTCCCACTCGATCGCGGCTGCTGGCGATCGCCGGCTCGCCGCCGCTGGCGACGATGACGCGGCTGATGGACGTACCCTCCGACGATCTGTTCGCGGAGCTGTTCACCAAGCAGCTCGGGGTGCTGTTCGGCCGCGGCGGCTCGATCGCCGCGGGCGCCGCCGTGATCGCGGACACGATCGCCCGGACCTATGACCTGCACCCCAAGATCCTCGACGGCTCCGGCCTCTCACGCGCCGACGGCTCCTCTCCGCTGGAGGTGGTCGACCTGCTGCGCGAGATCTGGCATACGCCGGTCGGCGATCAGCTGGCGGCATCGCTGCCGACCGTCGGTGTCGACGGGACGGTCAAGACGGTCGGCCTGAAGACCGCCGCGCAGGGCCACTGCATCGCCAAGACCGGAACGCTGAACTACGTCACCAACCTGGCCGGGTACTGCCACTGCCGGGGCGGGCACACGCTGGCCTTCGCATTGTTCGTCGACGGCCCCGACAACGGCACCGCGATCCTCGAGGAGAGCAAGATGCTTGCAGCAATCGCGCGTTATTGACGCACACGCTTCCGACGCGGACAATCGCGCGGTGGAGCTGAATACTGCGCTGAACCTGCGGGAGCTGCAGCGCTACCTCGGCCGGATCGGCGACCGCTGGCCGCTGGCGGTGGTGATGGTCGGGGGCGCCCGCGTCGATGACTTCCGCGGCGCTCCGGCCCAGCGCGAGCGCGGACCCGAGTTCGTGGTCGTGCTCGTCTCCCACGCGTTTGACGGGATGCCGTGGCTGGAGCGCGTCTATCAGGCGAGTTCGCTGTGGGACGCCCTGGAGATGGGCGAGCCGGCGGACGTGCACTGCTACACGACGCCCGAGTTCCTGCGCCGGCGCACGAGCACGCCCGCGGTCCAGGGCGTGGTGGCGCGCGGGCTGCTGCTGTTCGAGGACACCTCGCCGCTTCCGGCACAGGCGCCGGGCTCCGGCGGCGCCGCCGCGATCAGCTGATCGCGACCATCCGCTCGATCGGGAGCCGGGCCCGCTCGGCGATCGCCGCCGGCACCTTGACCTCGGGGCCGCCGTTGCGCAGCGCGTCCCGCAGCTTGGGGAGCGTGATCATCTTCATGTAGCGGCAGGACGCAGCCTCGTTGGCGGCGATGAACTCGACGTCCGGCGCAGCCCGGCGCAGCGGATACAGCATCCCGGTTTCAGTGGCGACGATCGCCGTCCTCGGGCTCCCGTCGGTCCTACCGGCCGCCGACCCGAGCTCGCGCGCGTAGCCGAGCATCCCGCCGGTGGACAGCATCCGTACGCCCTCGGAGGCGACATCGCCGGCGGCGACGTACTCCATTATGCTGGTCGAGCAGCCGCATTCGGGGTGGATCAGGAAGTCGGCATCGGGATGGCTCGCGCGGACGGCGTCGATGTCCTGCGGCTTGATCCCGGCGTGCACGTGGCATTCGCCGTCCCATACGTGCATCCGGCGGCCGAGCATCTTCTCGACGTAGGCGCCGAGGAACATGTCGGGTCCGAACAGGATCTCGGTGTCGGTCCCGTGCTCGCGGTAGATGTGCTGCACGACCTGCACCGCGTTGGCCGACGTGCAGCAGTAATCGCTCTCGGCCTTGACCTCGGCGGTGGTATTGACGTACATGACGACGATGACCTCATTCCCGCCCGCCCGATATGCCGCCTTCCAGGCGCGCAGCTGCTCAGCGGTGATCGCATCGGCCAGCGAGCAGCCGGCGTCGGGATCAGGGATCAGCACCCGCTTCTGGGGACAGAGCACCGACGCGGTCTCGGCCATGAAGTGCACGCCGCAGAAGACGATCGTGTCGGCCTGCGCGGCGGCGGCCTGCTGGGAGAGACCGAGTGAGTCGCCGACGTAGTCAGCGACGTCCTGGATCTCGGGCAGCTGGTAGTTGTGGGCGAGGATCACCGCTCCGGCGGCGTCGGCCAGTTCACGCACTTCGGACTGCAGCGCCGGGATGTTCTCCAGCATCAGCGGGGCGTCTGTGTTGTCGAGCACCGGAAGGTTCATGGCAGCGGGTGAAGGATCAGAGACAGATCGAGGGCGGGCGCGCTATGGGTGATCGCACCGACCGAGATGAATTCTACGCCGGTGCCGGCGACGTCTGAGAGCGTCTGCAGCGTGACCCCGCCGCTGGCCTCCAGCTCGGCTCGCCCGGCGACGTGCGCCACCGCCGCACGCAGGCCGTCGACCCCCATGTTGTCCAGCAGAATGCGCGGCGCGCCGGCGGCCAGCGCCTCGTCGACCTCGGCCAGCGTGCGGCACTCCACTTCCACCATCAGCTCCGGGGCGGCGCTGCGCGCCGCCGCCACGGCCGCGCCGACCCCGCCGGCCAAGGCGGCATGGTTTTCCTTGATCAGGATCGCGTCGTAAAGCCCGGCGCGGTGGTTGCTGGCACCGCCGGCGGCGACCGCCGCCTTCTCCAGTGCCCGCAGCCCGGGCGTCGTCTTACGCGTGTCGAGGATCACGGCGCGGGTGCCCGCGACCGCCTGCACGCAGCGGGCCGCTGCGGTGGCCACGCCTGACAGTCGCTGCAGGAAGTTCAGCGCCGTGCGCTCGGCCGACAGCAGGGCACGGGCGGCGCCCTGCACGCGCATCACCTCGCCGTGCTCGCGCCATACGCCCTCGTCGACCAGGGGGGTGACCTCCGCGTCGGGATCCAGGGAACGGAACGTGGCCTGCGCGAGCTGCAGCCCGAACACGACGCCGGGGGCCTTCTGCGTGATCAGCGCGCGGGCGCGGGCGGTCGCGGGGACCGTGGCCGCGGTGGTCACATCCCCGTCGCCGAGATCTTCGGCCAGGGCTCGGGCGACGGTCTGGGCGATTGATTCGTGGCTCATGAGCTGATCAGGGTATGGGGGGGAAATTTCTCGCAACGCGTGTCCATGGTCTGGTAGTTTCGCCGCGGCACTTGTTGCAGGGCACGTGCAACGGGCCGGAATTCGGGGTTTTTTTACAGAGGAGGACGGATGATTTCTCGTGCAGTGAAACTAGCCGGTGCCGTGCTAGGCAGCTTCGGTCTGCTGGGCGGCTCCGCGGTCGCCGCGGCCGGGCCGCCGCCACCGCCCACGGCGGTGGGCGGACAGACCGTCACCCAGGTCGCGGCCGGGCTTCACACACCCACCGCATTTGCGTTCGGCGGCGGCAAGGTGTTCGAGGCCGACGGCAGTCCGGACAACGGCGGCGTGTTCCTGCTGTCCGGCGGTACGGGGACCAAGCTGGCGGGATCGCCGAAGTTTGTCGCCGGACTGGCCTGGTACAAGGGCGCCCTGTACCTGAGCGGCGGCACGCCCACCGGCAAGACAGCGGCGAGCTGGACGCTGCAGAAGTGGAGCGGCTTCAATGGCACCACGTTCGCCAAGCGGACCGTGCTCTACACCGCTCCGAAGGGGTTCCAGGGCTTTAACGGGATCGCGTTCGGCCCGGACGGGCGCTTGTATGTCGGCGCGGACGTCGGGCTGCTGAACAACAACGACCACGGCCCGGCGAAGACGCCCTACGTGTACAGCATCCTGTCGTTGAAGCCGAACGGCAAGGATCTCAAGGTGTTCGCGACCGGTATCCGGCAGCCCTGGCAGCTGGCCTTCCCGAGCGGTTCGAGCTCGCCGCTGGTGTCCGATCTCGGCCAGGACTCCGGAGCCAAGAATCCTCCAGATTTCGTTTTGCGCGTCCGCCTGGGTGATAACTACGGCTTCCCCAAGTGCAACCGCACTGCGGCCAGCAAGTGCAAGGGCTTTACCCAGCCCTTCAGGGCGTTCGCGCCGCACACCAACATCATGGGGATGGCGATCATCGGCAAGACGCTGTACATGACGTCGTTCCTGGGCTCCACCGGCAAGGCCGGGGAGGTGTTCTCGATGCCGCTGACGGGTGGGCCGCTGAAGCCGGTGGTGACCGGCTTCGTCGCCCCGACCGTCGGCCTGGGCACGAACGGCCGCTCGCTCTACATCGGTGAGCTGACCGGTCAGGTGTTCTCGGTCACACCGTAGTCGCGGCGGAGGTCGCGGGGCGCTGCGCGCGCCCCGCGGCCAACCCGCGATCCCCATCGACGAGCACGCGCACGGTCGTAAACGTCGGATCGGCGGCGCCGTGCAGCCTCGCTCCCGCGGCGGTCAGCTGGCGCAGGTAGTCGACCACCTCGGCGGTCACCCGCTCGCCGGGCAGCAGCGAGGGCACACCTGGCGGATAACCCGCAATCGACTCACACGAGATCCGGCCGACCGCGTCGTCGACGGCGACCGCCTCGCCATCGCCGAGGAACGCCTCGCGGATCGGCACCACCGTCTGATGCTCAAGCGAGGCCGCCGGCGTGGCGATCTTGGGCCCTTGGCCGGGACGGGAGAGAAACCGGACCGTCTCGGCGAAGTCGTGGGCGAAGCGCTCCAACGGCTCCAGCGGCTGGCCCATCCCGAGCACCAGCACGAGCGTGGCGTGTGTGGCCAGCTCGACGTAAATGTCGTTTGCGGCCCGCAGCTCGGCGGCCAGCTCATAGCCGGTGCAGCCGGTTCCGCGCACGTCGATCACGATCCGCAGCGGATCCCAGCCAGCGACCCCGGGACGCCCGACCATCGACTCGCCGACGACCGCGCAACCGGGGATCGCGTCGATCTGCACCCGGGTCAGCGCCGCGGCGGCGATCGTACGGTCCAGGAGCGCCTCACCGTGAGCGGCGAGCTGACGCCGGGCGCTGTCCAGCTAGGCCAGCAGCAGTGAGTTGGGGCTCGTGGAGCGCACGAGGCGGATGCAGCGCGCCACCTCGTCGGGGTCGATCCGGCCGTCGCGGGCGACGTGCAGCATCGCTGACTGGGTGAGACTGCCGACGATCTTGTGCGTGGAGGCCAGCACGGCGTCGGCGCCCGAACGCAGCGGCGACTCGGGCAGTTGCGGGTGAAAGCCGAAATGCGAGCCCCAGGCGCAGTCGACGATCAGCGCGACGTCGCGGGCGTGCGCCACCTCGACGCAGCCGCGGACGTCGGCCGCCATCCCGTAGTAGGTGGGCGAGACGATGAACGCGGCGCTGATCTGGGGCTCGCGATCCAGCGCCGCGGCCAGCACCTCCGGGGTGACGCCGTGCGCCATGCCCAGCTCGGCGTCGTACTCGGGCGCGACAAAGCTCGCGACGCCGCCGCTCAGGACCAGGCCGTCGACGACGCTGGCATGCGAGTTGCGCTGCACCAGCACGTGATCGGCGGGCTTGGCCAGCGCCAGGCACAGCGCGTGGTTGCCCTGCGTCGCGCCGTTGGTGAGAAACCAGGTCTGGCCCGCACCGTAGGCCGTGGCCGCCAGCTCCTCGGCGCGCTGGTAGGGCGTCGGCTCGGGCCCGACGTCGATGCCCTCGATGTCCTGGCAGATGTCCAGCGCCAGCGCGCGGTCGCCGATCGCGGAGCGCAGCCCGGGGTCGGCTCCCGGTCCGCCCTTGTGGCCGGGGACGTGGAAGCGCACCGATCCGCGGAAGCCATAGGAGACGATCGCGTCCAGGTACGGGGCGGTCGGCAGCTCCCGGGTGCTTGGAAGCGGCTCGTCCAGCACGTCGCGAGGCTCGTCGGGCTCGCGGGGGTTGCGTGGCTCGTGCGATTGGGTCACCGGGCCGCCTCCAGCAGGTAAGCGCGCACGAAGCCGTCCAGATCGCCGTCGAGCACGCGGTTGGCATCTCCCATTTCAAAATCGGTGCGGTGGTCCTTGACCATCGTGTAGGGATGCAGCACATAGGAGCGGATCTGGGAGCCGAAGTTGACGTCCTGCGCCTCGCCCCGTTCGCGCGCGATCTCCTCGCGCCGCTTGCGCTCCTCCAGCTCCACCAGCTTGGAGCGCAGCATCGCCATCGCCTCGGCCTTGTTGGAGGATTGCGAGCGCTCGTTCTGGCACTGGACGACGATTCCGCTCGGCTTGTGGGTGATCCGCACCGCCGAGTCGGTCTTGTTGACGTGCTGCCCGCCGGCGCCGCTGGCTCGGTAGGTGTCGATCTGCAGGTCGTCGTCCTCGATCTGCACCTCGGCGCTCTCCGGCACGACCGGGGAGACCTCCAGCCCGGCAAAGCTCGTCTGGCGTCGGTTCGCCGAATCAAACGGGGACAGCCGCACCAGCCGGTGCACGCCCTTCTCCGAGCCGTAGAGGCCGTAGGCGTTCTCGCCCCGGGCGCGGAACGTGGCCGACTTGATCCCGGCCTCCTCTCCGGGCGAGGCCTCCAGCAGCTCGACGCCGAAGCCGCGCTTCTCGGCCCAGCGCATCTCCATCCGCAGCACCATCTCGGCCCAGTCCTGGGCGTCGGTGCCGCCGGCGCCGGCGTTCACGGTCACGAGCGCGTCGCCCCCGTCATACGGGCCCGAGAACAGACGCTCCTCCTCCAGCGCTTCGAGGCGCTGCTGCACCGAGGCGACCTGCTCCTCGAGCTCGGCCGCCATCTCGGGATCCTCCTGCGCCAGCTCGGCCAGCGGCTCAAGGTCGCCGACGTCTGACTCCAGCGCGCGGAACACGCCCAGCTTGCGGGTCGCCCGCGCGTGCTCAGAACTGACCCGCGCCGCTCGCTCCTGGTCATCCCAGAAGCCGGCCGCACCCATCTCGTCCTCCAGCGCGCTGCTGCGCAGCGTCAGCTCAGCTGGGTCAAAGATAGTCCGCAAGCAGTTTCAGCTGCCGGCGGATGGCTGCGAGTCGCTGGGGAAGCGGCTCTGTGGGGGCGGTGGACATCGCGGCCAACGCTAGCAGTCGTCCCGGTCCCGGATTGGACAACCGCACGCTGGGTACAAGTGCGAGCAGCAACATTCGCCAGGGCCTTGTGGGAGGCCGAGGGAGGTTCATCATGTACAAGCAGGTCCTCGACCCGGTGTCGCACTCGCTGGGTCTCACCTCGATCTTTGCGCTGCTGCCGCTCGTGGTCCTGTTCGTGCTGCTCGGCGTGCTGCGGATGAAGGCACAGTGGGCCTCGCTGATTACGCTCGGCGTGGCAATCCTCGTCGCCCTGATCGTGTACAGCATGCCGGTCGGCCAGGCAGTGGACTCGGGGCTCGAGGGGGCGGTGTTCGGCTTCTGGCCGATCATGTGGATCGTCATCAACGCTCTGTGGATCTTCAACATGACCGATGCCGCAGGGTATTTCAAAGTGCTCCGGCGAGCCTTCGCCCGGATCTCCGACGACCTGCGCGTACAGGTGATCGTGATTGCCTTCTGCTTCGGCGCCCTGCTAGAGGCGCTGGCCGGCTTCGGTACGCCGGTGGCGATCTGCGGGATCATGCTCGTCGGCCTGGGCGTGAAGCCGATCAAGGCCGCCGCGGTGGCACTCGTCGCCGACACGGCGCCGGTGGCCTTCGGGGCGATCGCGATCCCCATCACCACGCTAGGCCAGGTCTCAGGACTGCCCGTTCACCAACTTGGCCAGATGGTGGGTCGTCAGACGCCTCTGCTGGCCCTGTTCGTCCCGTTCGTTCTGGTGTTCATGACCGACGGCCGCCGCGGTCTGCGTGAGGCGTGGCCGGCGGCGCTGACGGCCGGCGTCGTGTTCGGCGTGCTGCAGTTCGCGATCTCCAACTACGTCTCGACCGAGCTGACCGACATCATCGCCTCGCTGGGCTCCACCGCTGCCGTGCTGGCGCTGATGCAGGTGTGGTCCCCGGGCGCCACGGCCGCAACGGTGAGCACCGGGTTGCCCACAATCGCCGGCGGCAGCCCCGAGGCCCCGCCGCTCGAACCCCAGGGACAGGGCGACGATGAGCGCCAGGGACCGCTGTCGCGTCGCGAACTCGTGCTCGCGTTCGCCCCGTATCTGATCATCATTGTTGTGCTCGGCCTGATCAGCATCAAGGGCATCACGACCCAGCTGGACAAGGCGACGACCGAGTTCAGCTGGCCCGGATTGCACGTGCTCAACGCCAAGGGCAAGGCACCCACCAGCCTGATGTTCAAGCTCAACTGGCTGACGGCGGCCGGCAGCGGACTACTCGTCTCCGGCCTGATCACCGCGCTCGTGCTGCGCGTGCGACCCGGCGTGGCGCTGCGCGTGTATGGGCGTACGCTGAACCAGCTCAAGTGGGCGATCGTGACGGTCTGCGCGGTGCTGGCGGTGGCCTACGTGATGAACCTGTCTGGCCAGACGATCACGCTTGGCATGTGGGCGGCCGGCGCGGGCGGCTTCTTCGCGTTCCTGTCGCCGCTGATCGGCTGGTTCGGGACCGCGGTAACCGGCTCGGACACCTCCAGCAACTCCTTGTTCGGCGCACTGCAAGTCGCCGCCGCCAAGCAATCTGGGCTCTCCCCCACCCTGCTCGCCGCCGCCAACAGCTCCGGCGGCGTGCTGGCGAAGATGGTCTCGCCCCAGAACTTGGCGATCGGGGCCGCCGCCGTCGGCCTCGGTGGCCGGGAGGGCGACATCTTCCGCAAGGTGATCGGCTGGAGCGTGGTTCTGGTGCTGCTGATGGCCGTCCTCGTGCTGCTGCAGTCGACCTCAGTGCTCAGCTGGATGGTGCCCTCGGGATGAGCCCGTCCGCGCTCGGGGCGCCCAGCCTCGGGCGCGGCCGCTCAGTCCAGGTATTCGTACGCCGGCAGCGTAAGAAACTCGGTCAGCTCCGGCGACAGCGCCACCTGCTCGAAGATGCGCCGCGTCTCCTGCGGCCGCCCGGCCTGCCAGGTCTGCTCGCCGACCGCATCGCGGATCTTGGCGGTCTCCTCGTCTAGCAGCTCGCGGACCAGTTCGGCGGTGACCGTGCGACCGTCCCCGGCCAGCGGGACGCCATGGTGCACCCACTGCCAGATCTGCGAGCGTGAGATCTCGGCGGTGGCCGCGTCCTCCATCAGCGAATTGATCGCCGCCGCGCCACGCCCGCCGAGCCAGAACGAGACGTACTGGAACCCGATGCTGACATCGGTGCGCAGGCCTTGCTCGGTGATCTCCCCCGGGGTGGCGCCGAGGTCCAGCAGGTCCGCGGCGCTCACCACGACGTCGTCGCGCTGCTGCTCGAGCTGGTTGGGGCGGCCCGCCAGGCCCTGCTCGAACACCTCGCGAGCGGTCGCGACCAGGTCGGGATGGGCGACCCAGGTGCCGTCGTAGCCCTGGTCGACCTCGCGCTGCTTGTCCGCTCGCACGCCGTCCAGCGCCTTCTCGTTGGCCGCCTCGTCGCTGCGCGACGGGATCAGCGCCGCCATCCCGCCGATCGCGTGCGCGCCGCGGTGGTGGCAGGTGGCCACCAGCAGCTCGGTGTAGGCCCGCATGAACGGCACCGTCATCGTCACGTCGGCGCGGTCGGGCAGGACCTTGGCCGCGTCGTCGGGGAAGCACTTGATCGCCGAGAAGATGTAGTCCCAGCGGCCGGCGTTGAGCCCGGCGGAGTGATCGCGCAGCTCGTAGAGGATCTCGTCCATCTCAAACGCCGCCGGCAGCGTCTCGATCAGCACCGTGGCCCGGATCGTGCCCGGCTGCATCCCGACGAGGTCCTGGGCGAACGTGAACACGTCGTTCCACAGCCGCGCCTCGAGGTGTGACTCGAGCTTGGGCAGATAGAAGTAGGGGCCCGCGCCGTGGGCGAGCAGCAGCGGCGCGCAGTGAAAGAAGTACATGCCAAAGTCAAACAGCGAGCCCGAGATCGGCTCGCCGTCGATCAGCAGATGGCGCTCGGGCAGATGCCAGCCTCGCGGGCGCACCAGCAGCGTCGCCGGGTTCTCGATCAGCTCGTAGTGCCGGTCGTCAGAGCCCTCGTAGGTGATTGACCGCTCGATCGCATCGCGCAGGTTGACGTGCCCGGTGACCATGTTGCGCCAGGTCGGCGAGGTCGCATCCTCAAAGTCGGCCATGAACCCGTCGGCGCCCGAATTCAGCGCGTTGATGACCAGTTTGCGGTCCGCCGGGCCGGTGATCTCCACCCAGCGCTGGGCCAGCGGCTCAGGTGCGGGAGCGACCGTCCACGCCGCCTCGCGAACCGACGCGGTCTGCTCCAGGAACTGCAGCGGCTCGCCGGCGGCCAGCCGTGCGCGGCGCTGCACGCGCGCCGCCAGTAGCTCCTGCCGTCGGCTGTCGAACTCGCGGGCCAGAGCGGCGACAAACTCAAGCGCGTCCGGGGTCAGGATCGCGTCGAACTCGCGCTCGCTGGGACCCTGCAGCTCGATGCTCTGACGGGCGGCCACCGCTCGAACATACCCGGCGTAGCGCGCCTTCACGCGTCCATGCCATCGTCCCCGCGCCTGGGCATCACCACGCACCGGCGCGTGGAGACGCTCGGATAGTCTCTGTCCATGACTTCGCTCACCGACGCCCCGGTCAACCCCGACCGGGCGCGCTACCAGAAGCCCGGCTAGCCGCCGGGTCCGCGAGGACAATGAGCCCGATCGAGAACCGGGACGAGCTCACGCGGCGCGAGTCCGAGCTCACCGCGCAGGTGCAACAGAGCTTCGCCGGGGCCGCGTCACCCCGGGTGCGAGAGCTGCTCCAGGCGCTGGTCTCCCACCTGCACGCCTATGCGCGCGACGTGCGGCTGACCGAGTCCGAGTGGCAGCACGCGATCGACTTCCTGACCCGGACCGGGCAGATCTCCAACGACCGCCGCCAGGAGTTCATCCTCCTCTCCGACGTGCTCGGGCTGTCGATGCTCACGATCGGCATCAACGCCCCCGAGGACCCGCGGGCGACGCAACCGACGGTGTTCGGACCGTTCTTCGTCGAGAACGCGCCGCTGATCGAGTACGGCGGCGACCTGGCCCAGGGCGCCGGCGGGGAGCCCTGCTGGGTGCAGGGCCAGGTCACCGACGCCGACGGCGCCCCGATCGCGAACGCCGAGATCGAGGTGTGGGAGGCCGATGACGAGGGGTTCTACGACGTCCAGTACGACGACGGCCGCACCTCCGGGCGCGCGCGGATGATTGCTGACGAGCAGGGTCGCTACGGCTTCTGGTCGGTCAAACCCGCGCCCTACCCGATCCCCGGAGACGGTCCGGTCGGCGAACTGCTGCAGGCCGCCGGCCGCAGCTCGATGCGCCCGGCGCACATCCATTTCATGGTCGCGGCGCCTGGCTACCGGAGACTGGTCACGCATGTGTTCGCCGCCGGTGGGCCGCACCTGGACGACGACGCGGTGTTCGGAGTCAAGGACTCGCTGATCGAGCACTTCTCAGAGCGTGAGCCCGGCCCCGGACCCGGCGGCCGGGAGCTGGAGCACCGGTGGTGGACGCTGGACTTCGACGTGAGGCTGGCTCGGGAGCTCAGCGAGATGGCGCCGGCGCTCAGGCGCCGTGGCACTTCTTGAACTTCTTGCCCGAACCGCACCAGCACGGGTCGTTGCGCCCGATCTGCTGCTCCTCGTCGACGATCCGCTGCTGCACCGGCGCGATCTCCTCGTACTCCGGTTCGGCATCGCCGGCCTCGGCGGCCGCGCCCCCGGCGGCCGCGGCGATCGCGGCCGAACCGGACTGCGTCGCCCCCCCGGAGTAGCTCACGCGGCCGCCGCCGGTGGCCGAGCTCGAGGCAGCACTCGGGCTTGAGCGGGGCGGCGGCACGCCGCCGTTCTCGTCAGTGAGCGTGACCTCAACGTGGAAGATGAAGCGGGCGAAGTCAGCCCAGACGCTATTCATCAGATCGCGGAACAGCTCGAACGCCTCGTTCTTGTAGGCGACCAACGGCTCGATCTGGGCGAATCCGCGCAGGCCGATGCCGTGCTGCAGATAGTCCATGTCGTAGAGATGCTCCTGCCAGCGCTGGTCGATGATCTCCAGCAGCAGGTAGCGCTCGACCTGGCGCATCAGCTCCTCGCCGAGCTCCTCCTCGCGGGCGTCGTACTGCGCCAGCGCCTCCTCCTGGAGTCGCAGCAGCAGATCCTCGCGGTCGACGCGGTGCGGGTCGACGGCCGCCAGTTCGTCGGACGGGATGAAGACCTCCTCCACCCGCCGCATCAGCTCATCGATGTCCCAGTCCTCGACGAAGTCGCCGGCGGTGTACTCGGTGACGAGGCGGTCGAGCAAGTTGACGACCTCCTCGCGGGCGGCGGCGCTCATGTCGCGACCCTCGAGCACCTCGTCGCGGTAGGCGTAGACGACCTCGCGCTGCTGGTTGAGCACATCGTCGTATTCAAGCGTGTGCTTGCGGTTGAGGAAGTACTGCTCCTCGACCTTGCGCTGGGCCTTCTCGATCTGCTTGGAGAGCATCCCGGCCTCGATCGGCTCCTCGTTGCCCTCGTCGTCGACGGAGCCGAGACGGTCGAGGATCTTGTAAATCCGCTCCCCGGCGAACAGTCGCACGAGATCG
>JBPCPC010000179.1:0-9790 GCA_050999585.1 Solirubrobacteraceae bacterium | reverse complement strand
GGGCTAGGGCGCGCGGCAGCCGCGTGCCCCTAGCCCCTTACTCGTCGCCGTCGCCGTCGCCGTCGCCGTCGCCGTCTCCTTCGCCGTCGTCTGAGTCCGGGACGCCGGCACGCCGGATCACGATCTGGTCCTCCTCGATCGCGACCTCGACGGGACGGTGGCCAGCCCAGTACTCGGCGTAGACGGGATCGTCCTGGACAGCGGGATCGAGCCACAGCCCGTAACCCTCGTCGCCGTGATCGAACGTCGCCTCGAGCGCGCCGGCTGCGGGACGGCGTACGCGTCCGCCACGACCGCCACGGCGGCTGCGTCGCCGGCGAGCGGGCTTCTCGGCCTCGTCGTCGTCATCGGAGTCAGCGCCAGAGTCGGCCTCGTCGTCGGCCTCGGCCGCGACGGCGTCGAGTTCGGCCGCGATCAGCGCGTCGTCCTCGGCGCGCAGATCGATCTCGTCGTCGAAATCGACGGTGGCACCGGCGCCCTCGGCGTCGTCTCCGGGCTCGAGCTTCTGCTCGCGCTTGAAAGCTTGAATCTGCTGGACGGTGACCTCCAGCTGGTGGGCGATCCACGCGTCGGTGCGACCTTGGCGCACCCAGGCACGGATTCGGTTGAGCTCAGGTCTGAGCGATCGTCTTGGCATATGGCTGCGGAGAGTAGTACAGCGGACGGCCGACACCGGCTTACCCGTGCAGAACGCGCTGTCTTCTTGAATCCCGACGAAGGCTCCCGCTATGCTCGGCCCGAAGGGCGGGCGCCACGGTTGGCGTGGTGGACTGCCCGATCCGTTTTGCGGCCTAGCAAGGAGGCGAACCATGCTGGTACTCACCCGAAAGTCCAACCAGAGCATCATGATCGGTGACGACATCGAAGTCTCGGTACTGGCGATCATGGGGGAAAAGGTTCGGATCGGAATTCAGGCGCCGCGTGATGTCCCGGTGTTCCGCAAGGAGGTCTACCTGGAGATTCAGCTGGAGCGCTCCGGGGAGGCAGACCCCAAGGACGCGCGCGAAGAGGTCGACGCCGCGCTGCGCACGCTCGGCGATCCCGAGTAGCTGGACCGCTCGCCCGAGCGCCACCGAGCAGCCCACGCGCTCTTACCGAGCGCCGCCAAGTGGCCGACTAGCTGAGCAGCAGGTACAGCGTCTCGAACATTGCGACCGTGACGATCACCGCGGTCGCGATCAGCGACAGCACCAGCACCCAGTAGCGAACCGACCCGCGCTTCTTGACCCGCTCGTGCGTGCGCAGCCGAGAGCGGCGCGCGGCATGGCGACGAAGGGTCTCCGCCCGGTTTCGGTCCAGTTGCGTCTCGTGCCGGAACTCCTGCTCGAGTTGCGCAAGGCTCTGGCGCATCCGCATTGCCACACCGCGAGCCTACCAATGGTGCATGAATTTGTGCACGCCGCGCCGACGCACGCGGCCGTGCGTCCCGCGGCCAGGTGTTCGCTCAGCGCCCGGAGGCGACCTTCTGGCGCTCGTAGACGTCGATGAAATGCAGGTAGTTGTCGGCGATCCGCGACGCCGCAGCCTCCCGCTGCAGTTCGTCGGCGAGAAACCCCTTGAGCGCGTCCCACCAGATCGAGCGGCCGATCGCGAAGCCGATGAAGCCGTCAACCGTCGACGCCGCCTGCAGCCACTGCTCGACTTTCTCAGTCGAGGCGCCACGGCCCAGGAGCACGCAGGTGACGCCCTCGCGGCCCTCGCCGGAGCGCGCCTGCTCGGCGAGCCTGACCGCATCGTCGCGCTCGTCGACGCCCTCGATCTTCCACACGTCGACCTCGATCCCAAACGTCTGGCAGTCCTGGATCGTGCGCCGCATCAGCTCGGGGCGCAGCTCGGCGTCATAGCGGTCTGAGTCGCCGCCGACCTCCGCCAGCTGCGCCTCGGTCGCCGGGACCAGCAGCTCGAACAGGAATAGGCGATCGTGGGCGTGCAGCCAATCCGCCAGCTGCTTGAGGCGGCCCAGCTGGCGCTCGTTCATTACGACGTCGGGATCGTCGGGGTTGTAGCGGACCAGCACCTTGGAGAAGTCGGGGTCAAAGCTCTCGATGTGGCCGCCGAAGTCGGCGCCGTACTGAAAGTCGAACTCGTCCTGTCCGGACTTCTCGACCGGCATCGCCAGCTTCAGCCCGTGCTTGCGCGCCTGCTCGGGGATGTCGGAGCCGAACTGCTCGTCGACCAGCACGCCGATGGCGGCGGCCTCGGCGCCGCGCCTGACGGCCTCCTCCACGCCCTCGAAGATGAGGCGCTTGGCGTCGGCGATCGTCGCGGTCTGCTCGGGCGTGGGATCGCCCTCGATCCCGAACATCTTCTTCTGGAATGACCCCCGATGGTCGAACGCGAGGATGTACAGCTTGCCGTCGTAACCGAGCGCCATGGCACCGCCCTTCGATCAATTTTCGTAGTCCACCTGAAGTCTAGGGGCGATCCGGGGGGCGTGGGGGTTAGCCTTGGCGTCAGTGGAGCACCGCTTCGAAGGACACACGTACACGCTCGGGATCGAAGAGGAGCTGATGATCCTCGACGCCCAGTCGCTCGAACTCGTCAACGCGATCGAGGCTCTGCTGGAGCCGGCGCCGGCGGGCGAGATCAAGCCCGAGCTGATGGAGTCGGTGCTGGAGATCTCCACCGACCCGTGCGCCGACATTGCCGAGGCCGGGGAGCAGCTGCGGGCGCTGCGCCACCAGGTCGCGTCGACCGCGGCCCGCAAGGAGATGGCGATCGGCTCGGCGGGCACGCACCCGTTCGCGATGTGGGAGGACCAGCGGATCGTGGCGCGGCCGCGCTACCGCGACCTGATCTCCGCGCTGCGGTTCGTCGCGCGCCAGGAGCTGATCTTCGGGATGCACGTGCACGTCGGCGTCGACGATCCCGACAAGGCGATCCACGTCGCCAACGGGATGCGCGTGCACATGCCGGTGCTGCTCGGTCTGTCGGCTAACTCACCGTTCTGGCGTGCCGCGGCGACCGGTATGGCATCGACGCGCACGCCGATCTTCCGCGCCTTTCCCCGGGTGGGAATCCCGCCCACGTACGAGGACTGGGAGGACTGGGAGCGGCGGATCGAGTTCATGATCAACGCCCGCGTGATCGAGGACTACACCTACCTCTGGCACGACGTGCGCCCGCATCCGATGTTCGGCACCGTTGAGATCCGGGTGATGGACTCCCAGACGCACGTCGAGCATTCGCTCGGGCTGGCGGCGCTGGTGCAGGCGCTGGTGCGCGAGCTGGCCGAGCACTTCGACGCCGGCAAGCGGCTGTCGAAGTATCCGTTCGAGATGCTCGACGAGAACAAGTGGCTGGCCGCCCGCCACGGACTGGAGGGCGAGCTGGTCGACCTGCCCAGCTCTGATCGCGTGTCCACCCGGGCGCTCGCCCGCCGGCTGCTGGATCGGATGCGCGAGCACTGCACCGACCTGGGATCGCGGTCAGAGCTCGAGGCGGTCGAGGACCTGCTCTCGCGCGGCAACGGCGCCGCGCGGCAGGTGGTCGTCTATGAGGCCAATCACGACCTCCGCGAGGTGATGGCGGAGATCGTCGCGGCCACGCTTGCCTGATCTGTCAGAAATCGTCCCGGCTCAGGGTCGGCCGGTTCTACAATCGGTTCGTGAGCACCGGCGGTCCAGACCTGTTCGTGATCTGCAAGAGCTGCGGATCAGAGGTCAGTCCCTACATCACGGAGTGTCCGTACTGCGGCAACCGGCTGCGCAAGCGGGCGCCGAAGCTCGATCGCGACCAGCGGGTCGCCGAGCGCAAGGCGCGCAAGACCGTGCCGCCGCTGCTGACGCGGCTGCGCCGGGATGAGATCCCCGGGATCCGCCCCGACCGCCGGCCGTATGCGACGGTAGCGCTGGTCCTCGCCGGCCTGATCGGCTGCCTGCTGTTCCGCACCGGCCTCGGCGGCGTCGACAAGCTGGCGATCATCGGCAAACCGGGGGCGCAGTGGTGGCGGCTGTTCACGGCGGCGTTCACGTATGACAACACCGGCTATGCGTTCGTCGCGATCGGAGCGACGGGCCTGTTCGGGTGGCTGCTGGAGCGTCGCCACGGCCCGGTCGCGGTGCTGGCACTGTTCCTGGTCGGCGCCGTCGGCGGTCTCGCGGCGACCTCGGCGGCGTACGCGTTCCCGATCGCGCTCGGCGCCAACGGCGGTGCGCTGGCGTTGGTGTGCGCCTGGGCGGTGCCCGACCTGATCGAGTTGCGCAGCGGCGCTGAGATCGAGGGAGATCTGCTCGGCGCCGGGGTGATCGCGGTCGCGATCGCGCTGATGCCACTGGCGCTGCCCGAGGCCAGCTGGGTCGCCGACGCCGTCGGGGTGATCGCCGGCTTCGCGATCGGATTGCCGCTGGCGCGCTTCCGGATCCGCGGCTGAGCAGGCGCGGGGCTCAGCCGACGCTGATCGTTGCGCTCTGACCCGCCGTCAGGCGCCCGATCACCGTGCCCGGGACCTCGGCCGCGCGGTCGGGGGCGAGGGCGACCAGCAAGCCGCCCGAGGTAGTCGCGTCACAGGCCAGCCACCGTGTCGCCTCGTCCAGGCCCGTCGCAAAGCTCGTGAACCGCTCCGCGTCGGCGCGGTTGCGCCGCGTCCCCCCCGAGACGGCCTGCTCATCGGCGCGCGCCAGCAGCTCGGGCACGCCGGCGATCGCCGGGATCGCGTCGGCTCGGAGCTCGGCGGCCACCCCACTCGCGACGATCAGCTCGCGCAGGTGTCCGAGCAGCCCGAAGCCGGTGACGTCGGTCATCGCGTGGGCGTCCGCCGCCCGCGCCGCCGCCGCGGCCGCCGCATTGAGCTCGATCATCACCGCGATCGCAGCGTCGAGCGGCGCGCCGGGCAGGCCGCGCTTGAGCGCGGTGGTGGTCGCGCCGACCCCGAGCGGCTTGGTCAGCACCAGCGCATCGCCGGCCCGGCCGCCCGCGTTGGTGAGCAGTTCGTCGGGGTGCACCAGGCCGGTCACCGCCATCCCGTACTTGGGCTCGGCGTCCTCGATCGAGTGGCCGCCGAGAATCGCCACCCCGGCCCGCGCGGCCGTGTCCGCGCCGCCGCGCAGGATCTCGGCGAGCACCTCGGAGCCCAGCGCCTCGATCGAGAATGCGACCAGGTTCAGCGCGCTGACCGGTTCTGCCCCCATCGCGTAGACGTCGGAGAGCGCGTTGGCGGCGGCGATCTGCCCGAACGCGAACGGGTCGTCGACGATCGGGGTGAAGAAGTCGACCGTCTGCACGATCGCGAGGTCGTCGCGGACGCGGTAGACGCCGGCGTCGTCGGATCGGTCAAACCCGACGAGCACGTTCGGATCGGCGCGGCCGGCGCCGCTCAACCCCGTCAGCAGCGGACGCAGCGAGGCCGCCGGCAGCTTGCAGCCGCAGCCGGCGCCATGCGACAGCGATGTCAGCGCGACGGACACGTTCCTATGATGACGCAGCGAGTGCCGGACCGTTCCTACACCGACGATGAGCTGGACGCTGCGGTCGCGCAGCTCTCAGAGCCGAGCCGGCTCAACCACGCCCAGGACGTCGTGATGCGGGCCGCGCCGTCGCTGCAGCGCGTGCTGGCGGCGGCGATCGCCGAGGGTGGCTGGTTTGACTCCGCCCACGACCAGGCGGTGCGCGAGGCGATCGGGGAACCCGATCCCGACGCCCGGCTGCGTGCGGTCCGGACCCTGCTGGCCGAGGAGACTCGGCTCGGCATGCTGGTCGGCGTCGCCGTCGGCTTCGAGCTCGCACAGCTTCTCGACCCCGCCCGCCCCCGCACCGAAACCCCACAGGAGGACTGACCCCCCATGGATATTCGCTTCCTCGGACACGCCTGCTTCACGCTCTCAGACGGCGCCACGACCGTCCTGATCGACCCGTTCTTGACCGGCAATCCCAAGGCGGCGGTGACCGCCGAAGAGGTCGCGGCGACGACGATCCTGCTCACCCACGGCCACGGCGACCACGTCGGTGACACGGTGGCGATCGCCAAGCGCACCGGGGCCCCGGTCGTCGCGATCACCGAGCTGGCCGGCGAGTTGGGGGAGGAGGGGCTCCAGGTCAACGACTGCAACCTCGGGGGCACTGCGGAGTTCGATTGGGGCTGGGCCAAGCTCGTGCCTGCCTGGCATACCTCGACCACCCCGAAGGGGACCGTCAACACCCCGGCCGGGCTGCTGGTCAAGTTCCAGGACACGATCGTCTATCACCTCGGCGACACCGCGCTGTTCTCCGATCTGCAGCTCGTCGGCAAGCGGCATCAGATCGACGTCGCGCTGATCTGCATCGGCGGCCACTACACGAGGGACCGCCACGACGCCGTCGACGCGGCCGATTTCGTGGGCGCCAAGACGATCATCCCCTGCCACTACAACACGTTCCCGCCGATCGAGACCGATGCCGGGGCGTTCCAGTCCGACGTCGAGCAGGCTCTGGACGCGACCGTCGTCGTGCTCGAGCCCGGGCAGGCGCACACGGCATGACCCACGCGATCGTCCTGATCCAGGCGGAGGGCTCGGCGCTGGGCACGCTCGGCAGCGAGCTGGCCGACATCGAGGGGGTGGCCGAGGCCTACTCGGTGACCGGCGAATGGGACTTCGTAGCGATCCTGCGTCTGCACGAGCAGGATCAGCTCGCCCAGGTCGTCACCGGACGCCTCTCGCAGCTGGCGGGCGTGCGCCGGACCCAGACGATGGTCGCGTTCGAGGTCTACTCGCGCCACGACCTGGAGGCGCTGTTCTCAGTCGGTCAGTGAACGCCGGCTGCGCTCAGCGCCCGCGCGACGCCCGCCGCCATCGCCTCGTAGGTATGCGGGGCCACGGCGGCGCGGGCCGCCTGCCCGAGGCGCTCGCGCAATAAGCGGTCGGCGAGCAGGCGCTCGATCGCGGCGGCTAGCGCGGCCGCGTCGGAGGGCGCCACCACCAGGCCGGTCTGCCCGTCGCGCACCAGCCCTCCCGCCACCGCCCCCACGGCGGTGGTGGCGACCATCGGTCGTCCCTGCTCCATCGCCTCGTTGCAGACCAGGCCCCACGGCTCCCTGAAGCGCGGCGTCGGGATCGACGGCAGCAGCGCCAGATCCGCGGCGCGGTAGGCGGCCGCCAGCTCGGTCCGGGGCAGCGGCCCCAGCGGGCGAACGCGGGCGTCGGCCGCGGCCACGGCGGCGGCGTTCGGGCCGTCGCCGACGAGCACGAGGGTCGCGTCGCGGCGCACCCGAGGCCAGGCGGCCGCGAGCACGGCGGCGCCCTTTTCGGGCACCAGCCGCCCGCAGTACAGCACCAGTGGCCCGTTGCCCAGCGCATGGCGCGCCCGGAACGCGCGGATCTCGTCGTCTCCGACCGTGCGCCGAAACAGCTCGGGCTCGACCGCCTGCGGCGCGACGAACACGTCGTCGTCGCGGCCGCGGATCCGCGCCACGAACCGGCGGACGTGCTCCCCGTAGGCGATCACCGACCCGGCATCGCGGTAGATGTGGCGCGTCACCGGCAGCGCCAGCGCGTGCGCCGGCGACCGCGGCTGGTGCCACACCGAGGCCCACAGCACGAACGGCTTGCCAAAGCGTCGCGCGCCGGCGTACGCGGCGGCCAGCATCGAGCCGCCGGCGAACGGCGCGATCACCGCGTCGTAGTGGCGTCCGAGCGCCAGCGCCTCGGCGCGGCCGCGGATCCGGCGGGCGGGAAAGTCGGCGGCGGCCAGCTGGGCATCGAGGTCTGAGAACCAGGCCGGGGCGTAGCGTCCGCCGCCGCCGTAGCAGAGCAGCTCGACCCCGTGGCGCTGCGCCAGCAGCCGGTACAGCGGCAGCCGGTAGTCGCTCAGGTAGGTGGTGACGAGTGCGATCGGCACCGGCCTATAGTGCCCCGATGTCCCGACGGCCGCTGTGCGCAACCGGGCTCGCCGCTCTGCTGATGGCCGGCTGCGGCGGCGCTGGCCACTCCAGCAGCACGACGAGCCCGCGCCCGTCGACCAGCTCCACCATGGCCGTGACGACGTCGCAGCGCACCTCCACGAGCACGGTCAGCGCCGGCCGGAGTACCACCACTGCCACGACGAGCTCACGGCCGCCCGAGGTCCCGCGGAACCGAGCCCCCAAGCACAGCAAGCCGACGGCGCCGAACACCAACGTGCGCATCCCGGTGACGTTCATCATCGGCGCGGCCGAGGCCGTCACCCCGTCGCTGATCTCGGCCCCGGCGGACGTGACGATCCAGCTGCAGCTGCATAACCGGGACGCTCACGCCCACCGGGTGCAGCTCTCAGTGCCGCACTTCGGCGGGCTGGAGGTGCCGGCCCACGGCACGGTGACGACCGAGGTCACCGGCGTGCGGAAGGGCACCTACCGCCTGCTCGTCGACGGCGCCGCCAAGGCGCGGATCGCGGTCGGGGCGGTCCCCGGCCCTTAGCAGCGCTCTCGGGGCGTGTTGCCCTTGTGTGCATGGTGTGACGAACCCGATCGACCCTCGGAGGTTTGTCACCGGCTGCGAGCTGAGCGTGCGGGGGGTGACAAATCTCAGACCGCTGGTTGGATTTGTCGCACGGTGCAGGGCACGCCCACGTTTCGCCACGTGTGCAGCTACCTCGGCTTTCACCACCACTGTCCGCTGGTGACGGCCGCCCACGGCTTCTTGACGCTCGAGCGGGGCCGACCCACATCGCCCGCGGCCGGCCGGACACTCCCCCCAGGTCAGCGGGCATTCTCACCCACACGACGCCGCTGGGTGCGCGCGTTGGTTGAAAGCCCCCGCCCGGGACCCCCATCCCGCCCGGCCGTCCGGCCGGGCTGGCTAGGCCCGCGCTAGCCGATCCGCGAGCCGGGCTCAGCGCCGCGATCCGGGCGCAGCAGAACGACCCCGCGCTGCTCGTCCAGGGCGCCGAGCACCAGCACCTCGGACATGAACGGGCCGATCTGGCGCGGCGGGAAGTTGACGACCGCGGTCACCAGCGTGCCCTCTAGCTGCTCGCGGGTGTAGTGGGTGATCTGAGCCGACGAGCGCTTGGTGCCGATCTCGGGACCGAAGTCGATCGTCAACTTCCAGGCCGGGTGGCGCGCCTGCGGGAACTCCTCGACCGCGATCACCCGGCCGATCCGCATGTCGATCGCGACGAAGTGATCGAAGTCGATCACTTCGTCGGGCATCAGGGCTGCGGCGGGGGGGCCGAGTTGCTCGGGGTCGTGGTGGACGACGGCGTCGGGCTGGGTGACGTGAGCGTGGTGCTGGTCGTCGGCGTGGTCGTCGTGGCGGTCGGGGTGGGGCTGGGTGACGTGAGCGCGGTGCTGGTCGTTGGCGTCGGCGCCGCCGTCGGCGTCGGCGTCGGCGTCGTCGTCGTGGTCGTGGTGGTCGGCGCCGGGCTCGTCGGAATCACCGGCGCCGGCGGCGGGGGCGCCACCGGCGGCGCGGGCATGCTCGTCGCGGGCGGCAGGACGGTCGGGTCCTGCTGGGTCTGCGTGCGCCCGGGGGTCGTCTCGGTCGTTGTCGGCGTCGTCGCGCTGGTCGTAGTCGGCGTCGTCGCCGTGGTCGTGCTCGTCGTCTTGGTCGGCGCGGGGGCGGTCGTGACCGGTCTGGCCGCCCGCGTGTCCTTCAGGTGCTTGACCGCCCGGTGCACGACACGGTCGCTGGAGCGAGGCTCGGCCCGCGTCTGGGTGGGCGCGGCCGGTGCCGGTGATGGCGTGGTGGCGACCGGGGCCGAGGCCAGCGCGGCGGGGTGGGTCGGGGTGCGGACGGCGGCGTGATGGTCGACCTCGACCGCTCCGGCGGTGACCAGCGCCGCCGCGGCGAGGCCCGCGGCCGCCTTGCCGGCGAGCGCGCCGATCCCGGCCGACATC
>JBPCPC010000141.1:0-15968 GCA_050999585.1 Solirubrobacteraceae bacterium | reverse complement strand
TAGGTGGTACCCATCAGGCGGATACTGAGCGGGCGGCCGACGTGCAAGGGTCGTGATCCCCATCCAGGCGGGCGTGCCGCCGGATACCCCCAGCCGGACTCGAACCGGCGATCTCCTGCGTGAAAGGCAGGCGTCCTAACCGCTAGACCATGGGGGCCTGGCCGTGATTGTAGGCTCGGCGAGGTCAGGCCGACGAGCGCGGTGCGGCGGCGCGAACGTGGTCGGCGAGCCGCTGCAGCGCGGCCGCGATCTGGTCGCGGGCGAGCCTATCGTTCACGAGCCCGTCGCCGCTGACCATCTCGCGCGTGATCGGCACCCGCACGCAGGCCGGCGCCACGATCTCGGCCCCCGCGTAGCCGAGCACCTTGCGCAGCGAGTCGTGGGCGTCGGCACCACCGCTGGGGGCGGCCGGGCCGGACGCGTTGATCCACGCGATCGGCTTGCCGTAGCTGCCGGCGTCGCCGATCGTCCACTCCAAGAGGTTCTTCATCGCCGCCGGCAACGCGCCCGCGTACTCCGGTGTGCAGATCAGGACCGCGTCGGCTCGCGCCACCTCGGCCCGCATCGCGGCCACGCGCGCGTGCACCGGCGCCCCCTCGCGGTCGTCGTCGGGATTGAACAGCGGCAGCTCGCCCATGCCCGCGTACAGCACCGCCTCCACGTCGGGCGCGGCCGTGGCCGCAGCGGTACGGAGAACGGCCGCATTGGTCGAGCCGGCGCGGCTGCTTCCCGAGACGAGCAGGATCACGCTGGTGGCGGGCATCCCCCTGGCATAGCACGCTCATTTCTGCCACACCGCCCCGGATTGCGCGATGATTGCGGCATCGGATCGCTGACAATCACCGCTGAGCTGATTGTGCGCGGCCCCGCGGCGGCGTTCGTGCTCGACGACGAGCAGGTCGCAACCGTCGGCGAGGGAGCCAAGCGCTTCCCGGTCGCAGCGACGATCAACGGGCGCAGGCTGCGGCTGGCGGTTGCCCGCATGGGAGGCGAGTTTCTGGTCGGTCTGAGCAAGGCCAATCGCGAGACCGCCGGCGTGCAGGCCGGCGACACGGTGCAGCTCACGCTGGAGCTCGACGCCGCGCCGCGGGAGGTCGAGGTCCCCGCCGCGCTCGCCGCCGCGCTCGCGCAGGACCCCGCCGCCCGCACGGCGTTCGACGGGCTGGCGTTCACCCACCGCAAGGCATACGCGCGCTGGATCGACGAGGCCAAGCGTGAGCAAACCCGCGCTCGACGCATGAGCGAGGCGCTCGCGATGCTGCGCGAGGGACGGACGCGGAGCTGAGGCGATGTCGGTCGACACGCCGGAGCAGCTGCAGGCCCTGCGACGCGTCGGCCGGCTGGTGGCCGAGACGCTGGCGTTGCTGTGAAGCGCGGTCCGGCCCGGCGTCAGCACCGGCGAGCTCGACATGCTGGCGGCCGAGTTCCTGATCGGCCGCGGCGCCCAGTCGGGTCCGATCCTCACCTACGGCTATCCCGGCTGGACCTGCATCAGCGTCGAGGATGAGGTCGTGCACGGTGTCCCCTCGCGGCGCCGTCTGCGTGACGGGCAGCTGGTCACGCTGGACGTCGCCGCCGAGCTGGACGGGTATCACGCCGACGCGGCGATCACCGTTCCCGTGGGCACAGTCGACCGTGAGCGCTCACGGCTGGGGGCGGCCACCCGCGCCGCGCTGTCGGCCGGCATCCGCGCCGCCGTTCCCGGCGGGACCCTGCGCGACGTCGGCGCGGCGATCGAGCGAACCGCTCACGCGCGGGGGTACCGTGTCTTTCGCAAGCTCACCGGCCACGGCATTGGTCGCCACATGCACGAGGAGCCGACCGTATTCAACTGGCCCGCGCCGGAGGCACGGGACCCGCTCCCGGCAGGGCTGGTGCTGACGATCGAGCCGCAGCTGACCGCCGGGAGCACGCGGCTGGTCACCAAAGCTGACGGCTGGACGGTCAGCGCGCTCGATGGGTGGCCCTCCGCCCATGCCGAGCACACGATCATGGTCGCCGACGGCGGCCCAGTGGTCCTCACCCGGACCTGACGTCGCGGCCCACCCGCCGCGGTCTGGACAAACGAGCAAGACGCGCCTGGCATTCGTCCCGCGCCGCGCGGTGCCGATGTAAGCCCACGATGCCGCAAGCCGATCGCAGAAGCATGCGGAGCGCACCGACGCGCTCTGGGCAAGGAAGCTGCAGCTAGGACACCGCGGCGCCGTTGGCAATCAGCGTGACTTCGATGTTGCCGCGAGTCGCGTTGGAGTAGGGGCACACCGCGTGCGCGGCGTTGACCAGCCGGGCTGCCTCGCCCGGATCGGCGACCTCGGGGAGCGTGACGTCGAGCGCCACGGCGAGCTTGAACCCGCGCTCGGCTGTCGGCAGCAGACTGACCTGACTGTCGATTGACACCTCACCCGGTTCGACGTGCTCGCGGCGCGCGACCACCCCCAGCGCCCCCTCAAAGCACGCCGCGTAGCCGACTGCGAACAGCTGCTCGGGGTTGGTGCCGCCGCCCTCACCGGGTGGGCGTAGTTGCACGTCGAGCTCGTTGTCGCTGCTGACCCCATGACCCTCGGCACGGCCACCGGTGACGGTCGCCTCTGCTGTGTAGATCGGTCCCGCCATCTCGTGCCTCCTGTCGCCTGCCGGTGTCTGGCGCCGATCCTACACGCGGGCCGGCGGCGGACCGGCCAGCACTACCGAGTCTTGATCTGACGCTCCGGGATCACCCCGCGGGGTCCGAGCCGGTTCCCGCGCCGGCGTGCCATCGAGTCGACCGGCGGGTACCCGAGCGGTAAGCCCGGCCGGCCTGCTCAAGCTCCTTAAGAAGCAGCAGCACCTGATCGGGTGCGCCGTTGGTCTGCTGCGCCAGCTCCGCGGTGCTGAGACCTTCGGACCCCGACAGCAGGCTGGCCAGCTTGCCGGCGGGAACCACGGTGCGTTCGCGCGCAGCGCGTGCCGCAACCCGCTCGGTGGGGCGCCGGCCGCGGCGAGCCGCCGCGGAATCCGGCGTGGCGGCACGGCCGTCGAGCGCGACGAGCGCGGCTCGCATCCGGGCAATATCAACGTCGAGCTCCTGGATGCCCGCCTCGAGGCGCTGCCTGAGTTCTGTGGAGTAAGTCATGAACGACGATCCTAGGGGGTCCCGTCCTCAGCGTGCGGGCCATCCGCAAGCAATCTGAGCCCGGCCAGGCGACGGCGCAGCTGATCGGGGGACCTGAACTGAATCGCGCGGATGCCCAGCGCCCGCGCCGCGTCCACGTTGCGCTGCGCATCGTCGATCAGCAGCGTCCGCGACGCCTCGAGCCCGAACCGCGCGAGCAGCCGGCGAAAGATCTCCGGCTCGGGTTTGATCACGCGCTCGTGCGCGGAGACGACAGTGCCGTCAAACCAGCCCAGGAAGTCAAAGCGCTCGCGGCGCAGCGGATACGTCTCGGCCTCCATGTTGGTCAGCGCATAACAGCGCACGCCCGACGCTCGTAGCTCCCGCAAGATCTCGACGCTGCCGTCGATCGGGCCGCTGACCATCTCCTCGCTGCGCCGTGCCCAGGCCCAGATCAGTTCGGCCTGCTCGAGATGGCGCGCCGCCAGCGCCGCGCAGGACTCCTCGAGCGCCACGCCCCGATCGTGCGCGGCGTGCCACTCCAGCGTGCAAACCTCGGCCAGGAACCGCTCCATCTCGTCCGGATCGTGAAACAGCCGGCGATACAGGTAGCGCGGATCCCAGTCGAGCAGCACGCCGCCGATGTCAAACACGACGGCGTCGATTGCCGGGCTGGTGACCTCCACCAGCAAATCCTCGCCGATCTGCATCAGGCACGCAGTCTGAGCGTCAGGGCGCGATCGCCTCGAGGCGATCCAGCATTCCGTCGGCCAAGCCCACTCGCGCGAGGCTGAGGGTAAGCACTGCGACCTCGACGACCATCGACGCTATCCCGAGCGTGTCGAGCCAGTTGCCGACGTCACCACTGTCTCCGGGCAGCCCCACGCTGCGCGTCAGCACGTAGCCGATCAGCGGCCCGGCGGCCAGCAGCGCCGGGCCGACCCAGGCCAGGCGCGAGGACCAGTGCAGCAGCAGCAGCGAGGCCGGGATCGCCCCGGCGACGATCGCCATGTAGAGCCAGAAGATGTACCGCGTGCCCTGATACGTCGCGGCGGAGTCGAGGATATGGATCACGGCGATCGCGGCCAGGCCGGCGACCGCGAGCACGCGGGCGGTCTCCTCCCGGACCGGACCGGACCGTTGCGCGGACGACGGCGGCACGCGCCTGATCGTCGCGGGCATTGGATCGGCTGAAGTGGGCGTAAGCACGCTCATCCGGAAACTCTTCTCTCGTGGGTCAGCATCGTTGTCTCCTGTACCGAGACGCCGGAGCGTGCCCAACTTTCCCCCCAACTCGTATGTTCACGGGCGTGCCCAGGCCTGAGGTGAGACTTCGGCGGTGGCAGGCCGACGACGCGCCGGCGATCGCGGTGATGAGCGCCGACGAGCACCTCCGGCGGTGGTCGAGCATGGGCGGGGACGTCGCCGAGTGGATCGAGCGACAGCAGGCCGGCGTTCGCGGACCATCGCGGGCGATCTGCCTGGCCAACGATGATCGAGCGCTCGGCAAGGTCGCGCTACGCCTGCCGGGACACGCCTCGCCGGCGACCAGCTGCGACGCGATCGTCCCCGCCGACGCGCCGGTCGGCGAGCTCAGCTACTGGGTGGTGCCCGAGGCCCGCGGCCGGGGGATCGCGACCGCCGCAGTGCTCGAGATGGTGCGCTTCGCCGCCACGCAGACCGGGCTGCGCACGGTGGTGCTCGAGATCGAGCCGGGGAACGTGGTCTCGGTAGCGCTGGCTCAGCGCCTCGGTGCACAGCGCCGCGCCCCGGAGCGGACCGAGGCCGACCGGTCCGGCATTCCGTGCCGGTTCGTCGTGTTCGTGCTCGCGCTGGCGCGATTCGCCCCGTCTTGACGAAATCTCTACGCCGTCCGGCGAATTCTTAGCGGCCCGTTGACGCCGGCTGACCGACCATCCAAGGGCGATGTCAGCCACCGGAAACCATCCCCGCCCAGCGCCCTCGGCGGCCTGGCCCGGCTCGACGCGGGCGCCGCGACGAGTCCCAGCCCGGTGGCGGGAGCACGCGCTGGGTGCGGCGCTGGCCCGGTGGCACGCCGGCACGCTGGATCGCGAGCTCGCCTCCGGAGCAACCGCAGGGCCCGGGGAGGTGCTCGTGCGACGGGCGCATCAGCTGACCTCCGGGCGCAATCGGCGCCGGCTGGCGGCGGGCCTCGAGCGTGCGCAGCGCGACTCCGAGCGCACCGGGTTCGTCTTCAGCACCGTCGTGGCCCCCGACCGCCACGAGGTGCGGGGGGCGCGAGTGGTGTTCGGGGCGCTGGAGCGCCGCCTGCGCGGTGGCGAGCCGATCCAGGCCCGCGGCGCCGCGATGCTGCAAGTGCTGCTGACCGACGGCAACGGCCCCCTGTATCGGCCGGTCGGGGCCGGTTCGCTGGGCAGCCAACTGCGCGCCGCCGCCGTGGCGCTGGGACCCGACGTCCGATGAGCCCGGCCACGACCGAGGCGCCGGCGCCGAAGTCAGCGGTTCGCCGCAGCTTCAACGAGGCGGCGCACAAGCTCGGCTACTGGCCCGTCACGCCGGCGGAACCGGCTGCCGACCCCGGCCTGTCCGCGGCGTTGCGGGACGCCGGCGACGACGACCGTGACGTCGTCGCCCACGCGGGCAAAGGCGTCCTCGCGCTCGGCGCCCTGGGAATCGTCTACGGCGATATCGGCACCAGCCCGCTGTACACGCTGCAGGTGATCTTCAACGGCCACGGCTACGCCGCTCGTCCCACAACCGCTGGCGTGTACGGGATCGTCTCGCTGATCTTCTGGGCGCTGACGATCATGGTCTCGATCAAGTACGCCGGCTTCATCATGCGCGCCCACAACCGTGGCGACGGCGGGATCATGGCCCTGACGGCGCTGGTCAAGCGACGTCCGATCGCCCACGGCGCGGTCCTGGTCACGCTCGGCATCTTCGGCGCCGGCCTGTTCTTCGGCGACGGCATGATCACTCCGGCGATCTCAGTCATCTCCGCGGTCGAGGGTCTCAACGTGGCGACGCCGAGCCTGACGCACCTCGTGGTGCCGATCGCGCTCGTGATCCTGATCGCGCTGTTCGCGGCGCAGCGCTTCGGCACGGGGGCGGTCGGCTGGCTGTTCGGGCCGGTGATCCTCGTGTGGTTCGGCGCGATCGGATTCCTCGGCGCACGGGAGGTGGTCGCCCATCCAGGCGTCCTGCAGGGCCTGTCGCCGGTATGGGGCGCGCGGTTCATGATCGACCACGGCGTCGCCGCCTTCCTGACCCTCGGCGGCGTCGTGCTGTGCGTGACCGGTGCCGAGGCGCTGTATGCCGATCGCGGCCACTTCGGCGCCGGGCCGATCCGCGCGACCTGGTTCGTGATCGTGCTGCCGTGCGTGCTGCTCTCCTACATGGGACAGGCGGCGCTGATCCGCGCGCATCCGAACACGATCTCCAACCCGTTCTACCTGCTGGTGCCGAGCGGCGCCCGGATCGCGATGGTCGTACTGGCCACGCTCGCCACCGTGATTGCGTCCCAAGCGGCGATCACCGGGTCGTTCTCGGTCGCCAAGCAGGCGGTGCAGCTGGGCTTCCTGCCCCGGCTGAAGATCGTCCACACCTCGAAGCTTGAGGGCCAGATCTACGTGCCGCTGATCAACTGGGGCCTGTGCATCGGCGTGGCGGCGCTGGTGCTGTGGTTCCAGCACTCGGCCAAGCTGGCCGACATCTACGGGGTCGCCGTCACCGGCACATTCATCCTCAACACGACGCTATTCATCGCCGTGTCGCGCTCGCGCTGGCACACGGCGAAGTGGAAGCTGGCGCTGCTCGGGGCCCTGTTCCTGACCGTCGAGGTGTCGTTCTTCGCGTCCAACCTGTCCAAGGTGGCGCACGGCGCATGGCTGTCGCTCGGCGTCGGGTTCGTGCTGGCGACCGTGATGCTCACCTGGCAGCGGGGCCGGGTCATCCTGACGCGCAACCGCACCGAGCAGGAGGGCTCGCTGACCGAGTTCCTCGACGGCCTCTGCGAGGTCAGGCCGCCGCTGCGCCGCGTTCAGGGCACGGCGATCTTCCTCAACCCCGGCCAGCAGACGACGCCGCTGGCGCTGCGGGCTGAGGTGGCCCACAACCACGCGCTGCACGAGAAGGTGATGATCGTGTCGGTCGACCCGATCGGGATCTCCCATGTCGACGACGCGGACCGGTACGCGATCGAATGGCTGGGCCGGGGTCTGTACAAGGTCGTGCACGTCGCCGTCCGCGTCGGCTACCAGGACAAGTTCGACATTCCGGCGGCGCTCGCGGGGGCCCGAAAGCGCGGGCTGCTGGAGCGCAACCTCGACCTTGAGCACGCGTCGTACTTCGTCTCGCGGATCACGATCTCGCCCAGCGACGCACCCGGCATGAGACGGTGGCGCAAGGCGCTGTTCATCGGCATGGCGCGTAACGCCACCACGCCGATCGTCCACTTCCGGCTGCCGATCGACCGAACGGTGATGATGGGCTCGCAGGTGACGCTATAGCCCCCTGTGCTTGGTGGCCGATGCGCCGGGGTAGGCGCAAGACATGGCCTCCTACCAAGGCGTAGTTCAGTGCAACAAGCCGGCCGAAGCGGTGTTTGCTTATCTGGCGGCATTTGAGCACACCTCGGAATGGGACCCGGCCTGCAGCCGCGCCGAGCGGACGACCACCGGCGAACTCACGACCGGCTCCGCGTTCAAGCTCCGGTTCAAAGCCGGCGGCCCGGTCGAGATGACGCTTCACTACGAGATCGTCGAGTATGCGCCGCCGGGTCGCGTCAGGCTGCGCGGGGGCAACGGCCTGCTGGTCTCCGATGACACGATCACCGTGGAACCAACGGCCGGCGGCTCGCGCGTCAGCTACGCGGCGCTGATCGCGCTCAAGGGTCCCGGCGCGCTGCTGGATCCGCTGCTGGCGCTGGGGTTCGCCCGGGTCGGGGACAGGTCCCGCGACGGGCTGGCGCAGCGCCTCGCGCGACCGATCTAGATCGACCGCGTCTCGTCCCGAAGCGACGCGGACCGAATCTCAGCGGCGATGCGGGCGGCGCGGGCGCAGAACTCGTCGAGCGCCTCCTCGGTCTTTAGCTTGTCGCGGACGTAGACGCACAGGACGCCGTTGCGCAACTCGAAGCGAATCACCCCGTCACCGGTCCGCTGCCACGGCAACTGGTTGAGCCAGGCGACGAAGTCATCGGTGAACAGCCTGCCGACCGCCGGCCCGTCGGTCTCGCTGCTGATCGCGGTCAGGTGGCGTTCGTCCAGCGTGTCGTCGCCGACCCCGAACTCGCTCATGCCACGCGGGAGCGCGCTGGACAGCTTGACCCGACCGCCCCAGACGCTCTCCGGCCGTCGCCATACCCACGCGAGTCCGTAGGCCAGCTGCCGCGACTCCGGAAGCTCGTAGAGCGCCACCGTCCAGCCCTGCATCACCCCCTTTTTCCTGGAGCGAACCGGCTTCTCGACGTAGAACAACGTCCCCTCGGCCCCGCCGGCCAGCGGGCCGTGGATGTAGCTGTGCGACTTGTCGGGCACGACGGTCTCCAAAAACCAGGTCGCCGGCGGAGTCGCATCGGTCGCGTCGAAGGCCAGCCCGCGAGCGGACGCGTAGCGCTGGACGAAGGCGTCGATCGAGTACCGGGCTGCCTGGTTGAGACGCCACGGCTGGCGCAGGGCACGGCCCAGCCCCTGCACCAGGCTCGCGCGATCCCTGTCACCCATGGCGCGGCATTGTTCCAGGGCCGGAGCGTTGCCGAGTCAGTCGACGACCTCGAACTCGTAGCCCTCGAACAGGCCCGTCTCCAGTACGCCGGGAACCGCCTTGACCTGCGCATGAAGACCGATCGGGATCTCGTCAAAGTGAGCGTCGAGGAGCATGAAGCCCGATTCGGTGATCACCGGGCCGTCCTTGCCAGCGCCGGTCCGCAGCGTCACCTCGCGGCAGCCCAGCTCGCGCAGTCGCGCCGCCACCAGCTCGACGGCATTGGGATGCACCTCGACCGGCATCGGGAAGGCCGTGCCCAGGCGCTGCACCCGCTTGCTGGGGTCGATGACGAGCACCATCTGGCGTGACGTGCTCCACAGGATCTTCTCGCGGAACAACGCACCCCCGCGTCCCTTCAGGAGGCGACCGCTCTGATCCAGCTCATCGGCACCATCGACGCCCCAGGCCGGGGTCGCGTGGCCCAGGCGCGCAAGCGGCAGGTCCAGCGTGCCCGCGGCGACCTCGGTCTCATAGGAGGTCGGTATGACCCGGAGCGCCAGATCTTCGCTCGCGGCTCGCCGTCCGATCGCCCACAGCGTCAGGTAGGCGGCCGAGCCGGAGCCGATGCCGATCACGTCGCCGTCCACCGCGCGCGTCGCGACCCTCTGCGCGACGTCGAGCTTCACCCCGAGGTTGCGGACCTCCCGAGGCCATTGCAGCAGCGCGGAGGCATACCAGGCGGAGGGATCCACGCCGGGAATGGTTGCGCGTCGCGCGTTCCGGCGACGTCCGAGTCGGTCCGGTGTCGCCGATCAGAGGCCGCCACGACTCCCAGCGCGGCTGCCGGGACGCAGATGTTTCGGTTAGTTCCCGTGGAAGCGGGCATCTGCTGCACGGGGGTAAAAAAGCAACAGGAGGGAGGACGGGAGCATGATCACACTTGGGATCATCCTTCTGATCATCGGATTCATCGCCAGCGTGCCGATCCTATGGACGATCGGCATCATTCTGCTGGTCGTGGGTCTGATCTTGGTCGCGCTCGGTTCGATGGGACGTGCGGTCGGCGGTCGGCGGCACTTCTACTAACGCCGACTCCGGTCGAAGGCATCGTTTCGAGCTGCTCGTCGTCGCTACGACGAGCAGCCCGAACGGCCGCCTCGCCCAGAGGTATCAGCGCTCGCGGGGCGACTGTATGGCGGAGTAACTCACTCGTACCGTCACCCGCGCCGGTCGCGTCGGGATCGCGAGGGAGAGAAAGTCCCGGGCCGGCGCTCGGTGGCCGCAGAACGGGCAGCGAAGCCGGTCAGTCAGCGAGTGCGAGCCGGCCCCGAGCGCCACCGGCGCGTCGCAGTGCGAGCACGCCAACGTGCCCGCACACAGCCGATCTGAACGGATCGACCGTCGTTGCTCGACGAACGCCTTCACCGCGGGGCCGCCCGAACCCGGGTCTGCGGTCGTCCTGCCGGCGCCACGGAGAAAGCTCATCGCATCGAGTCTAGGGTTCGCGCGGCGGGACCGCCAACACCGCCGCGACGACCGCCCGGCGCGCGATACTGACGCCGTGGGAGAGCTCAACGTCCTCGGCGAGCCGCTCGAGAACTGCAGCACCGATCCGGTCACCGGCTTCTTTCGCGACGGCCGCTGTCGCACCGGACCGCAGGATCAGGGAAGCCACACGATCTGCGCGGTCGTGACCGCCGAGTTCCTGGAGCACCAGCGCCAGATCGGCAACGACCTGGGCACGCCGGTCCCGCTCTACAACTTCCCGGGCCTGGTCCCCGGGGACCGGTGGTGCGTCACCGCTGCGAACTGGCTGCGCGCCCACCACGACGGCGCGGCCGCATTCGTGGTGCTCGCGGCCACCCACGAGCGCGCGCTGGACATCGTGGCGCTCGACGTGCTCGCACAACACGCCGTCGATGTCCCCGCCGACGCGGGAGAGCTCTAGTCCACTACTAAGGGCTCGGAGACACGCGTCAAACACCTGGTTCAGGTCACGGCCATCACGATGACGGTGCCGTCGTCCTTGAGCGGCTCGCGCCAGGAGTCGGTGACGGCCTGCTGGATGGCGATGGCGGTGCATGCCGCAGTGGGAGCGGCGGCGCGCTCGATCGCCTGACGGAGTCCGTCCGCGCCGAAGGTCCCGCCGCCCTCGACCTGGCGAGCGATGATTCCGTCGGTTAGGAGGATCAGGCGTTCGCCGGGAAGCATCCGGCGCCCGCTGACCTCGAAGTCCGCCGTGTTCGTGTTGCCCACACCGAGGGCGGGATGGGCAGGGCCCTCAAGCTCCCCGAGATTGCCGGAGCGATCGACCATGTACGCCGTCGGATGGCCGCAGTTGACCCAGGTCAGCTTCGCGGTGGCAGGATGCCAGCGCGCGACGATCGCGGTCACGTAGAAACCCTCGTTGTCGAGCTCTCGCACTGTCTCGTGGATCAGGGACAGAGCCCGTGGAAGGTCTGATCCGTCCCGGCGAGCGGCGCGTAGAGCTCCGAGGGCAGCGGCGCCGAGCCCGGCTGCCGTGGGCCCTTTGCCCGCGGCATCGGCGATCGCCAGCCACGCGCCGTCGCGGTTCTCGACGAAGTCAAACCAGTCTCCCCCGACGTCATAGCTGGGTAGCAGGACGCCAGCCAGCTGTGCGCCGGCGATCCGCGCGATCCGTGGTGGAAACAGGTTCTGCTGGATCTCCGCGGCGGGAGTGGTGGGCTTGTGGCGGCGGGCGGCCTCGATGAAGTCCGTGTAGTCGTCGGCCAGCTCAAGCGCGGCGGCGCCCTGCTTGGCGATGTCGGTCAGCGAGCCGATCGGCGAGCCGAGGCAGAGCAGGAGCCCGGTCACGCGCCCCCTCAGCCACAGCGGCTCAGCGACGCACCCGGGGAGGATCTCCTGCAGGCGCCGGTAGAACTCGGGGAGTCCTTCGGCCACGATCTCGGGACCGAGCGCCGGCGGATCGTCGATGCGAGCGGGGAACTCCGGGGAGCCCGCGAGGCGGAGCAGGTGGGAGCCGTCGATGTCAACGACGTAAGGGCGACGGCCGCGCCAGCCGCGCGTCGCGCCTCAGCCACGAGCTGATCGGGGACGAGGTGCGGCGGCACCTCGTCCAGGACGCGTGTGACCTCCAAGGTCAGAGGTTGGTTCCGACCGAGCTGACCCGGGGCCTGGAAGGGCAGCGGTGCGATCTGCGCGATCCGCGACCGCTCCTCGTTGGGGACGGCGCCGGAACGACTCTTGCTGGACTCGAGGGCGATGCTGAGGGCCTCTCGAGTCGGGAAGTGGCGGTACAGGGTGGACCGTCCGACCCCGGCGGCCGCGGCGATCTCGCCCATGCTCGTGCGGCGATCACCGGCCAGCGCGGCGGCGGCCTTGAGGATCCGCTGGCGGCTGGCCAGCGCGTCGGCACGCATGAACTGCGGAGTGTCGTCGGTCCCGCTGGGCTGCTGTTGTCCCGACGCGGCCATCGTGATCGGGACGTTACCGGCCTCGCCTGAGGTCGTTTGACGTGTCCCGGCTAATCGACCGAAAAACAGGACGAGTGTCTTGGTTATGGCGGGCTCTTTCGGGTTAGCGCCGCCATCCCAGGGTAGATGCTGGGGTGTCTCATCTATATGGGACCTATACGACCGCGGGAGTCCGAGCTCGATGCAGCCGAAGCCCGGGCGTCTCGGACCTATGGGAGGTGTCAATGGCGGATTCTGATCGGCCGATAGGGGAGCTCATGCGTGAGCTCTCCGAGCAGACCAGCACGCTCGTGCGCCAAGAGCTCGAGCTGGCCAAGCTGGAGCTCGGCGAGAAAGGCAAACGCGCCGGGATCGGTGCCGGGATGTTCGGCGGCGCCGGCATCCTCGGGCTGTACGCCGCAGGCGCGCTCACCGCCTGTTTCGTGCTCGCGCTGAGCACCGCGGTAGTTGGCTGGCTGGCGGCGCTGATCGTGGCCGCCGTCTATGGCGCGGCGGCAGGACTGCTGGCGCTGATGGGCAAATCGAAGATCCAGCAGGCGGTCCCGCCGGTACCCGAGCAAGCGACCGAGAGCGTGAAGGAGGACGTGCAATGGACCAAGAACAGAGCGAGTCAGGCCAGGAACTAGAGGAGCAGGCCCCGCGCACCCCGGAGCAGGTTCGCGAGGAGATCGAGCACACCCGTGAGCACTTGGGCGACACCGTCGCGGCGTTGGCGGAGAAGACGGATGTCAAGGCCCAAGCTAAAGGCGCGCTCGACGAGGCCAAGCACACTGCGAGCGCCAAGGTCACCGAGTTCTCCGAGACGTTCAGCGGCAAGAAGGACGAGTTCGTGTCAGCGGCGCAGGAGGCAACTCCGGAGTCTGCGGCCGATGCCGGGCAGCGGGTCACGGCACTGGCCAAGGAGAACTCCGCGGCGCTGATCGCCCTCGGCACGTTCGCCCTGGGATTGCTGATCGGCCGGCGTCGAACACGATGAGCCTCGTGTTCAAGCCGATCGGAATCGTCAGCGGTCTGCTGGCGGGACTGATCGGCAAGAAGATCTTCGAGCTGCTCTGGGGGGCGATCGACGATCAGGACGCGCCCGAGCCCAAATACCGTGAGGTGTCTCTCGGCAAGCTCGCCGCGGCGCTGGTGCTGGAGGGCGCCATCTTCCGACTCATTCGTGGACTGGCCGAACATGGCGCTCGGCATGGCTTCGCGACGCTCACCCACGAGTGGCCGGGCGAGGAACGCCCGGAGTCCAAGGAGGACTGATGGCGGTCAGCGATCAACTGTCACGAGCGACCCCGTATATCCAGCGCCTCCTCAACGACGATTACATCCAAGACCAGATCGGCCAGGGCATCACTGCGCTGCGCGCGAGTCGGAACCGCACCAAGGGGCGCAAGGCGCAGGAGGCACTCAAGGACCGGCGACTGTGGAGTCAGGTCCAGCAAGCTGCAGGCTCTCTGAGCCAGGCGGTTCGTGCGCTCAACGAGCCCGAACCGCCGCAGCACCGTGCCAGGCGCACCCTGCTGCTCGCTGCCGCGGCAGGCGCCGGCGCGTACGCCTGGCAGCAACACTCAGCGTAGCGGTCGGGTTGCACGTGACCACGCCAGGAGACGAGAAAGCTCAGATTGAGGGCGGCCGGCACGACCCGCGTGACGAGGAGCCTGTAGCACCTGACGGCGATGGGCAGACGGGCGTGTCGGAGCACGCAGCGCCCGAGCAGCCGACCGATCTGCCGCGCTCGGCGGTGCCGGGGGTGATGAAGCGAACGTTGAAGGAGTTCAAGGCCGACAACCTCACCGACCTCGCGGCAGCCCTGACCTACTACGGGGTGCTGGCGATCTTCCCGATGATCATCGTGATCGTCTCGGTCCTGGGACTGATCGGCCACTCCGCCACGCAGCCCCTGATCGATAACCTCGGCAAGGTCGCTCCGGGCGCGGCGAAACAGGTCTTCACCAGCGCGATCAAGAACGTCCAGTCGGGGCAGGGTACCGCCGGCGTGCTGTTCGTCGTCGGCTTGGCCGGAGCGCTGTGGTCGGCCTCGGGTTACATCGCGGCGTTCATGCGCGCGTCCAACTTCGTGTGGGACGTCGAGGAGGGGCGACCGATCTGGAAGACGATCCCGATCCGTATCGGGGTGACTTTGGTAACGGTGATCCTGCTGACAGTCAGCGCTCTGGCGGTCATCCTCACCGGCGGGCTCGCCCGTCAGGTGGGCAACCTCGTCGGGCTGGGCTCGAGCGCGGTCACCGTGTTCGACATCGTCAAGTGGCCTGTGATGCTGCTAATCGTCAGCTTGATCCTGGCGATCCTCTATTGGGCGGGTCCGAATGTCCGCCAGCCCGGAATCCGCGTGGGTCAGCCCCGGCAGCGTCCTCGCCGTAGTGGCGTGGCTGATCGCGTCGGCGGCGTTCGCCTTTTACGTCTCCAGTTTCACGTCGTACAACAAAACCTACGGCGCGCTGGGCGGCGTCGTGTTCCTGGTCTGGCTGTGGATCACCACCGTGGTGATTCTGCTCGGCGCCGAGCTCAATGCCGAGCTGGAACGCGGCCGTCAGATCGAGGCCGGTCACCCCGCCGATCGCGAGCCGTACCTGCCCGTGCGCGATGAACCGAAGTCCTGATTCCAGCAAAGAGGAGAGCTGATGGCAAACAAGCAACGCGACTCAGACCTATTCGAAGTACTGCGTGAGAGCGGACTGCGTAAGAAGGTCGCCAGGGCGGTCACGGAGTCCGCCGGTCGCGCGAAAAAGGGCGCGCCCCCCAAGACCGTCTCAAACACGGTTGAGGGTCTGCGTGCCGCGGCGTCCGAACTGGAACACCGAGTGAGCGGGTCGCGGCGCAGCGAAGCGGCCAAGCAGGCGGCACGCACCCGCAAGCGCAATGCGGCGAAGCGGAGTGCAAGCGCGAAGAAGGCCGCCAGAACGCGCGCCGGCAAATAGATCCCCGCGGGTCGGGCTTCGCCGACTGCGGCGAAGCCTGACCCGCGTCGCGTCGGTTCTCGGAATCGTCGTGTTGCACAGACCGTGTCGATTTCCTATACTCCTCGTACGCTCTTCGTCGAAACCAATCCCACCCGCGTAAACTCGGCGGCCGAACAACTGGTCATTCAGACCGATCGCGACGGCGACGAGCTGACGCTCTCGCTCCGCGGTGAGCTCGATCTCGCTTCCGCGCCCGCGCTCGAGCGTGCGCTGCAGGGCCCGGCCGATGGCACCCAGCCCCGGCTGATCGTGGATCTGAGCGGTCTGCAATTCATGGACAGCAGCGGACTTCACGTGCTGTTGCGCGCGAATCGAGCATCGCGCGCGACCGGCGTTGGCCTCGAACTGCGTGGGGCTACCCGGCAGATCGCCCAGCTGCTCGAGCTGACTGGCACCGCGGAGCTGTTCTCGATCGAGAACCGGACTCCGAGCGCCACCTCCGCGTAGCCGGCACTGCAGGGCACGTCTGGGCGCCGGAGCTCCGGGCGCCTGCGACCCGGGTGGCAATCGCATGCGACCTGAGGCGTAGTTCCGGCCGCTCGAAGATCGGCCTCAGGGCCGTTGTGCCGCCGCTCCCGGGCACGTAGCTTGAGCAGCGTTGCCCGACCGTGTGACCACACACCCCAGCCCCGGGCCGGAAAGCTGATCATGCGGGTTTTGGTTACAGGCGGTAGTGGCTTTATCGGGTCTCATGTGGTGGACCGGCTGCGTGCGCGTGGGCATGAGGCGGTGATTTATGATCTGCGGCCGTCGCCGTGG
>JBPCPC010000138.1:0-25335 GCA_050999585.1 Solirubrobacteraceae bacterium | reverse complement strand
TCGACTCTAGCACGTCGCCTTGGGCGCGGGGGCGGTGGCTGGACTTATCGAGTTCGACGATGCAGACATGGCGCGGTTGAGGCCGGGGGTGGCGGCGCGACGCGCGCGCGACGCGGCGACTCGCCTGGAGCGGGTGCGCCGTCTGCATCCCGAGGCCGACCACCATCATTTTGCAGGCGCATCGCTTGGGGTGACCGCCGCTGTCTATCGCCGCGTCGGTGGGATCGAGCCGCTGGCCGAGCAGGAGGACGCGGCGTTTGCGCAGCGCCTCGCCGAGCACCGCGTGCCGGTGCTGCGCGCGTCTGACGTCAGGGTGCGCACCTCAACCCGCGCCACCGGTCGGGTGGCGCACGGACTTGCGGTCGACCTGGCCGTGTCGGCGTGGTTCGCCGGCCGGCGCCACCGCGCCGCGGACTTCAGCTCCGAGGATCTGTTGGGCGCGAAGGGCGACAGCTCGGTCACCGTGATCATCCCCACTAAGGAGTGTGCGGCGACGATCGGCGCGGTGATCAGGGAGGCCGTGGACCCGCTGATGGGGCTCGGGCTGGTCGATGAGCTGGTGGTCGTCGATGCCGGTCCCGGCGATGGCACCGCGCAGGTGGCCGCCGGCGCCGGCGCGCGCGTGCTCCAGCAGGATGAGCTGATGGTTGAGTTGGGACCGGCCCTGGGCAAGGGCGATGCGATGTGGCGGGCACTGCAGGCCACCGGCGGGGACGTCGTCTGTTTCCTGGACGGTGACACCGCCGATCCCCACCCCGGACACCTGCAGGGCCTCCTCGGACCGCTGCTGCACGACCGCACGGTGTCGCTGGTCAAAGGCGCGTTCGAGCGTCCGCTGGATGCCGGCACGGTCAAGCTCGCGAACGAGGGCGGCCGGGTCACCGAGCTGATGGCACGGCCGCTGATCAACCTGCACCAGCCGCTGCTGGCCGGCTTCTCACAGCCACTCGCGGGCGAGTTCGCGGCGCGGCGGGCGCTGCTGGAGGCGGTCTCCTTCCCGGTCGGCTACGGGGTCGAGATCGCGGTGCTGATCGACGCGCTGGGACTGTGCGGGCTGGAGGGCCTGGCCGAGTGTCATCTCGGCAGCCGCCAGAATCGCCACCAGCCGCTGCGAGTGCTGGGCGAGATGGCCTACGCGGTGCTCGCCGCGGTGGAGAATCGCCTCCCCGAGCGAGCCGGTCGCGCCGGTCCTGGGCGCTACGTGCGACCGTGGGAAGACGGCGCCGTGGCCGCGATCGCCGTCCAGGAACGACCTCCGATCCGGGCCCGAGACGCCGACTCGGAGTCACAGCGGCTGCCGACGCCCGTTCGGTGAGCCGATACGGGTTGCTCGTCGCGCGGCTTCGGGCTCGCCGGGGTCAGGTACCGTTCTCTGGGGTACCCGATCCGGAGGGACAAGATGAGCGAGAGCGACCAGCCGCCAGTCACACCCAGCGAGCAGCGAGGCGGGAAGACGCCCGGGCCCGACGAAGCCCGGGAGAAGGGGGAGTGGGCGGCCCACGCGCAGGACGGCATCGTGCCTGCCGAGCTCGGCGGCTCAGACGCCCCCCGCGAGATACTCGACGACGACCCCGAGCTCGGCAGTTCGGTGCTCGGCGAGACGACCGGTTCTGAGGAGTCGGCGACCACCGACGGCGTGGATCGCAGCGGCGGCGAGCGCTCCGACGCCGTGACCGACGGTGGCGGTGGTGGCACTGCGCCCGCGGGCGTCGAGCCCGATCTCAAGGACGCGGCCGCCGGCCCGCGGCAGGCCGATCTGCAGTCTGCCGCCGAAGCCGACAAGTAGACGGCACCTAGCCAGTTCACGGGCCCGCGCCGCGATCACGTCGGTTACAGATCGCCGCCCTCGTCGATCAGCCGCGTCATCTCACGGCGCAGCATCGCCAGCCGCGCCTCGCGGGTCAGCGGCAGCGTGCGCCGCCGCCGGCGCACGGCGGCCGGATCCAGGTCGGGGGTGACGAGCACCGCGGGTTTGTCCTCGGGGGCCTCGCCGACGATCTCGCCGTACGGGTCGACGACGTGTGAGCCGCCCCAGAAGCGCAGCCCGCACTCGTCCCCGACGCGATTGACGAACACCACGTAGCACTCGAACAGGCGCGCATACAGGCGCGTGATGTCGCGCCAGTACTCGCGGACGTCGAGGTCATAGGGGTTGCTGTGGGCGCTGTCGGCGGGCATGATCAGCCACTCCGCGCCGTCCTGGCAGGCCAGGAACGCCAGCGCCGGCTGCCAGGCGTCGTTACAGATCAGCAGCGCTGTTCGTCCCAGGCCAGTGTCAAACGCCCGCAGCATCGACCCGACGCTGAAGTGCTTGCGCTCCTCGAAGCCCGCGTAGGTCGGCAGATACAGCTTGCGGTGTACGTGCAACAGGGACCCGGCCTCGAAGTAGGCGGCGCTGTTGTAGAGACGCCCGCCCTGGCTGAGTTCGGGAAAGCAGATCGTTACCGATCCCTCGCCGGCGGCGGACGCGAGCTCGGCGAGCGCCGGGTCGTCGGCGCGCAGCGCCACGTCGGACGGCGAGGATCCGATCGCGTAGCCACTCAGGCACAGCTCGGGCAGGACGACCAGATCGGCGCCGCCGTCCCGGGCCTCGGCGATCGCCGCCGCCGCCGTGTCCAGGTTGGCGGCGAGATCTCCCAGCTCGCTGTCGATCTGCGCGAGGCCGACGCGCAACGCCGGCCCTTAGCGGGCGCCCCCGGTCGGGCCAGCGGGCGCGGCACGGGGGCCGCCGACCGAAGCGAATTCCTGGCTGTGACGTCGCATCGGCGCGAGACTACCAACGTGGTTGCGCTGCGGGCAACATCGTTGGCGAGGCGGCCGCAGACGTCTGAGATCGGACCGGCGATGTGCAGCGCCGCGCGTCTGATCCGCCGGAAGTTGGGGAAGCATGCCTGCGTGCGCAAGGTCCTGGTGCTGGCTGGGTTGTGCGCCGTCATCGACGGCGGCCTCAGCGGTTGCGGAGGCTCGTCACCGGCGACCGGTCCGAGCTCCAGCGCCGCGGTGTCGAGCACCGTCTCGGCGTCGAGCTCCCAGGTTCACCGTCGCCGGCATCACCACCGGGTTCGGGCTCCCGCGGGCGCCGTCCCGGTGGGCCGCACGCAGCGCGTCGATGCCGGTGACTCGGTTCTGTCAGTCGCCGTGACCAAGGTCTTTCACCGCCTGGCGGGGACCGGTTCGGCGCTGCTGCCAGGCACCAGCGCGGCCGGCGTGCAGCTGACGATCGGTGTGGACCGGGGCGCCACCTACGACAGCACCGCGTCGGGCGACGTCTCCGTGGTCACCTCGTCGGGGATGGGAGCGCCGCTGTTCATCAAGCACGGCGTCTGCCAGACGCAGCTGACCGATTTCGAGAGCCTGATCGGCGCCGGGGAGACGCGCACGGGCTGTGTCGGCTTTACGATCCCGCACGGTGCGCGGATCGTGGCCGTGAGGTTCTCGCCGCACTCCCGCGGGCCCGGCAGCGTCAGCTGGCGCTGACGTTCACAGACGGCAGCGGCGGCTGACCGGGATGTCCTGCGACGGCACCGGCGGGGCATCGTGCTTGCAGAGCGTGAGCGTGTGCGCGCGGGAGTTCAGCACGGCCTCGTAGGGGTAGTTGACGCCGGCGGCGGTGGCGGTGCAGCGGAATCCCTCAGCCGCCCCGCGCACGCGGTAGCGACCGCAGTGGACGTGCTGCAGCGGCGCTCCGGCCTGACCGGTGGCGATCCGGGTGGTGATGTTGCGGCGGATCGCGTGGGTGACGGCCGCCCGCGAGGCTCCGGCGGCGACCGCGACCACCTGCGGCGCCTGGTCCTGGGAGACGACGATTTCCGCCTCGCGGTTGGCGCGCGCGGCCGCCTTGGGGCTCACCGTGGCCAGGCCGTTGCCGTTGTGGTGGCTGACCCACGCCACCAGCCCCACGAGCAGGGCCGCCGCGACCGCGAACGACACGACCCAGCGCGCCCACAGGGGGGGGCGGCGCATGAACCACGGAGACTGGCCGAACATGGACCTAGCGTACGCAGCCACGGTCGCCGGCCAGGGCACCGACGAGCGGTTGGTGCGATCAGACGAACGCCCCGATGCCGGTGATGTCGCGTCCCACGATCAACGTCTGCATCGTCTCGGTCCCCTCGTAGGTGTGCAGCACCTCGATGTCGGTCATGTGCCGGATCACGTGGTTCTCGAGCAGGATTCCGTTGCCGCCGAGCAGGTCGCGCGCCTGGGCGATCACCTCGCGGGCCTTGCGCGTGTTGTGCAGCTTGGCCAGGCCGGCGATCGTGTCGGTCATGCGGCCGTCAGTGGCGAGCCGGGCGAGCTGCATGCAGTAGAGCTGCATCGCGGTCACCTCGGCCAGCATCCTCACCAGCCGGTCCTGGACGATCTGAAAGCTGGCCAGCGGCTTGCCGAACTGCTCCCGCTGCTTGACGTAGGTGAGCGCGATGTCGTAGGCGGCGACGGCATGGCCGAGCGCGGCCCAGGCGATCGTCGCGCGCGTCGTGACGAGCACCCGGGCGGTGTCCTTGAACGAGCTCGCGTCCGGCAGGCGATCCTCCTCGGACACCCGCACCCCCTCCAGCCGGATGTCCGCCTGCCAGATCGCGCGCGAGGCGCCCTTCCCTTCGATCACCGTCGCGGCATACCCGGGCGAGTCGGTGGTCACGAGAAAGCCCTTCACCTGCCCGTCGGCCTCGTCGCGGGCCCACACCACGACGACATCGGCGATCGTCGCGTTGCCGATCCAGCGCTTGGTGCCGTCCAGGGTCCAGGTGTCGCCGGCGCGGCGGGCGGTCGTCTCCAGCGCCACCGAGTCCGAGCCGTGTTCGGGCTCGGTGAGCGCGAACGCGCCGATCTTCTCGATCCGGGCCATGGCCGGCAGCCAACGCTGCTTCTGTGCCGCCGAGCCGAGCAGCGCGATCGACTTCATCGCCAGGCCCGACTGCACGCCGAGGAACGTCCCCAGGCTGCCGTCGCCGCGGTGCAGTTCCATGTGCACCAGCCCGACCGCCAGCGGGCTCAGACCCGGGCACCCGTACCCCTCGATCTCCTCGCCCATCACCCCCAGCTCGGCGAGCCTGCGGATCAGCGGCCACGGTAGCTGCGCCCGCTCCCAGAAGTCGTTGATCGTCGGCAGCACCTCCTCGTCGACGAACCGGCGGGTGGCGATGAACCGGTCCCACTCCGGATCGGAGAACTGCTCGCGGACGAGCAGGTAGTCGGTGGCCAGCGCCTCGCCGAGGTGGGTGTAGGGCATTGCCGTGGTCGTCATCGCCCTACTCTGTCACCACGAGCTGCGGAGTGCTAGGTTCGGGAGCAGCTTGCGGTTGCGCCTAGGGTTCCGCCACCGCCCACACGCACAAGGGCGGACCGGGACTGGACCGAGCGGCGCCAGCCGGCCTCCCGGGACCGGCCACACCTGACGGGATAAAAGCCCCGAGGGCCTTCTTTCCAGCTGCTCGGAGGAGGTCCGTGAATGCCCGTTGTACCGCTTGTTCTCGTCGCCGCACTGCTGCACGCCACCTGGAACGCGCTTGTCAAGTCAGTCGACGACCGCCTGTCGGTGCTGGCCTTGATCGGGGCGACCTCGGTGCTGGTATGCCTGCCGATCGCCGTAGTTGCGCCCGCGCCTCGCGGCGCCGCGCTGCCCTTCCTCGCCGGCTCGGTGGCCGTGCACGGGATCTACACCCTGCTGCTGATCGGCTGCTATCGCCACGGCGATTTCAACCAGGTCTATCCGGTGGCCCGCGGGTTGGCGCCCCCGACCGTCGCCGTGTCCGCCGCGGTGCTCGTCTGCGAACGGATCGGCGGCGCGCAGGCCGTCGGCCTGGTCGTGCTGACGGTCGGAATGCTCGTGATCGCCCTCGGACGGGGCCGGGCGTCGCGCCGCGGGCTGACGTTCGCCGGGCTCACCGGACTGGCGATCGCCGCCTATACGGTGCTCGACGGGATCGGCGTGCGCCACTCGGGCTCGGCGCTGGGCTACACCGGCTGGCTGTTCGTGGCCGAGGGGTTGATCCTGCCGGCGGTGTGGTTGGTCCGCCGGGGCGGCGGCTCGGTTCGGCAGCTGCCGCGGGGCCTGCTCGTCCGGGGCGCCGGTGCCGGCGTGCTCTCGGTGATCGCCTACGGCCTCGTGCTGTGGGCCCAGACGCGCGGCGCGCTGGCGGTCGTGGCTGCGCTGCGCGAGACCAGCGTCGTGTTCGGGGCGCTGATCGGAGCGGCGATGTTCCGCGAGCGGCTCCCGTCGCGGCGCGTGCTGGCCAGCGCCCTGATCGCCGCCGGCGCGGTGCTCCTCGCCGCTGACTGACCGTCGGCGGCGCGGTGGTCCTCGCGGCGGGCTGATCCTCGGCGGCGCGGTGCTCCTCCCGGCGGGCTGATCCTCGGCAGGGTTGACGGTCGGCTCGGATGTCTGCGGCCTCGGTTTCTCCAAAACGGCGTCACAGGGGCGTGCTTATGTGCTCGCCGCGCCGGTGAGGACGCCGCCTGGAGCCGAATAAGCACGCGCAGCGTGCTTATCCACTCGTGCGCGGCGTCCGGGAGCTCGCGTGAGCGAATAAGCACGGGCGGGTGTCAGCGAGAGCCACGTGCGGCTGGGAGCGGCCCGGGTAGTCGACGGAGTTTGTGGCCATCGCTCGCCCGTCGCCCCGTCGGGCCATCCCGCCCGAGCGCCCGCCGCGCCCAGCCCGGCCGCCGCGCCCGATTTCAGCCGCGCATCGAGCGGTAGCGCCGGATCAGCGCGTTGGTGGAGCTGTCGTGGTCCAGTTCGGGCTCGGCGGCGGACTCCAGCTCGGGGATGATCCGTTGGGCCAGCGCCTTGCCGAGCTCGACGCCCCATTGGTCGAAGGAGTCGATCCCCCAGATCACGCCCTGGGTGAACACACTGTGCTCATAGAGCGCGACAAGGCTGCCGAGCGTGCGCGGGTCAAGGCGCTGGGCGAGGATGATGTTGCTCGGCCGGTTGCCCTCGAACACCCGGTGGGGCACGATTGCTTGATCGACTCCTTCGGCCTGCACCTGGTCGGCGGTCTTACCGAAGGCCAGCGCCTCGGCCTGGGCGAACACGTTGGACATCAGCAGGTCGTGGTGGTCGCGCAGGGGGTTGAGCGGGTTGGCGAAGCCGATCAGATCAACCGGGATCAGCTTCGTGCCCTGATGGATCAGCTGGTAGAAGCTGTGCTGGCCGTTGGTGCCCGGCTCGCCCCAGTAAATCGCGCCCGTCTGATAGTCGATGTGGCGACCATCGAGCGTCACGTGCTTGCCGTTTGACTCCATCGTCAGCTGCTGCAGATAGGCCGGAAAGCGTTTCAGGTACTGCTCGTAGGGCATCACCCCGACAGTCTGGGCGTCGAAGAAGTCGCCGTACCAGACCGCCAGCAGCCCCATCAGCGCGGGCAGGTTGTGCGCGAGCGGCGCGGTGCGAAAGTGCTCGTCCATCTCGTGGAAGCCGGCCAGCAGCTCGGCGAAGCCATCGGGACCGACGGCCAGCATCGTCGAGAGGCCGATCGCGGAGTCCATCGAGTAGCGCCCGCCGACCCACTCCCAGAAGCCGAACATGTTCTCGGGGTCGATGCCGAATGCGTTGACCTTCTCCGCGTTGGTCGAGACGGCGACGAAATGCTTGGCGATTGCCGCCTCGTCGCCCAGCGCCGCCAGCGCCCATTCGCGCGCCGAGCGGGCATTGGTCATCGTCTCCAGCGTCGTGAACGTCTTTGAACAGACGATGATCAGCGTCTCCGCGGGGTCGAGGTCGCGGGTCGCCTCAACGAAGTCGGTCGAGTCCACGTTGGAGACGAAGCGGAACGTCAGTTCGCGGTCGGAGTAGTGGCGCAGCGCCTCATACGCCATCACCGGGCCGAGGTCTGAGCCGCCGATGCCGATGTTGACCACGTTGCGAATCCGCTTGCCGGTGTGCCCCGTCCAGGCGCCGGAGCGCACCCGATCGGCCAGCGACGCCATCCGTTCCAGCACCTCGTGGACCTGGGCGACGACGTCCTCACCGTCGACGATCAGCGTGCGGCCCTTTGGCATGCGCAGGGCGACGTGGAGCACCGCGCGGTTCTCGGACACGTTGATGCGCTCGCCGGAGAACATCGCCTGGGTGCGCTGCGCCAGCTGTGACTGCTCGGCCAGCGCCGCCAGCAGCCCGATCGTCTCCGCGGTGATCCGGTTCTTGGAGTAGTCCAGGAACAGGCCGGCCCCCTCGGCGACCAAGCGCTCCCCGCGGGTTGGATCGGAGTCGAACAGGTCGCGCAGATGCCGGGGCTCGATCTCCTCGTAATGCTGTTTCAGAGCACTCCACGCCGGGCGGTCGCGGAGCCTGGGGGTACCGGTCTGCGTGCTCATCGGAGGGCCTCCAGCGGTCGATGCGTTCGAGCTCTCGACACTACCCGTTGCTGGTCACCGTGACGGTCACGAGCCGGCGACCCGGGAGCGCGACCAGCGTCAGCAGCGATGCCTCGGCCGGGGAGGTCACCGTCGCCCCCTGCAACCCGACGCTGTAGCCGTGCGGATACACGAACGGCGGGACGATGATCTCGGTCGGCGCGCGGACGTTCGGATCGACGAGGTAGGAATAGCGAAACCGGCCGCTGGCCCGATCGAAGCTCTGCGGGCCGGGCGTGCCGGCGGTCGCCATCGGATACGGGAACGACAGCGCCCGTGCCTTGGCGGGCCACGGCCGGCGCGTGCGCTGATCGAGCAGCCCCTCGCCCGGCGCTCCGGTGGGATCGTGCAATTGCAGCGCGGACCACTCGCTCCACGACAGCGAGGCGCGGCGGGCGAGGTCGACGACGTGGGCGATGTCAGGGATGCTCGGCCCGCCGCCGAACTCGTCCATGACCATTGCCGGGCCCCCGGGCTGGCGCTCGGTGTGCGTGCGCGCCCGCAGGCGCAGCACCGCTTCGATCGCCCGGCGCTCGGAACGCAGGCACACGCTCCCCGGGCAGCCATAGACGCCGGCGGGCGGCGTTCCGTAGATGTGGAAGGCGAGCACCAGTCGGGGGAACCGCAGCGGCTCGAACACGCCCACGGTGTCTGTCTGGCGAGGGGTCGCTGAGATCGTCGGCTCATACAGCACCAGATGGGTCGGATCGGCCAGCTCGATCGCGCCGATCAGCCCGCGGCGCAGGGCCTGCACGTGGCTACCCGCACAGGACCGCGGTGCTCGCGCCGGCCCGGCGTAGGCGCATTGCAGCTGCCGGCTGAAGTCCGCGGAGGCAAAGTTGGTCGGCTCGTTGAAGACCTCGTAGCCGATCACCTCGGGGTCGTCGCGGTAGTGGCGGGCCACCGCCTCCCAGACGCGCGCGAACTGCCCCTGCAGGTCGCCGCGGACGTCGTTACGCCAGAAGTGACCGATCGCCGTCTGCACCGCCTGATCGACGTACGCCTGGCCCCAGTACGCAGTGGCCGCGCCCAGTCGGCGCGCGCCGGTGCAGGTTGCCCAGCCCGCGGCGCCCTCGCCGTTCCACGGAGAGCGCCCCGAGCGATGCGAGAACGCAGAGCCGTAGGCGTCCTGGTGCATGTCAATGATCACCCGGATGCCCGCGGCCTGCAGCAGCTCGACGATCCGGTCGGTCTGCGCCAGATACTGGCTGACCGCGCCGGCCTGGTAGGGGTCGGCGGCACCGAGTGACGGGAACCGCGTGCCGGGCGGGTGCCGGGCGCAGTAGCGCGGGTCATTGGGCCCGACGCCCGCCGGACCAGGCTCGAGTCCCTCCCAGACGATCCCCAGACGCACCACCGTGAAGCCCAGCAGCGCCAGCGTCTGCGCGTCGCCGGCGGTGAACCGCCGGCCGGGGTCGGTGGCCGTCGGCGAGAGCACGAACGCCGGCTGCGAGCCGGCCGCCGGCCCGATGCAGGGGGTGCCCGTGACCCGGGCCGGCCGCGCGCCGCCGCCGCATTTGGCGGCCAGGTCGACTCCGTGCAGCTGCAGGCGCCGCCCCAGCGCGTCATACAGGTACGGCCCTCCCGGAGCGCGCGTGATCCCAGCCGCGAACCAGGGGTCCACCGGGACCGCGGCGCTCGCGCTGCCGATCAGCAACCACCATCCGGCGAGGACGATGAGGACGGCAAACCAGCGCTGGCGCGGGCGGGAATGGTTCACGCGCCGGCGCGCACTGGCTCGAGCAGGCGGTGACGCGCTCCGATCGCCCGGGTCACGGGATCGTCCCGACGCCGGAACGAGCCAAACCCGGGTGCGAGCTCGATCACCGTGTCGGCCACGTCCGGGACCTCGCCACAGGTCGCGCAGCGCCCGCTCGGGTCGAGCGTCCCGTCGTCGGCGTCATGGCGAAACACCCGCCGCGCAGCCTGCGGCGTGTAGTACTCATCCCCCCAGGCCATCAGGTCGCGTACCACGGGCCACAGCCGCACGCCCTTCTCGGTCAGCGCGTACTCGTCGTGGCCGCCCGGCCCGGGCTCTCGCCGCAGGACGTCCTCGGCGACGAGCGTCTTCAGCCGAGTCGCGAGCACCGCCCGGGGGATATCGAGATGGGTGGCGAAATCTCCGAATCGCCGAACCCCGTAGAAGGCGTCGCGCACGATCAGCAGTGTCCAGCGCTCGCCCACCACCTCGAGCGAGCGGGCGACCGAGCACGTCTGCCTCGGATAGTCGTTGGCGAGCGGCATGGTTCGAGCATAGCAACTAAGGTTCAATCATCGAACTAACTGTGCTAGGGTGCCCCGGCATGAGTTCAATGACCGAACCAAATCAGCCCACCCGCCAGCACCCCTGGCCGGCCGACGAGGGACATCCGCGCAAATGGACGGTGCTGGCCGTGCTCGCCACCGTGGCCTTCATGGCGCAGCTGGACCTGTTCATCGTCAACGTCGCCGTGCCGGCGATGGGGCGCTCCTTCCACGGCGACTCGCTGTCGGCGCTGAGCTGGGTGCTCAACGCCTACGCGATCGTGTTCGGCGCGCTGCTGGTGCCGGCCGGGCGTCTGGCTGATCACTACGGACGCCGCCGCTTCCTGCTCGCCGGGGTGGTCGTGTTCACGTCGGGATCGGTCCTGTGCGCCGTCGCCCCGTCGCTCGAGGTCCTGATCGGCGGCCGGGTGGTCCAGGCGTTGGGAGCCGCTGCGATCGTGCCCACCTCGCTTGGCCTGCTGCTGCCGGTGTTCCCCCAGCGCCAGCACAACATGGTGGTCGGGGCATGGGCCGGGGTGGCGGCCGTGGCCGCGACCTCGGGGGCACCGCTGGGCGGGCTGCTGGTGGCGCTGAGCTGGCGCTGGATCTTTCTCGTCAACCTCCCCTTCGGCGTGTTCACGGTGCTCATGGGCTTGCGCGTGCTGCCCGAGGTGCGCGCCGCTGCCGGCGCCCGGCTGCCCGACCCGGTGTCGATGATCTCGCTGCTGGCAGCGGTCACGCTGCTGATCCTGGCCACCGTCCAGGGACCGTCCTGGGGGTGGGGCAGCCCGGCCGTGCTCGGCTTGCTGGTCGCGGCCGTGGGGTCCGGAGCGCTGACCGCGCGGCGGGCGTTCACCCGACCCAATGCGGTGATCGAGGCGAGCCTGTTTGCCAGCCGAGAGTTCGCGACCGCCACGCTGGCGCTGTTCCTGTGGTTCATCGCGTTTGCGGTGTTCCTGCTGATCTCGGTCCTCTATCTGCAGGACCTGTGGCACTACAGCGCGTTGAAGACGGGGTTGGCGATCGCGCCCGGGCCGATGACCTCGGCGGCGTTTGCGATCAACAGCGGGCGCATCACGGCACGCTTCGGCCGCACCGCGCCCGCGATCGTCGGGACCACTGCGACTGCCTGCTCGGCGCTGTTCTGGCTGCTGGTCGCGCCTGCGCATCCGGCCTATCTGACGACCTTTCTCCCCGGGATGCTGCTGGGCGGGGCGGGCGCCGGGCTGACCCAGGCGCCACTGTTCGCGGCCGCCAGCACGCTGTCGGCGCAGCGCTCCACGACAGGCAGCGCGGTGCTCAACATGGCCCGCCAGGTGGGCAGCGCGGTTGGCGTCGCCGGGTTGGTGGCGCTGCTGGCCAGCGAGCATCCCGATCGCCTGGTCCTGTTTCAGCGCGGGTGGATTTTTGAGATCGCGACCGCTGCCGGCGCGGCCGTACTGCTCGTCGCGCGGACCGCCCGGCGTCGCGGCCGCGAACCCGCCGCCGAGGCCGTGACGGCCTGACCTCTAGGCCCCGGGTCGACCGTACGTGATGACGATCATGGGAACTCTCCGCTTATGTCCTCTCGGGGTTGAGATGCACGGTGTTGCTGGGTCGGTGCGCGCGTGGGGGCACATAAGCAGGAGCACGGACGACGCTGGCCGAGCGGCGCTTCGACATCGGTGGCGCTCACGCCCCGGGCGACGCATCCGAACGACGAGTCGTGGAACGTGAAGATGTACTGCTTCAGCTCTGCCAAGCCTTCTGGTGGCTCGAGCCTAACCGGGGTTGGCGGAGACTGGGTTTTGGCGCTGCTTTTGGCGGCGGAGGTAGGTGGCTGTGACGACCAGGCCCGTGCCGACGATGATGATTCGTGCCGCGGTGGAATCGGCGACGAAGCTGCCAGTCGGGACAGTAAGTGCGAGCGCAACTTGGCTGGCGCCGTCGAGCGTGAAGAATGCGCCGACGATCGCGGTGAGGATCGTGGCCACGCGCCGGCGCCGCGGATTTGCCAGTCGAGCCTCCATCTCCGCTCGGCGGTCGGGGTTCAGCTTCGCCACGTGTTCGGCCACAAGCAGCAGGACCGGACGACCAAGTGCGACTGAGGCGAGCGCAGCGATTCCCATGGGGCCGGTGACGGCGCCCCGGCGTAGCTTGAGCGCCAGCGGGTCGCCGCCCGTGAACGCGAAGGCGGCGAGCGCGACCACGGTCGTTACCAGGACGATGACGGCGACCGGGTCGAGCCGGCGGCGGGCAATTCCGACGACGACCAGCCAGATCGCGGGCATTGCGGTGGTGATCGCAAGCGCGCCGGTGGCCGAGCCGATCACGGCGCGGATGATTGTGTAGGCGACCAGAGGCAGCACGAGCCCCGCCAGCAGCCGGTGCGGGGACAGTTGCGGAGGACGCCCGTTCACGAGACCGACTCCGCTGGGCGTACTAAGAAGCCCGCTACCTGCTGGTCGGCATCGATCACGACGCGGCCAATCCCGTCGGCGCGTTCGAGCGCGACCGGGATGTCAACGACCGTGTAGCCGTCACGCACCGACACCCGCGGGCTACCGAGCGCCTGAACCTCGCCGGCCTCGCGGCGCACCTTCTCGCGGACGTCGGCCAGCAGTTCGAGCGAGATGGCCTCGAGCATCCGTTTACCGAATCGAGCGCGCGCATCCTCAAAGCGTCCGTCGAGAAACGCCTCAAGCACCGGGAGGGCATGCTCGACCGCGCCATCCATCGGGGTCGCAGCCGGCCTGTCTCCCGAGGTGGTGCGAGGTCCGCCGCCGAAACGCTGAAACGCGGCCTGACGGCTGACGCGCAGCAGTTCGCCGATCTCGGCCCACGTGTGGCCGGCGTCACGCGCCTGCTCGACGAGCCCGCGGAGGGTCTCCTCGACGAGTGCGTCGAGGCTGCGAGTGGCGGCGATCGCCCGCATCACCTGGTCCGCGGCCTGCTCGTCAGCGCGCAACACATCAGCCACCAGCTGAACGTTGGTGGACAGCATTAGGGCCATGACCTCGCGGTCGAGCTGCAAAGGCGAGCGAACTTGCTCCATACCTTGTCAAGCTATCTTGACAGCCCGCGCTTGTCAAGGTATCTTTACGCCGTGTCGGGAGCGATCAGCCAGTACAGCAGTGGGCTGGCGAGACCATCGAGGAGGCCGTTGCCATGTCAAAGGATGACGATCAGCTATCAATGCCCCTGATCCGCCGCGTGCCCGCCCGGACGCGAAGCCTGGGGTCGGGCTCGTCTTCCTGGCGTCAGCGATCCTCGCCGCGCTGACCGCGGATTGGGTGCCATTGGGCATCCTCGTCGGCGTCGTGTTTATCGGACGTGGCATCGCGTCCGGGTGACCGACGGGCGCGGGGCCTCCCTCGCGGGACACAGCCTCGCCTCGTGGCCGAAGCCTCGCATCGACACCAGGCGGGTATCGCAGCGGCTCTCGCGATCCGCCAGAACCGCACCCGCCGATCCCCGACCCCGAGTCGTACCGTTGCTGCTGGCACCACCGGAGACGGGGACAACGCGGTCACAGTCCAACCAGGAATCCGAGGAGCGCGTCTGGCGGGCCGGTAGCGGCCGGGTTTGCTGTCCAGTGGCTTTGTGCGGGCCAGTGCTCGTTCTTTGATCGCGAGGTCAGCGTGGGAGGTACATCTGCGTGGGGGTTGCCTTTGGCTGGGGCAGGCGCGGGCGTTGACCGAAACGTGCGTCCTGCGTGTTTGATGCGACAAATCCAGAGTGGTGGCGGGGATCTGTCGCAGATCGCTCTTGCAGCCTGCAGCCTGCGCCAAATCTGCGGCGGGTCTGGTGATTGGCGCCCCAGGCATGCCGCGCGGCACGCCGGGCGTCAGCCGGCGGCGCTGAACAGTTCGGCGACCTTGGACCAGTTGACCACGTTCCAGAACGCGTCGATGTAGCGTGCTCCCGCGGTCGCCGAGCAGCGCGACGATCTAAAAGCGGTCCGCTCGGCTGCCAGTCCGCTTGCGGGGTCAGGCCGGGTGCGAGGCCAGCAGCTCGCGGAGCGCCGCCAGGTCGTCGGCGCTGGGACGCCACCGAGCCGCGGCGGCGTTGGCGCGCACCTGCTCGGGCCGAGTCGCCCCGGCGATCACCGTGGAGACCGTGCGATTTGCCAGCAGCGCTCCGATCGCCACGTCGGAGAGGGCGACGCCGCGCTCACGGGCGTACTCCTGCAGCACGGTGACCAGGGCGAACTGGGCGTCGGTGGCGATCTCGTCGCCATCGCTCAGCCGTGCCCCCTGCGGCCCCGGCTCGCCCGCTTGGTACTTGCCGGTGAGCAGTCCCGAGGCCAGCGGATAGAACGGAACGAACCCGAGGCCGAGCCGCTCGCAGGCGGGCAGCGCGTCGACCTCGGCATCGCGCACGAGCAGGTTGTACTCGTTCTGGACCGCGCTGAACGGCGTCAGTCCGCGCTCGCGGGCGGCGTCGTCGGCCTCCTGGAGCATGGCGGCGTCGAAGTTCGAGGCGCCGATCGCGCGGACCTTGCCGGCGGTGACGAGATCGTGCAGCGCCTCGAGCGTCTCGGCGATCGGCGTCTGCTTGTCGGGCGCGTGGTACCAGTAGAAGTCGATCATGTCGGTCTGCAGCCGACGCAAAGAGGCCGCCACGGCCTGCTCGATGTAGGCCCGCGATCCCCGCGGGCCCTTGTCGTCGCCCATGTCCATGCCGAACTTGGTGGCCAGCAGCACCTGATCGCGGCGACCCTGCAGCACCTCGCCGAGGTACTCCTCGCTCTGGCCGCGGCCGTAGATGTCGGCGGTGTCAAAGAACGTCACGTCCTCCTGAAGCGCAGCGTCGACGACCGCCCGCGTCGCCGCCACATCGATCCGGCGGCCGAAGTTGTTGCAGCCCAGGCCGATCACCGAGGCCTGAAGGCCCGAACCGCCCAGCGCGCGCGTTGGCATCTCACTCATCGCGCCCTCAGCCTAGCTTTGGTCGCGTTGGGGGCGTTTCTGCGCCACGTGCGCGTCGTCGCGACGCAACGCATCGGTGAAGCGCTTGGGCACGGCGGCCGCCTCACCGCGCTCCCACAGCGTCGTCACGACCAGCTCGTCGCCCTCTGGGCGGCAGACGAACACCAGCCCGCGTCGCCCGACGTCGGTCACGATGATCGCGCCGCGCTCCCCCGGAGCGGTCCGGCCCGCGGCGTAGGCCTTGGCCACGCGGGAGGCGATCTCGGTCTTGGCGTCGAGCGTGCCCCGGATCCGCTGGCGAAAGCGCTCCGCCGCGTGGTCGGTGACCGCGATCAGCATCGCTCGTCGTCTCTCGCAGCCGGCGAGGGCTCGCACTCAGGCCGGCGGCTCGCCCTTGCCCAGGAGCTGGGCCCAGCGGTTCGGGCGCTCGCGCTGATTGCGCACGTGCAGCGTCCCACCGGGTCCACGGACGTTGACTCGCAGCAGCGGCGCATCCTGGACCGGCGGCGCGGACGGGGACTGGATGATCTGGCTGGCGAACACGCCACCGCCCTGGACGCTGACCCGGATCCCCTCGGGGACGATCAGTGTAACCGTGCCGAACAGGTTGTAGATGTCGAACTGCACCTCGGGACCGGCGAGGCGCGCCTGCCCGAGGTCAAGCTCGACGGTGCCAAACAGGCAACGGTAGGCGGACCGCTCGGGGATCTCCCACAGGCCGGAGCGCGCCACCCGCGAGCACACCGCCAGGTGGCGCTCAGACTGAGCCGGTTCCAGCGCGCTCGGCGTCGCCGGGAGATCGGAGCCGAGAAGCGCCAGGTCGCGGTCGGTCCGCGCCACCTGAGCGAGTCCGACGCGGTCACTGAACTCGTCAAGCGTCAAGCGTCCGTCGACGACCGCTTGGCGCAGCTGGCCGACGGTGCGCTCTCGTTCGGCGTCTGAGGCCAGGATCGCGGGATGCCGGGGTGCCTCGCTCATCGTTCACAAGGTAGCGAGCGGCGGAAGCTTGCGGGCGCTGCGCCCCAGTCCCTGCCACGCGTCGCCCTCGCTGCGCAACCGGTCGGCGGCGGTGGCGATCGTCCAGCGGTCCGGGCGCAGCGTGGCGTCAGAGAGCTCGTCCCAGTGGATCGGCATTGCCACCGGGCCCCGTGGCCGCGGCCGGACTCCATACGGGGCCACGGCATGCTGCGCATAGTTGATCCGGTTGACGTCGAGGTAGATGCGCCGGCCGCGCTCGTCGCGGTGCCATTCGAGGGTCAGGTGCTTGGGATCGGCCGCCACCATCTGCTCCGCGAGTGCGCGGGCGAGACGGTGGACGTCGCCGAATGACGGTCCGCGCCGCAGCGGACAGAGGACATGGATTCCGCGTGAGCCGGTGACCATCGCGTGCGGCACCAGACCGGCGTCGCGCAGACGTTCGCCGGCAGTCCGCGCGGCCGCGCGGATCTGAGCGAAGCCGACCCCCGGTGCGGGATCGAAGTCGATGATCAGGCGGTCGGGCTCGCGCGGGCGGTCGGCCCGCGACAGCCACACGTGCGGGGTGATCACGTTCTGGCCGGCGAGATAGACGAGCGTCGCCGCATCCCGGGCCAGGACTTGGGTCAGCGTGCCGCCCTTCTTGGGCACGGTGGCGGTGGCGATCCAGTCCGGGAAGTACTTTGGCACGGACTTCATGAAGAAGCCGCCCTTGGCGATTCCGTTGGGGAACGCCTGCAGCGCCAGCGGTCGGTCGCGTACGTGCGGGAGCATCGCCGCGGCGACGTGCTCATAGTGGCGCGCGAGCATCAGCTTGGTGATCGTCGGCCGGGCGAATAGTGCCTTGTCGGGATGGCTGAGCGCGACCCGGCGACGGCCGATGCCGATCGTCTCGGTCATCGCTCGCGGACCACCTGCTCGGCGAACTTGTCGACGCGGAGTCCCTGAAAGCGGGGGTGGCGCAGGCGCCCGGCGCGGGTCCATTCGGTGAACGCCACCTGCGCGACGAGCTTCGGCGTCACCCAGGTCACACCGGGCTCGCGGATCGAGCCGGCGTCGGCAAACGGCGCGGTGGCCCGCTCCAGCGGACCTAGCAGGCCGCCCAGCTCGCGGAGCGCCTGGCGATCGAAGCCGGTCCCGACCTTGCCCGCGTAGTGCAGCTCGCCGCCGTCGTAGTAACCGAGCAGCAACGCGCCGAGCTCGGTGCGGCTGCCGCGGGGCGCGGTGAAGCCGCCGATCACCAGCTCCTGGCCGGCCTCACATTTGAACTTCAGCCAGTCGCGTGAGCGCGTCGCCCGGTAGGGGCTTTCGGCGCGCTTGGCGATCACCCCCTCCCAGCCCTGCCGGCAGGCATGGGCGAACATCGCCTCGCCGTCGCGGTTGCGGTGGGTGGACAGGCGCAGCGATCCGGTGGACTGCAGCGCGGCCCGCAGCAGGCGCTTGCGCGCTCGCAGGCCGAGCCCCTCGACGTCGAAGCCGTCAAACCACAGGATGTCGAACACGTAGTAGAAGACCTTCACGTTGCGGTGACCGCGCTGGGTCAGGCGGGCGAAGCTGGTCTGGTTCCGATCGAAGGCCACGACCTCCCCGTCGACGGCGAACCGCCGGTGGGGCTGCGCGGCGAGGGCGTCGCACAGCTCGGGATAGCGAGCGCTGAGATCGAGATCGTTGCGCGACAGCATCCTGACCGCGTCGCCATCACGGATCGCGAGGCAGCGGATCCCGTCCAGCTTGCGCTCGTAGAGCCAGTCGGGATCGCTGAACGCCTCGCGGCTGAGCACCGCCTTCATCAGCTGTGCGTGTACCGGAGCCGCTGCGGCCGGCGCCCGGCGCCGCTCCGCGGCGTCGAGACCGGGCAGCTCGGTGGTGGTGGCCATCCTGGCGCAAGCCTACCCGCGTCGGTGACGGCGCAGGAGCACCTGCGCGGGGCGTTGTCGGCGCCGATGTATTGGCGATGGCGCTCGTGGCCACGCTCGCGTTCCTGCACCCATGCCAGCAGGCGGCTGGCGACCCGATGGTGCTCGTAGTCGGGAGCGATGCGATCCAGGCGGCCTCGCCGGGCTCTCGGCGCAGCACGCCGAACACCTCGACGTCCACGATGTGTGGGGCCGCATGATCGGTGTCCGCGGCAAGCCGGTGGCTGATCGTCTCGGCACCCGGACCTCCGATCAACACCTCGCACAGGCAGGAGGCGTCAACCACCAGCATCGGGCCAAGCGCCACTCGGCACACAGGAGCTCCGGCACGCTGACTTCGGTTTCGGCAGCTCGCTGGGCCAGGCGCGCGTACACCTCGTCATCCAGGTCGCGGATCCGCACGGTCTTCGGCATATCGGCCAGCCTGACATCCGTATTCGCATGTCAACATGCGAATCAACAACTAGAGCGCCATCCATGCCGGCGCGGCCCGGGCTACGGTCCGATCACCGGGACGCCGAGCTCGGTGAACACCGGATCAGCGCTGACCACGGTCCAGCCGCGTCGTCGCGCGGTTGCAGCGATCAAGCGATCGAATGGGTCTGCCCGTGAGGGCGCCAGATCGACGACCGCCCAGGCATCCTCGTGCTCGATGGCGGTCAGACGGAAGCCCTGTTGCGCGCACACCGACGGAAAGCTCATTCCGGCGTCGAGGGTGAGCTCGAGCTTGCCGATCGCGATCTTGATCGCGACCTCCCAGGTTGAGGCGCTGCTCACGCGGGCGGCGTTGGCGCTCACGACGAGATCCCTTAGGCGGGTCGTCAGACGGGCGTCACCGGCCAGCCACCAGAGAGCGACATGCGTGTCGAGCAGGAGATCGGTCACGGGGGCGGGCGGAGGTGGCCGAATTCCGCAAGCGGCGCATCGAAGTCGTCCGCGATCCGGACACGTCCGCGCAGCGCTCCGGGTGGGCGGATGCTTGTCACGGGCTCGGCCACGAGCCGGGCCACCGGCGTGTCGCCGCGGCGGATGACGATCTCCTCGCCGGCCTGCACCCGCCGGATGAGTTCCGACAGGCGCGTCTTGGCTTCGCTGAGCGGTATCGGTTCGGCCATGGTGATGAGCATAACAATTTGGTCGACCTGGTCAACCAGGAATCGCGCGAAAGTTGGTTCGCGTGACCGGCCGGGAGCGCCCAACATCACGCCGTCTTCGTTGCGTTCGCGGTCAGCGCCGCCAACCGCGGCGCGAGGCGGCCGTGGCGGCGACCGGTGTCCGGCGTGCGGGCGGCTCGGGCGACGACCTCGCGGGTGCCGACGATCACCGTGGCCAGGCGCGCGCGGGTGACGGCGGTGTAGAGCATCTCGCGCCGCAGGAAATATGCGCCGGCCGCCGGGTGAGCGACGATCACCGCCACCGGCAGCTCGATCCCCTGGCCGCGGTGCACCGAGCAGGCATAGGCCAGGCGCAGCTGATCTGAGTCCTCGGGAGCGAGGCGGAAGACGGCGTCCTCGGCGCCGAGCAGCAGCGCCGGATCATCGGGGTGGGTGGGGTCTGAGTCCTTGGTCACCTCGTCGAGCAGGCGCAGCAGGGTGCCGTTCATCAGGCCGAGCTCGTGCAGGTTGCGCCCGGTCATCATCAGCTTGTCGCCGATCCGCAGGCGCCCACCGCGCACCGGCTGGCCGTCGGGGTTCAGCGCCGCGCGCAGCGCCTGGTTGATCGCGTCGATCCCCAGCTCGCCCCGGTAGATGGGCGCGAACACCTGGATCTCGCGCACCGGGTCGACGCCGTAGTGGGCCGGCAGGCGCTCGGCGACCAGCGACACGATCTCCGCCAGCGCCGCCCGGGGTGAGCCACGCTCGATCAGGAACAGGTCACGCCGCATCCCCTCGCCGGGGGAGAACTCCGGCACCCCGCCGCGGCGGATCGCGTGCGCGCCCTGGACGATCATGCTGTCGGCGGCCTGGCGGAAGATGTGGGTCAACCGCGTGGTCGGCACCAGCTCGGAGGCGACCAGCTCGGCGAACGGCTTGCCGGCGCCGACCGGGGCCAGCTGGTCGGCATCGCCCACCAGCACGACGTGCGTGTGATCGGCGACGGCGCGCAGCAGCGTCACCAGCAGCTCGAGGTTGGCCATCGAGGTCTCGTCGACGATCAGCAGGTCACCGCTCAGCGGGTCCTGCTCGTCGTGGGTCGGGCCCTCGCCCGGAATCCAGCCCAGCGCCGAGTGCACGGTCTTGGCGCGCACGCCGCTGGTCTCGGTCATGCGCACGGCGGCGCGGCCGGTGGGCGCCACCAGCAGCACCCGCGCGCCGCGACGCTCGGCCTGCGCGGCGATCGTCTTGATCGAGGCGGTCTTGCCGGTGCCGGGGCCGCCGGTGATCACCGACAGGCGGTGGGCGAAGGCGGCGCGCAGCGCGGAGAGCTGCTCGGTGGTGAGCTCGCCGGGCTCGATCGGGCGGCGCTCGTCGCGCAGCTTCTCGCCGGGCTCGCCGCGCACCAGCTCGTCGACGCGGGCGGCGAGCTCGGCCTCGAGCTCGGCGGTGGCGGTGCGGTAGATCCACTCGTGCTCGCGCACCCCCTGTCCGTCGGTGACCAATCCGTCGATCAGGTCCTCCTCGAGCTCGCCGCCGAGCAGCTCGCGGGCGGAGCTCAGCAGCACCCGCAGCGGCATGCAGCTGGAGCCGTTGCGCTCAGACTCGGCGAGCACGTGCATGATCGCCGCCCGCTCGCGCTGGCCGGCGACTGGCTCGGCGCCGCCGGCGTGGGCGATCCGGTCGGCGATCGCGAAGCCGACCCCGAACAGACTCGTCAGGCAGTAGGGGTCGCGGGCGACGATGTCGTGGGCTCCCGAGCCGTAGTGCTCGTGGATGCGCGCCGCCAGGTAGGCGAGTCCGTGCGGCGCCAGCAGCAGGTGCAGCCGCCGCGTGACCCGCAGCTCCTGCCATGACCGGGCGGCCTCCTCGGCGCGCGTGTGGCGCAGTCCGACCTGCGCGAACGCGGCCGCCGGATCGCGGTCGATCCCGTCGAGTACGCCCGCGGCGCCGAACTGGGCCACCAGATCGGCGGCGCGCCGCGCGCCGACGTGCTTGATCCGCCGCAGGTAGACGACCAGCGTCGCGGGGTCCTCGGGGGCGAGCGGCCGCGCCTGCTCCACTTTCACCTGGGCGCCGTAGCGGCTGTCGTTGACCCAGGTGCCGACGATGTGGGCGCGCTCGCCCTGCTCGAGGTGCACCAGCGGGCCCACGAGCGCCACCGGCTGCCCGTCGGCGCCGGCGGCCTCGAGCACCGCCCAGCCGCTCTGCTCGTTGGCAAACCGCACGTGGCGGACCGTGACCGGGGCGTCGAAGCTGCTCACCGTTGTCAAGGTAGAGGCGGCGGAGGGGATGTGTTCGCCCCCCCGGTCGGTCACGGCGGGGGTCGCGCGTCGTCAGTCGCTCGGGGTATTGCTGGGCGCGCGATACGCCTGTCCGGAGGTCCCGCCCCACTCCTCGGGGGCCAGATCAGCGATCGATTGCGAGAAGTGCCACTGGTGCCCGCCGAGATCCTCGGCAGCGTATTGGCGCTCGCCGTAGGGATAGTCGGTCGGCGGACCGAGGATCTTGGCTCCTCGCTCGCGAGCTCTATCGTGATGGCGATCGGCATCGGCGATCCGCACCATCACCGATTGGAGGCCGGTGAGCACCTGCGAGGTCCGGGACTCGGTCACGACGACGCAGCCGTTGCCGTAGGCCAGTTGGGCGCGGTGGTCGCCGGCGCGCCAGCGCTCGGTGAACCCGAACACGCCGCACAGCCAGTCGATGGCCATCCCGACATCGTCGTAGACAAGCTGTGGGACCACCGTGGCCGTGGGCATCGTGCGGTTATCCAGGACCGGCGCTCTGGGCACGTGCGCACCACCCTCGTGCGCGGCGATCCCGACGCGGTTACCGGCCGGATCGGTGAACGTGCCCAGCCGGCGGGGGCCGTCCGGCTCCGGGCCTTCGCACGCGGTGGCGCCCGCCGCCGCGGCCTCGCGCAGGGTTGCCGCGATGTCGTGCACGAAGATCCAGCCGACCGGCCCGCCGTCTGGTGACGCGGGCCGGTCCGTGATCCACTGGCCGATCAGGGCCGGCGCATCGAAGCCGGAGTCAGGCAGCTCTACGCGCCAGCCGAAGACGCGCTCATAGAACCGGGCCGACGCGGTGATGTCGACCGCCGGAAGCTGCAGGTAGCACACCTGGCCGTGGACCAGTCCGGCGATCGATGTGGGTAGGGCGTCATGCTCGGTTGTCATCAGCTCCTCCGAGAGTCGGTCGCGTCTGCCTAAACTCTTACATTGTTGTCAAGTTTTGTCTGATCGTCCCCTCCGCACCGACGCGCGCCGCAACCGCGCGCGCATCCTGGACGCGACCGCCGACGCGATCGCCGCCGATCCCATGGCCAGCCTGGCGCGGATCGCCGCGCGGGCCGGCGTGTCGCGCGTCACCCTCTACGCCCATTTTCCGAGCCGCGATGCCCTGATGGATGCGTTGACCGCGCGCTCGGCGCAGGAGGTCACCGCGGCGCTGACCGCCGCCCGGCCGCAGGACGGTCCGGCCGGCGCGGCGATGGAGCGGGTGCTGATCGCCGCGTCGGACACGATCGGGCGCTACCGAGGCCTGGTCATCATCAACCAGCGCCTCGCGCCGGCCGAGCTGCGCCGCCGCACCGGTCCCGCGATCGCGGTCGTTCGCTCCCTGATCCTGCGGGGCCAGCGCAGCGGCACGTTTGACCCCGAGCTGTCCGCCGAGTGGCTGCTGACCGTGGTCGTCGACCTGATCCACAGCGCCAGCCGGCAGGTCACCATGGACGCCATGACGCCCGAGGCGGCCCAGCACGCGTTGCTGCGCAGCGCCGCGTCTGTTCTGTCCGGGCATCGTCTCACCCCGCAGACACCACACCCGCGCCGATTGGCCGCTGAGACCACATCCGATGGCCGAGACGCTCGCGCTCGGGCCACTGAAACGAAAGCCGAATAGTCAGGGGTGGTCGGGGTCGGCGATGATCTCGCGGTGGTCCGTCATCTGCTCGCGCCGGTCAACCTCGCCGCCGCCGCCTCACTGTCGCTGCCCCGAGTGCTCCCCGGGGCGCGCGGCGTCGCGCTGACGTTCGACGACGGGCCGCACCCCGAGGGGACGCCCGCGGTGCTCGAGGTGCTCGCGCGCGCGGGTGCGCGGGCAACCTTCTTCGTGATCGGCGAGCAGGTCGAGCCCCGGCCGGCGCTACTCGCCCACGTCGCCGCGGCGGGCCACGCGATCGGACTGCACGGCCACCGCCACTGCCTGCAGCTGCGGATGGGGGAGGCCGAGGTGGCCGATGACCTCGCGCGCGGCGCGGCCGCGATCGAGGACGCGGTCGGCGCGGCGCCCGCCTGGCATCGCCCGCCGTACGGGATCTACAGCCCGGCGGGTCTGCGCGCGGCGCGGGCCGCGGAGCTCGCGCCGTTGTTGTGGTCGCGCTGGGGCCGGGACTGGCGCAAGCTGACGACGCCGGGCCGGATCGCGGCTCGCGCGTCGCGCAGCCTGATCGCGGGCGACGTGATCCTGCTGCACGACGCGGACTTCTACAGTTCGCGCAACTCCTACCGGCGAACCGCTGCCGCGCTGGCATTGATCACAGCGGAGCTGAAACGGCGTAGACTCGATACCGTCCTGCCTGTCTGACAGGCTTGCCAGAGCGCACACTGGCTGGAAAGATTGTCCTCGCGCGAGATTCCGACGCCGCCGGCCGGCGGACAGGACACCGTTGGTCGCGCAGTTCAGGGCGCAAATCACATACATGACCCAAGCTTCCGCTTCTGCTTCCCCACAGAGCGTCCCGGACTTCACGCGGTTTGCGATCGGCTTCGATCACCGCGACCGGGAGCGTCTGCACTCGTTGATCGACGAGATCCTGGACTCCAACCGCTGGTCGGAGGCCGACATGGTCGCGCGCTTCGAGGCCGGCTGGGAGGCGTATCACGACGTGCCCGCGGTCGCCTGCTCGAGCTGGGCGGGCGGCGCGCTGGCCGCGCTGCACTTCGCCGGCGTCCAGGGCGAGACGGTGCTGTGCCCCTCCAACACGTTCATGGCGACGCCGCTGGCTGCGATCCGCTCCGGCGCCGAGGTGCAGTTCGTCGACTGCAATCGCGAGGACCTATGTATGTCGTTTGCGGACTTCGAGCGCGCCGCCGAGCAGTTTCAGCCGCGCGCGGCGTTTCTGGTCCACGTCGGCGGTCACATCGCGTTTGATATCGAGCGGATCGCGCAGTACTGCGCCGAGCACGACATCTTCCTGATCGAGGACTGCGCCCACGCCCACGGCGCGAGCTGGCACGGCCGCCGAGCCGGGACCTGGGGCGACGCGGGCGTGTACTCGCTCTACGCGACCAAGACGATCTCCACGGGCGAGGGCGGGGTGCTGGTCTCGCGCCGCCCGGAGCTGGTCGAGCACGCACGCGGCTTCCGCAACTACGGGAAGCCCAGCTACGAGGTCGCCGGGCTGAACTTCCGCATGAGCGAGTTCACCGCCGCGCTGGGCCTGGTCCAGATCGAGCGGCTGCCCGAGATCGTCGCCTGGAAGAACGAGGTCGCGCGCACGCAACTCGATCCTCAGTACGCCAGCCGGCTCGAGCTGCCCGATGGCATGACCTCGGGGCTCTATAAGTACATCGTGTTCGACTGGCTGGAGCGCTCGACCGGGCGCGTGTACGACGAACCGTGCCATCGGATCATGGGCCACGACGTCGAATTGCCCAACAGCGACTGGGCGGCGCGAAACCATTCGTGCCCGCCGCTGTATTACCGGCCGGAAAGCTGATCATGCGGGTTTTGGTTACAGGCGGTAGTGGCTTTATCGGGTCTCATGTGGTGGACCGGCTGCGTGCGCGTGGGCATGAGGCGGTGATTTATGATCTGCGGCCGTCGCCGTGG
>JBPCPC010000321.1:0-11017 GCA_050999585.1 Solirubrobacteraceae bacterium | reverse complement strand
CTGATCAGCCACCGATCGTTCGGGTTCCACTCACCGTGGCCATTGATCGCGCTCATCTACCTCTGCTGCGCCGGCGTTCGCGTCCCGCTCCCACAATGACGTTCACCCCCAAGTCGACCGAAGCGCCAGACAATCTCGATCTCCGGCATGCCCGAGAGGTGCTGGAGGAGGATCACTACGACATCGAGCACGTCAAGGACCGGATCCTCGAGTTCCTGGCGGTGCGCTCGCTGATGGGTGCGCGGAGCTCGTCTCCCGGAGGGTCGATCTTGACCTTCGTCGGGCCCCCCGGCGTCGGCAAGACCTCACTGGGCCGATCAGTGGCCCGCGCGCTGGGCCGGAGATTTGAGCGCATCAGCGTCGGCGGGGTGCGCGACGAATCAGAGATCCGAGGCCACCGGCGCACCTACATCGGTGCGATGCCGGGCGTGATCATCCGTGCGCTGCGCGATTCCGGCGCCAACAACCCGCTGTTCATGATCGACGAGATCGACAAGATGGGCGCCGACTTCCGCGGCGATCCGGCGAGCGCGATGCTCGAGGTGCTCGATCCTGAGCAGAACGACAGCTTCCGCGATCACTATCTCGATCTGCCCTTCGATCTCTCTCACGTCATCTTCGTCACCACCGCCAACACGCTGGAGACGATTCCCGGGCCGCTGCGCGACCGGATGGAGGTGATCCAGCTTGCCGGCTACACCGAGTCCGAGAAGCTCGAGATCGCCAAGCGGTACCTTGTCAAGCGCCAGATCGAGCGCAACGGGCTCACCGCCGGCCGGATCACGTTCACCGAGTCCGGCCTGCGGGCGATCATCTCTGACTACACGCGCGAGGCCGGCGTGCGCCAGCTCGAGCGGGAGATCGGGGCGGCGTGCCGCAAGGTCGCGCGCCAGGTGGCGGAGGGCACGGCGACGCGGAAGGTGACGGTCACGCGACCGCAGGTGCGACAGCTGCTGGGCAAGCCCCGCTTTCACTCCGAGACCCGGCGGCGCACGTCGCGGCCGGGCGTTGCCACCGGCCTGGCCTGGACGCCGGTCGGCGGCGAGGTGCTGTTCATCGAGGCCTCGGCGATGCCGGGACGCGGCCGGCTGACGATCACCGGCCAGATCGGCGACGTGATGCGCGAGTCGGCCCAGGCTGCGCTGAGCTATGTGCGCGCCAACGTCGCGGAGTTGCTGGCCGAGCTGCCCGTCGACTGGTTCGCCGAGCACGACATCCACATCCACGTGCCCGCCGGCGCGATCCCCAAGGACGGTCCGAGTGCCGGGGTGGCGATGGTGACGGCCCTGGCGTCGCTGCTCTCCGGGCGCCCGGTGCGCGCCGACGTGGCGATGACCGGCGAGGTGACGCTCACCGGGCAGGTGCTGCCGATCGGAGGGCTCAAGGAGAAGGCCCTGGCCGCACAGCGCAACCGGATCAGGACCGTGATCGCGCCCGCGCTGAACGAACAGGACATCGACGAGATCCCGGCCCACCTGCGCGCCACGCTCCGGTTCGTGTTCGTCTCAACCGTCGACGAGGTGCTGGAGGCCGCTCTGGCGCGCCGGCGGGCCAGCGCGTATCGCGTATCCTGACCAATTCACCAGCCCACGCATCGAGGGAGACCAATGGCATCACGACGCAAGAAAGTTGCCAAGGCGGTGCCGTTCAATTCCGCCGACCTGGCCAATATCACCAAGGCCAATCCGTACGTCCAGCGCCTGATCGAGGACACGACGCTCCGGGACAACATCACGACGGCGATCGACTCGGCCAAGAGCGCGTATGACCGACTGCTGTCGGCTAAGACGCCGCACAAGGCGATCATCGACGACAAGAAGCTGCAGAAGGACGTTCGCTCGGCTGCCGAGGCCTTCCGCGACGCCGCCACGGCGCTCAACGATGCTCCCAAGAAGCAGAAGGCCAAGAAGGGAATGCGGCTCGGCCGTAAGCTGCTGGTCGTCGTGATCGGCGGCGCGGTCGCGCTGGGCGCTTCGGAGAAGCTGCGCTCCAAGGTGCTCGACACCCTGTTCGGCGCCGAAGAGGAGTTCCAGTACACACCGCCGACCCCGTCGCCGGCGACGCCGCCGCCGGCCAGTCCGGTGACCGCCGCCTAGCGCGAGCGGAGATCTGCCGACGAGGGCGCCCACGAGGCGCCCTCGTCGTTTAAGGACCGTAGACTCCGCAGCGATGGAGGCCGCCTCCCTACCCCAACAGCGAGAACGGGGAGAGCTGTCAGGTGACAAGGCCACCCGGATCGTGGAGGCGATGCGCGCCAGCGTCGCCGCGCGGGGGATCGCCGGCTCCACCTTTGATCACGTCGCCCGCGAGGCAGGCGTATCGCGGGGCCTGCTGCATTACTACTTTGGCACCAAGGAGCGGCTGCTGGTCGAGGTCGTGCGGCGCGAGAGCGGCGTGCGCGCCGAACTGCTGGATCGGGCCGTGGCCGGCGCCGCCGGCGCTGACGAGGTGATCGAGGCGCTCGTGCGCAGCTTTGAGGAGATCCTCGGCGAGGGCACGAGCGCGGTCGTGGCGTTCTATGAGCTGCTGATGCTCGGTCAGCGCAACCGCGAGATTGCCGCCGAGCTCTCCGCGCTGGCCCGGCGCACCCGAGAGCGCCTCGCCGAGGCGCTGCGGGCCGGCCACGAGGCGGGCGTGTTCGAACTCCGTGCCCCGGCCGACGACGTCGCCAGCTTCCTGTTCGCGCTGGCCGACGGGGTGACGATCCGGCGGCTGTCCGAGCCCGCGCTCGATGTCCGGCCGCTGATGGATCAGGCGGTCACCGCGGCCCGTTCGCTGCTGGTCTAGACGGCAGCCGAGCAATGCGCCGGCTGATCGCAGTGGGCGTCCTCGCGCTGGTCGTGGTGATCCTGGGGGTGGCCCAGCTCGTGCTGCCGGGAATCGCCGCCCAGCGCCTGCGTGACCAGCTCGGTCGATCGGGGCAGGTGCTCTCGGTGCAGGTGCACGCGGTTCCCGCGATCGAGCTGTTGTGGCATCACGCCGACAAGGTGGTCATCCGTCTGGGCCGCTACCGGACGCCGATGGCCAAGCTCGGGAGCTCGCTGCGGCAGTCGGGATCGGTGGGCTCGCTGTTGGTGACCGCCGGGGAGGTCGACGCCGGCCTGCTCAAGCTGCACGACGCGACGCTGGTCAAGCGCGGCGCTCGGCTGACGGCGAGCGCGACGGTCACCGAGGCCGATCTGCGCGCCGCACTGCCGATCCTGCAATCAGTGACCCCGGTCACGTCGGCGGCCGGTCAGCTCACGCTGCAGGGCACCGCCGGCCTGTTCGGGGTGACGGCCAGGGTCGACGCCACCGTGGCGGCGGTCAACGGCCAGCTGGTCGTCTCGCCCGACGTGCCGCTCGGCGGGTTCGCCACGCTCACGGTGTTCGCCAATCCCCACGTCGAGGTGCAGAGCGTGGGCGCGTCGGCGGTCGCCGGTGGCTTCGCCGTGCACGGGACCGCAACCGTGCGTTGATTGACCCTATGGCGCGCTGACCGGAAGCGTGCGAGCCAGGAACTCGGCGGTCTGTGCCCAGGCGCGGCGGGCCGGCTCGGGGCGGTGGAACATCGGGGCGTCCCAGTTATCGAACGCGTGTCCACCGTCGTCGTGGATGTGGCACTCCCAGCCGGCGCGGGCGGCGGCCGCCGCGCCGACCCGCTCGGCCTGCTCGCGCGCGATGTACGGATCGTCGCCGCCGAACTGAAACAGCACCGGGCAGGCGACGGCGGTGCTGTCGTCGAGCATCTCGGAGATTCCCCCGCCGTAATAGGCCACAGCGGTCGCCGGGTCCGCGCCGCCGGCGACGCCGAACGCCAGCGTTCCACCGAGGCAGAAGCCGAGCACGCCGGCGGGGCCGTCGACCTCGGGCAGCCCGCGCAGGTGGTCCAGCGCCGTGATCGAGTCCGCGATCGCGCCACCCATGTCGAGCTCCTGGGCGGCCGCCATCGCCTGCGGCAGGGCCGCCTTGTCGTGGGCGAACTCGGCGCCGGGGCGGCTGCGGCGGTAGAGATCGGGCGCCAGCGCGACATAGCCCAGCGCGGCCAGGCGCTCGGCGGCCTCCCGGATGTAGACGCCGACGCCGAAGATCTCCATTAGCACGAGGATTCCGGGCCCCGAGCCGACCTCGGGCATCGCCACGAACGAGCCCATTTCCCCCCCATCGGGCATCGCGATCGTGTCCCGGCGAATGCGGACGGCCATCGCGGGCAGCCTACACCGGCGCGGGCTGGAGCTCAGCGCACGTAGACGCCGAAGAAGTCGCGATCGTCGGGGGTCAGGTAGCGCAACGGGGAGCGGTCCATGCTGGGGAGCAGGTTGGCCGGGTCGACCGCGCCGGCACGGCGATAGGTGATGAAGCTCGTCCAGTACGTGTTGATGTCGAGCTCCATCGCGCGCACCGCCCCGGCACGGCGCAGGATCGCCGCCAGGGAGCCGACCGTCTGGTCGTTGGCGGCCGCGTAGATCAGGTTGCCTCGCCGGTCGACCCCGAGGCCGGAGCGCCAGACGCGGATCGCGTTGCCGAGCGTGGCGCCCCATTCGGGTCCGTCGGAGAGGTTTGGGTTCGGGCGCGAGTGATCGACGATCAGCGGCAGGTTCTGCCGGGCGTAGATGATGCTCGGCCCGGCATCGGGCCCACCGGTCCAGCGTTGCACGTCTACGTGCCCGTCGCGGTAGCGCACGATCGTCGCCAGCCCAGCCTTGAGCGGGGCGTAGGTGTGCCCACCGCTGGCAAAGCCGCCGCCCGAGTCACTGAGCTTGAAGCCGCTGTTGAACGTGGCGACGAGCGTCCGGCGGCGATCCTGGGGCACTTCCATCGGTCCGCGCGAGGTCATCGCGACGCCCGGCTCCAACCGTCCCGGGTACAACCAGGTGGTGGTTCGCGCGCTGTTGATCCAGGCCAGGCCGGCGACCAGCTGGGGATAGGAGGGGTCGGGGCGGAAGCTGGTCACGAGCACCGGAGGCTGCCGACCGCCCCCGGCGAACGTCGGCCTCCACATGCCCTCACCGGCCAAGGCCGGATGAATCACCGGTCGGATTGCCGGCGGGCGATAGAGCTTGGTCTGCTGGCGGCGCGAGGCCGTGGCCGCCGCTGATCCCACGCCCGGCTGATGGGGAAGCGTCCGCAGCGCCGGACCGCCCGTCGCGGGCGCGTTTAACGAGTAGTACGTCGATTCGACCTGGTTGACCAGGCCGCGGGCGCCGTTGTCACGCAGCCATTCGACGGTGCGGATCCCCAGGCTTGAGTCCGATGGGCGGCCGAGCATCTGCACGTAGGAGCCGAGCACCGGAATCAGCAAGAGCAGCGCGGCGATCACGAGCACGCGGCGGATTCGGCGCGCTGGTCGTTGCCGCGGCCGCCGGCGCCGCGGATCGGGCCCGAGCGGGAGCCCCGCCGGCCGCCGAGGTGGGTTCGTCGTCGTCGCCACCCGGTGAGGCTCGCAGTCGTCGCGTCCAGTGATCTAAACGAAGGCTGAGAACTTACTCATCGGGCCGACAGGCTCAGTTGAGGGGGCGAGCCTAGCCTGACGGCGATGCACGACGCCCCCCGACGGGTCAGATCCCCCTGGCCTGTCTCCGAGCCGGTCACCGAGGGAGCGTCGGGCTGCGGGCCACCGGTCGCTCCCGGGGCCGAACACGGGAATGCTTCAGAGCACGTTTCCGACCACGGCTCCCGTGGGCGTGGGCGGGCGCTGCTGTCGCTGGCTCGCCCGCGGCAGTGGGTCAAGAACGCGCTGGTGGTCGCCGCGCCCGGGGCGGCCGGCGCGCTCGGACGCGGTGGCGTGCCGGTGCGAGTCGCGCTGGCCTGCGTCGCCTTCTGCCTGATCTCCGCTGGTGTCTACGCGCTCAACGACGTCCGTGACCATCAGGAGGATCGGCGCCATCCGCGCAAGCGTCTGCGCCCGGTGGCGGCCGGAGAGCTGCTGCCGGCCGAAGCGATCCTGGCCGGAGTCGCCTGGCTGGCGGCCGGGCTGATCCTGTGTGCGGCGGTTCGCCCGCTGCTGCTCGTGGTCGGGCTTGGCTACGTCGCGCTGAGCCTCAGCTACACCTGGGTGTGGCGACGCCTGCCGGCGCTTGACCTGGCCGCCGTGTCCGCTGGCTTCATCCTGCGGGCGATCGCCGGCGGCGTGGCCGCCTCGGTCGCCATCTCACCTTGGTTTGCGCTCGTGGTCACCTGCGCCGCACTGTTCGTGGCCGCCGGCAAGCGACTCGCCGAGCTGCAACGCGCACAGGTGACCGGTCGTCCCGGTCGTCGCGTCCTGCAGCGCTACAGCCGCCGCGGACTGCATCTCGCCCTGATCGGCAGTAGCGTCGGTGCAGTGTTCGCCTACTGGGTCTGGGCGTTCGCGGTTCCCGACATCGACGGCACACCCTGGCGCCCCTTGACTGCGATCCCGTTCACGCTCTGCCTGCTGCGATACGGAAACCTCGTCCGCGACGGCGCGGGCGAAGCGCCGGAGGAGCTGCTGACGTCGGATTGGCTGCTCGTCGCCGGTGGCTTGCTCTGGGTGTTGCTGTTCGCGGTCAGCGTCAATGCCACCGGCTGAAATGACGGCGCATGCCCCAGCAGTCCCCGACGCGCGGATTGCGCCCGTGGCGGTGCCGCGAGTGCTCACCGGTTGGGGCGGCGGCGCGGGGGCGTCGGTCAGGCTGGTGCGTCCCCGGGAGCTGGGCGCGGTGGCCGAGCTGCTCGCCTCGCTGCCCGGCGAGAGCGCGATCGTGCGCGGGATGGGGCGTGCCTACGGCGACGCCGCGCAGCTGACCGGCGGCATCGTCATCGATGCCACGCTGCTGCGCTCGTTTGCGATCGACCGCCGGCTGGGGACGGTCACCGCGCAGGCCGGAGCCACCCTCGGCGGCCTGCTCGGCGCGCTGGCCGGCACCGGCTGGAGCCTACCCGTGGTTCCCGGCACCCAGCACGTGACGATCGGCGGCGCGATCGCCTCCGATGTGCACGGCAAGAACCACGGCTGCGCGGGGTCCTTTGGAGACCACGTGCAGGCGCTTGGCCTGCTGACCGCCGACGGCCGCGAACTGGAGCTGAGTCGCGAGCATGATCCGTCGCTGTTCGCGGCCACGATCGGCGGGATGGGGCTGACCGGGATGGTCGCCTGGGCGCGCGTCAAACTGGTCGCGGCCGGCTCGGGGTGGGTGTCGGTCGACACCACACGCGTGGATGGCATCGACGCCGCGATCAGCGCTCTGTCGGCTCCGGGCGGCGAGCACGGCGTCGCCTGGCTTGACCTGCTCGGTGCAGCGCCGGCGCGCGGGGTCGTCACTCGCGCCGCGGAGCTCGACGCCGATCCGGCTGGACGGGGCGCGGGGTCAAGGACGGTGGCCGCTCGCGCTGCGCTTCCGGCTCGATGGTCGCGCGGCGTCCTACGTCCCGTGCTGCTGCGAGCCTACAACGAGCTCCGCTACCGGCGGGCGCCGCGCCACGAGGTCGGGCGTGCGGAGCGCTTCGGCCCCCATCAGTTCGCGCTCGACGCCCTCGGCGGCTGGCCGCGTCTGTACGGCGCCGGCGGATTCGTGCAGTATCAGTTTGTCGTGCCCGTGGGTCAGGAGCGGACCGTCGAGCGCGTGATCACGCGGCTGCGCAAATCGCCGGTGCCCTGCTACCTGGCGGTGCTCAAGCGACTCGGTGCCGGCAACGAGTCGCCGTTGTACTTCCCGTTGGCGGGCTGGACGCTCGCGCTGGACATGCCCGGCCGCGCGCCCGGCCTCGAGTCCCTGCAGTCCGGATTCGACGACCTCGTCCTCCAGGCGGGCGGGCGCGTCTACCTGACCAAGGACGCACGGCTCTCGCCGGGGGTCGTGGGGGCGATGTACCCCGCGCTGGAGCGCTGGCGATCGGTCCGCGACCGAGTCGACCCGGACGGGCGTTGGCGCTCTGATCTCGGGTCCCGGACCGGCCTCGTGGACGGTCCGCGGTGAGCGCGGTGCCGGCCTCGCGCCCCCAACGCGTACTGCTGGTGGGAGGGAGCTCTGAGATCGGCGGGGCGATCGTCTCTCGGCTGCGCCGAGAGCGGGAGGTCGAAGTGTTCCTGCTCGGCCGCGACGCCGATCGTCTGGACGCGGCGGCACGGACCCTCGCGGCCTCCGGATGCCCAGCGCTCGGGGTCGTTGTGGTCTCCGCGGCGGAGTTGGATCGCCACGCCGGGGCGGTCAGCGACGCGTTCACACAGGCCGGCGGCTTTGACCTGGTGGTGCTGGCGCTCGGCGCGCTCGGCGCGCAGGAGGGCCTCGACGCCGAGCGGATCGACTTCATCGACGTCCTCGAGACGGGTTTCCTGGGCGCGGGCTCGCTGCTGTGGCACTGCCTGCGAGCTCTGCGCGCCCAGGGCCACGGCGAGTTGGTCGTGCTCTCCAGTGTCGCCGCCGAGCGTCAGCGCGGCGGCAACGCCGCCTACTGCGCCGCCAAGGCCGGGCTGGACGCGCTCGCCCAGGGTCTCAGCGACGAGCTGCGCGGCAGCGGCGTCCGCGTGCTCGTGGTCCGCCCCGGCTTCGTCACCACGCGCATGACCGCCGGTCTCAAGCGCCCGCCGATGGCGGTCACCGCCGCGGCGGTCGCCGACGTCACGGTCGCCGGTCTCGCCGGCCGGGCGCACACGGTCTGGGCGCCCGGGTACCTGCGCTACGTGTTCGCGGTCCTGCGCCACCTCCCGCGTCCCCTGTTCCGCAGGCTCCCGCTGTGACGCCCGGACCGCTGCTGATCGATGGGCTGGTGGCGGTCGCGGCGGCGGCGCTCGTGCTGATCGTGGCGCCGGGCGTGGCGATCGTGGCGATGCTCGCCCTGCTCGTGCTGGTGGTCTGCGCGCTCAGCGTGCTGCCGGCGTGGTGGCGGGGGCGCCGTCCCGGCGGCCTGCGCCGGCGGCGAGTCCGGTGAGTTCGGCGCCTACGAGCTGAGCAGCTTGGGCGAGCTCCAGGGCGCGCGCAGTCGTCGCTCGAGCTCGGCGGCGAGTTGTGAGATCGCGACCCGCTGCTGGTCGAGGCTGTCGCGGTCCCTGATCGTGACCGTCTCGTCCTCCAGCGACTGGTGGTCGATCGTCACCGCCCACGGCGTGCCGATCTCGTCCTGGCGGCGATAGCGGCGGCCGATCGCGCCGCTGGCGTCGATCTCGGTCTGCATCCGCTCACGCAGCTCCCGGTGGACGCGCTGGGCCAGTTCCGGCTGGCCGTCTTTGCGCACCAGCGGCAGCACGGCCACCTTCACCGGAGCCAGCTGCGGGTGTAGCCGAAGCACCGTGCGGGCCTCGCCGCCGATCTCGTCCTCGTCGTAGGCGTCGACCAGGAACGCCAGCATCGCGCGGTCGGCGCCGGCCGCCGGCTCGATCACGTGCGGCACGTACCGCTCGCCGCTGGCGGTATCGACGTACTCGAGCTTCTGCCCGGAGTGCTCGGTGTGCGCTGTCAGATCAAAGTCACCGCGGTTGGCGACGCCCTCGAGCTCCTGCCAGCCGATCGGAAACAGGTACTCAACGTCGCTGGTCGCGCTGGAATAGTGAGAGAGCTCGTCCTGGTCGTGTGCCCGCAAGCGCAGGTGGTCGGGGCGGATGCCGAGCTTCAGGTACCAGTCCTGTCGCTGCTGCAGCCAGTGCTCGAACCACTGCTGCGCCTCATCGGGCGGGACGAAGAACTCCATTTCCATCTGCTCGAACTCCCGCGTGCGGAAGATGAAGTTGCCGGGAGTGATCTCGTTGCGGAAGCTCTTGCCGATCTGGGCGATGCCGAACGGCGGCTTCTTGCGGCTGAACTGGAGATAGTTCTTGAAGTTGAGGAAGATGCCCTGAGCGGTCTCGGGACGCAGGTAGACGGTCGAGCCCTCCTCCTTGACCGCCCCGACCGTGGTCTCGAACATCAGGTTGAAGTCGCGGGCGGCGGTCAGGTCGCAGTCGGGCGTCTCGCCCGGGTGCTTGGACGGCTTGCGCCCGCAGGCCGAGACGTCGAGATGGTCGGCGCGGAAGCGCAGCTTGCACGTTCGGCAGTCGACCAGCGGGTCGGTGAAGCCGGCCAGATGGCCACTGGCCAACCAGGTCCGCGGGTGCTGGATGATCGCCGAGTCGAGCGCCACGACGTCATCGCGCTCCTGCAGCATCGCCCGCCACCACTGGCCCTTGACGTTGTTCTTGAGCAGCACGCCGTAGTGGCCATAGTCATAGCTGGAGCCGATCCCGCCGTAGATCTCGCTGCTCTGGAACACGAACCCGCGGCGCTTGGAGAGCGACACGATCTTGTCCATGGTGACTGCGTCGGTGGGCATCGAGCGACGATGCTATCCAGCGCCGTGGTCGCGAGCGGCCGTCGAGGCCGTCACCTCGGTCGACGCCGGGGTGGCGTTGGTCGTCTGGGTCGCGCTGCGTTGGCACTCTGGGTGCCCGAGTGCCAAGGTTCCAGGGCTATACTGAATGAAGCGATGCCGATCTACGAATACCGCTGCACCAAGGGTCATACCTTCGACACGATGCAGAGCTTCAGCGACGCTCCGGTGAGCGAGTGTCAGGTGTGCGGGGCGCCCACCCAGCGCGTCATGCACGCACCCGCCGTGCACTTCAAGGGCTCGGGCTTCTACAACACCGACTACGGCACCCGCAAGCGCTCGCGTGAGCTGAAGGAGTACAAGGAGAGCACCAAGAACGAGTCCTCGTCGTCGTCGAGCGAGAAGTCCGGCGACTCCAAATCCTCGGACGCCAAGAGCTCCTCCGCTTCGGACTCGTCGTCGTCCTCCTCTTCGTCCGATTCATCCTCGAAGTCCTCAGACTCCAAGCGCTCGGACTCTGGCTCCAAGGCAAAGGCCAAGGCCGAGTAGCAGGGGTGAGGTTCGCGCCGCTCGGAGCTCTTGCTCTGTGTGGTCGCTAAAGGACACCTGCGGTCGCAGGTCGGCCCCATTTGCGGACTGGCGGCATGGACGGGGCCGACCGGCTGCGCCGGGTCCTGGTTAGTCAGCTCCGGAGGGTGGTGGTGGTGGTCGGTTAGCTTGTAGCGCGCCCCACTGCGGCTTATCCAGCAAGAACGGATCTGGTTTCGGTCTTTGTTTT
>JBPCPC010000295.1:0-4445 GCA_050999585.1 Solirubrobacteraceae bacterium | reverse complement strand
AGCGGTCACGACCGAGGAGATCGAGCAGTGGCGCCGGTCGCTCGCCGGGCTGTCGAATCGATCGAAGAACAAGCTGTTAATCCAGTTGCACGGCATCTTCCGTCGCGCTCAGGTGGTCTGGGCGATCCCGGTCAACCCGTTGGCGCGTGTGGAGAAGCACCCGATGCGCCCGAGCGGCGACATTCAGGTCTTCTCGCCCGAGGAGGTCTGGGCGCTCGTCCGAGCGGCCGCCTCCGAGCAGGACGCCGCGGTCTTCCTGACTGCCGCGTTCACGGGACTGCGGCTGGGGGAGCTGCTCGCGTTGCGCTGGCGTGACGTCGACTTCGCCGGCTCGACGATCCGGGTGCGAGCGTCATGGGCGGGCAGCGCTTTGACGACCCCCAAGTCCGGGAAGGTCCGGGCGGTGCCGCTGGCGCCCGACGTCGCGAGTGCGCTCGCGCAGGTCGGCCGTCGAGAGGATTGGGTCGGCGAGGACGACCTGGTGTTCGCCAACACGGTAGGAACCTATGTTGACGGCTCCGCGCTGCGTCGGCGCTACAAGGCCGCGCTGGCGGGCGCCGCGCTCCGGCCGCTGCGCTTTCACGATCTGCGCCACACGTTCGGCACGCGGATGATCGCGAAGGCCGACATCCGTCGCGTGCAGGAGTGGATGGGCCATGCCGACATCCAGACGACGATGAAGTACCTCCACTACGCGCCGCGCGAAGAGGACGCTCGGCTCGTCGCCGAGGCCTTCGCGCTTCCCGCGGCTGCCGATTCTGATCGGGTCAGCGCGTGAGGAGAAATGTGCCGATTTGCAGGTACTCGTCCCAAGATGTCCTAAGTCGTCCCCGGGGCGCGTCCCGGGAGCGGCTCCGGGCCTTCCAGGAGCTGCAGAATCCCCAGCCACGAAGGGCGTTTTCTGCTGGCCGGGACGTCTTCGGGACGACTTCAGCACGACAAGTGCGTGGAGTGTATGTCTCTGGTGGTGGTGGCCATCGGGCACGATGGAAGCTGGCAGCAGCGACGAGGGTTGAGCGGCGGGCGGTCATGTGTGGGCGGCTGGTCACAATCTCAACGCGCGGGAACCGCATCGAGCCGGATGCGAGATCAGGGCGGCTCAGTCTGCGTGCGTGCATCTTGTCGTTCGTCAATCGCTGCCGGTGGCGCGCACGATGTCCAGCCGGGTCACGGACGCCCGGCCAGATCTCCGTGCGCGACCACGGCCGCTCGCCTCGGCGGTCGCGCATCGCTTCGTTGCCCGTCCCTGAGCCCGCTCTCACCTGGCTGATCTGATGCCGAAAAAGTACCGTGAGGTCCGCGCCGCCTTGCTGGCCGCCGGGTGGGAGATCGTTCGCCAACGCGGCTCGCACGAGGTCTGGCGACACCCTGACGGCGAGGAGCGGATCGTTGTTGCCGGCAAGCAGAGCGACACCGTCCCGATCGGCACCCTGGGTAGCATCCGCAAGGCAAGCGGTCTGGAGAACCTCCGATGAGCGAATACGTCGTGATCTACGAGCAAGCCGAGGACGGCGCCTGGGGCGCCTACATCCCCGACCTGCCCGGCGTCGTCGCGCTCGGGACCACGCGCGAGGAGACCGCGGATCGCATCCACGAAGCGGTCGAGGCCTACGCCGACGATCTTCACGAGCGCTCGCAGTCGCTTCCAGCGCCTCGCCACAGCGCTGCTGTGATCTCGGCGTAGCTCGCAAGCCGGGGACGGTTGGCCCCTCGCTGGAACGTGAGCCTGCAGCTGAGAGCTGGCGCGGCCTCGCAGCTCGCCGTCGGGGTCTCAAACCTGATGAGCGCGTACCGGTTTGATTGCGGGAGTGCTGGGTGAGTGCGCCAGGATGGCAGCGCAGGTACGGCACTCGGATTTCGCGTGGCGGAGACGAGTGCTCCGTCGCCGCCAAGGCGATCGTAGGCGCGGACCCAGGCGCAGGACGAATGCGATCGTGCCAGTCGCGCCGGTGTGCGCTCGCTGTGGGAGAAGACGGGCGCAGGGTCGGCCGGTGGGCTCCCGCGCAGCGCGCCCGTTGCCTACGCAACGGTCCGGACCGGGCGATCGATGGCTCACTCGTGCTTGTCGTCCGATGCGCAACAGATGATCGACGCGCGCTTGACTGCCGCTCTGCTTCGCAAGGCAGGTGTGTCGCGGTGCGGTGTGGACCCGCGAGCCTTCTGCGGTTTGGTGACGGCGGAACTGAACGCGCTGCCATATGCAGGCAGTGGGTGGATCAGCCAATGTGGTCTAGGCTGTCAGCCGCTGATCGCTGGCTCGCGCTCGGGTAGCGGGCTCACATTGAATCGAGGGTCGCGCCGGTGAGCGAAAACCATCGGACTCTTCGCGTCGGTTATGGTTCGACCGATGACGGGCGTCGTGGCAGCGGTCCGCGCTACAAGACTGTGGCGAGGCATCGTCTTGGTGGTGGTGGCTTTGTTTGTCTGGGCGCTCGTGGGGACCGTCTTGGATGCCCATGCACAGACGACGTCGGCGCTGCGGGTTGAGGTTTCTGGCGCGCCGCAGCGTGTGCAGGGAAGTGATGGCCGCGAGCACGTCGAATACGACCTCATCATCACGAACGCGTTTAGCGCCGAGGCGACGCTCCGCTCGCTTGAGGTGGGCGGTGACGGGAGGCGACTGCTGTCGCTGAGCGGCGCCGCGGTTGACGCCGCGACCTTCCGACTGGGCACGTTCACGCCCACGGGTGGTCGGGTCGGGCCGGCGTCCACGGTGGTGATCGAGGTCGATGTTGCGTTGCCGTCCTCGGCCGGTCGCAGCGTGCCGCGACTCTTGACCAATCGGATCGGGTACGCGGTTCCGGCGGACGCGCCGCTGCGGGCGGTGATCGGGACCACGACCGTTGACGTGCCGGCCGTGCGCGTTGATCGACGCGCCCCGATCGTGATCGCCTCGCCGCTGCGCGGCAGCGGATGGCTGAACGCTAACGGGTGTTGCGACGATTCCACCGCGCATCGCCAGTTCGTGCTGGCGACGTCCAGCGGTCACTACATCACGCCGGAGATATTCGCGATCGATTGGATCCGCGTGGTCAACGGTCGGTTCTACACCGGTGACGGGAGCAACAACAGCGATTGGCCCACCTACGGCGCCCCCCTCTACGCCGTGGCCAACGGCACGGTGGTCTCGGTGGTCGACGGCCGACCGGACATCCCACCGGCCTCGCGCAACCCCGAGCTGCGAACGCCCCGGGACTTCGGGGGCAACAGCGTGATCCTGAGGATCGCACCGGACCGCTACGCCTGCTACGCGCACCTGATAGCCGGCTCGGTGCGCGTGCGCAGCGGGCAGCGCGTTCGGGTCGGAGAACCGATCGGCCTGGTGGGAAATAGTGGCAACACGGACGCGCCGCATCTGCATTTCGGGATCCAGCGCGCCCCGGACTGCCTATCGGAGAGCGAACCGTTCGAGATCGACCGCTACACGCTGGAGGGCACCGCGGGTCCGGAGAGCGCTCTTCCGCACGTCAGTGTCATCGGCCCGCAGAGCCGCGAGCGCCGGTCGCTCCCGCTGATCAAATCGGTGACCACGCTCTTGCCACCCGAGCGCCCCGATCGCTGACAAGGCGCCGATAACGACTCGGGAACGTACATCCAAGCGCCTTCATCCAGCACACGACGAGAGGAGGTGCGATAAGGCGCGGTGTTGACGTGGCAGAAACCCGCTTGGCTTGCTTGGCGAGCGCCACCGCCCTGCTAGAGCGCACAGGCACAGAAGAGGCGTTAGCACCCCGACAGCTGCCCTGGGGACAGCTGACACTTGACAGGCGTAGTCGGATCGATATCTTGCGCGCCGGACAGTATGGCTCGGCGGCCGAGAGGATCAACGGAGGAGTTCATGCTTGAGAGGGTTCGTCAGCGGACGTTGAGCCGCGTCGCCGCCAGGGCGCGCGGGTCGGTGTTTGGCCGCGGCGGTCGGCTCATCTCGTTGGCCGGGGTGGCGACAATGTTCGCCATGGTCGGGGCTGGCTTCGTGACGACCGCCGGGAGCCAGGCCGCCCCGGCAAAGCAGTGCCAGGGGACACCCTTGATTGGCGGCGAGCTACAGGGAAACACGAGGAATCAGACCGGAGAGCCGATGAAGCGGACCTTTGTGGAGCACGGGCCCGGCACAGGCTTCTTTGGGCCGGCACCGGCGGAAGAGGTTCGCCCCGGCGAGATCAACCGCTGGTGCGTCGGCTCTCGCCTTGGCGTTCCGGCTATGAAGGTCACCTACCGGCTCCCCGACGGCCAAGAGGCACACTTCGGGGCCTACTTCAAAGCGGTCATCGGGGGCCTGTTCCCCGAGTCGTACTGCTCGATTAGCGATCCCCGTCGCGGCGGTCCCAGCTACGGGTGCGCAACCCGCGAAGAGACCAAGAATTGCGCCAGCGTGCCCGGAGCGCGAGGCTGTGGTAGTGGAGGGGAGGCGATTTTCCGAGTCTTTCGCCAGTAGACGTTCTGGC
>JBPCPC010000251.1:0-6685 GCA_050999585.1 Solirubrobacteraceae bacterium | reverse complement strand
AACAGGATCGATGACCAACATCAACAAATAGAACGACACCAACAAAGCTTCTACGCTGCCCGCCACGACCAAACGGTCCTGGCCGAAATCAAAACGCCAGAGCCTCCATCAAAGCCAGGGCGATTCATGTCGAAGCAGGGCTCGGGCTCGGCGTTCGCTTCTGCTTTGACCCTTGTGGCTACTGCTTTTCGCTCGTCCCGCTTCCTAGGAAGTGGGACAGGTTCTGAGCGCTCCCGGCGGCTTCGGTGAACGCTGGCCTGCACGTGTCCCAGAGATCGGTCCCGAAATACCATCCCGCTTAGCGCGTACATCCACGACCTCCGGTACGTTGAGGTCATGGATATCGGCTACGCGCGCGTCTCGACCGTGAAGCAGGACCTCGATCGGCAGATCGATGCCCTCGAGAAAGCTGGCATCCCGCGCGAGCGGATCTACGTCGACAAGAAGTCCGGCGCGACGATCGACCGCCCCGGGCTCAAAGAAGTCCTCGCGTACGCGCGCGAGGGCGACGTCATCGTCGTGCACACGCTCGATCGCCTCGGCCGCACCGTCCGCGACACGTTGAACATGATCCATGACCTCACTGCGCGGAGGGTCGGCGTGCGGAACCTCGCCGACCCGATCAAGATCGACTCCACAGATCCCGACGACCCCATGGCTCAGCTTGCCGTCGTGCTGCTCGCGCTGTTCGCGCAGATGGAGCGGACGTACACGATGGAGCGCGCTGCGCACGCCCGCGCGGTCGCGACCGCGAAGGGTCGGCGCGTCGGCCGGCCGGTGTTGGTCGATGCATCGAAACTGGAGTGGGCGGCGCATCTCCGCGATCAGGGCGACACGATCGCCGAGATCATCGAGAAGACCGGGATCCCGCGCACGAGCCTGTACCGGCATCTGCCGCCCCGCCCGGCGGCGGCGGTGACCGCGGATGGCAGACCGGCCGTGGGGCGAGACGGCGAGTCGTGACCGGCGGCCAGGCGGCCGGCTGATCGGCCGTGCCGGTCGATTTCCTGAGCGGCCGCGATCTGGCCGCCTACGGCCGGTACTCCGAGCCGCCGTCAGCCGCGCAGCTGGAGCGGTTCTTTCACTTCGACGAGCGCGACTGGGCGTCGATCGACCGCCGTCGCGGCGATCACAACCGCCTTGGCTTCGCCGTGCAGCTGGGCACCGTGCGGTTCCTGAGCACGTTCCTCACCCGGCCGGCCGAGGTGCCGCAGGTCGTCGCCGACAGGGTCGCCGAGGAGCTGTGCGTCAACCCGGCCTGTCTGACTGACTACGCCAAGCGCCAGCAGACCCACCGCGAGCATGCCGGCGAGATCCAGCGCGAGTACGGCTACCGCGACTTCTCCGAGGCCTCCGCGCGGGCGGAGCTGTCGGCCTGGCTGAACGCGCGGGCATGGGCGACCGCCGAGCGCCCCAGCGTCCTGTTTGATCTCGCGACCGCACGGCTGGTCGAAGCCAAGGTGCTGCTGCCCGGCGCCAGCGTGCTGGCCCGAGCGGTCGCTTCAGCGCGCGACCGGGCCGCCGATCGGCTGTACCGCGCGCTCGCCGAGGCCGCCATCGACAAGCGCGACCGTCTCGAGCAGCTGCTCGAGGTTGCTGCCGAGGACCAGCTCTCGGGCCTGGAAATGCTGCGCGCAGGCCCACGCAAACTGACCGCCAGCGAGGCCGCCGAGGCCTTCGAGCGCCTGGCGGCGATCGTCTCGGTCGGCGTTGGCGACCTGGACGTCGATGTGCCGGTCGGTCGGCTGCGGGCGTTGGCTCGCTACGGCCTGGCCGCCAAGGCCCAGACGCTGCGGCGCCTGAGTCCCGAGCGACGCACCGCGACGCTGTTGGCCGCGCTGTGGCAGCTCGAGCTTGACGCCACCGACGACGCGCTGATCCTGCTTGACCGGGTGACCGGCCTGCTGCTCTCGCACGCCGCCCGCGAGCACAAGGACCGCCGCTACGCCCAGCTGCCCGACCTCGACAAGGCCGCTCGTCGCCTGCGTGCCGCGGTGCTCGTGCTGCTTGACCCGCCGGCGGGTGGGATCGAGGAGCTGTGGAGCGCGATCGACCACCACGTCAGCCGCTCAGACCTCGAACGGGCCGCTGCCACCGTGCATCAGCTGGCCTCCCAACCCAACGTCGACGATGGCCAGGACACCGCGTTCCGAGGCGAGCTCTTACGCCGCTACCCAAGCCTCAGGCGGTTCTTGCCAGCCTTGTTTGAGACGATCTTCTTCGACGCCGCCCCGGCCGGCAGGCCGGTGCTCGAGGCGCTTGAGTCGCTGCGAGCCTTGGAAGGCCGGCCCGGCCGCGTCAGCGCCAGCTCGGTGTCGCTAGGGGTCGTAACCGGCCGGTGGCGGGCGCTGGTGCTCTCAAACCCCGAGCTCGGCGCCGATGAGCTCGACCGCCGCGCCTACTCGTTCTGCGTGCTGGAAGCGCTGGTCGCGGCGCTGGATCGCCGCGATGTGTTCGTTACCCGCTCCGCGCGGTTCACCGACCCACGTGCCAGGCTGTTGAGCGGCTCGGCGTGGACGGTCGCACGATCTGAGATCTGCGCCGGCCTGAATCTCGACCCCGACCCGCGGCAGGCGCTCGAGCGGCTCGGCGGCCAGCTCGACAGCGCCTACCGGCAAACCGCCGAGCGGCTGCCCGAGAACGTTGCCCTGCAGATCGCCGAGATCGCCGAGATCGCCGGCGCCGACCGTCCCGACCTGTCAAAGCTCGAGCCGCTCGATGAGCCCGAGCAGCTGAGCGCGCTGCGCGCGACCACCACCGCGATGCTCCCGACCCGGGTCGCGTTCTCCGAGGTGCTGCTGGAGGTCTGCCGCTGGACCGGGTTCGCCGACGCATTCACACATCTCAGCGAAGGCCTCGCCCGCGCGCAGGACCTGCACGTCAGCATCTGCGCGGTGCTGCTGGCCGAGGCGTGCAACATCAGCCTGGCCGAAGTCGCCAACCCCGGCATCCCCACGCTGTCACCCAACCGACTGGCCTGGGTCAGCCAGAACTACGTACGGGCCGAGACGATCGCCGCCGCTAACGAGCGGCTGCTCGACGTCTACCGGCGCATCGGGCTCGTCCAGGCCCTGGGTGACGGGCACATCGCGACCGTTGACGGGATGCGCTTCCGGGTGCCGGTCCGCTCGATCCACACCGGCCCCAACCCGCGCTACTTCGCCCGCGGCCGCGGCGTCACGTGGCTGAACTACCTCACAGACCAGTTCGCCGGGCTGCACGCGATCGTCGTCCCCGGCACGTTGCGCGACTCGCTGATGATCCTCGACGGCCTGCTCGAGCTCACACCGCCCGGCGAGAACGGCCCGACGGTAATCATCACCGACCAGGCCTCCTACTCCGATCAGATCTTCGGGCTGTTCTGGCTGCTGGGCTACCAGTTCAGCCCCCGCCCCGCGGGCCTACCCGACCAACGGTTCTGGCGCATCGATCGCCACGCCGACTACGGACCGCTCAACGGCCTGGCTCGCAATCGCCTCAACGCCGACTTGATCGTCGAGCAGTGGGACGACATCCTGCGCGTCGCCGGCTCGCTGTCGACCGGCACCGTCCGCGCCTCCGAGCTGCTGCGCGTGCTGCAGGGCGGCGGACGCCCGAGCCGCCTCGGCCGCGCGATCGCGTCGCCAAGACGCTGCACCTGCTCGCCTGGATCGACAGCGAGCAGCTGCGCCGCGAGACCGGCGTCGGGCTCAACCGCCACGAAGGCCGGCACTCCGTCGCGCGGGTCATCTTCCACGGCAACCAGGGCCTGCTGCGCCAGCCCTACCGCGACGGCCAGGAAGACCAGCTCGGCGCGCTGGGCTTCGCGCTCAACGCGCTCGTGCTCTGGAACGCCCAATACCTCGAGGACGCCATCGCTCAGCTACGCGCCACCGGCCATCACATCACCGACGAGAACCTCCGCCGCCTCTCACCGCTGCAGCACGAGCACATCAAGATGCTCGGCCGCTTCCCCTTCACCCTGCCCCACAACCTCCACGCCGGGCAACGCCGCCAGCTCCGTGAACTCGGCCAGGCGGCTTAGCGTGCGTTCCTGTTCCATTACTACCGGGGGGCCGCTTAGCGGCACTTTTCGTTCCGTTGTTCCCCACGGGCCGACTCCGAGAGCCGCACGCCGGTGAACGGCAGCAGCGCGACGATCGCCCGGTCGCGCGGCGAGGAATCCTCCGCCGCGCGCAACAGCAACCGCTGCTCCTCGACGCTCAACGCCCGCGGCGCCGCGCGTGGGAGCTCCTCCCGCTGCACGATCGCCGCGCCAAGTCCGAGGAACCGGAAGAAGTGATCAAGCGCCGCCAGCCCCTGATTGACCGACGCCGGCCCCAACCCGCGCTCGACCTTCAAGAACCGCTTGTAATCCCGAGCCGCGAGATCCCGCGCCCGCGGCCCATCCAGACCACCATCGTGACCGTCAAGCCAGCCGGCGAACGCGACGATCACCGCCGCGTAGGCCTCCCGCGTGCGCACCGCCAACGGCTGCGACTCCAACCACGCCACGTACTCCGCGGCGTCGATCTCGGACGCCCGCTTGTTAGTGGAAGCATTTTCGCGGCCTTGCGGGCGTGCCATCCGCGTATTCAGAAGCACCGCAGCCGGACGGAACGTTCTCCTAACGAGTGTTAGGAGCAGCTGACCGTTGCTCTAAGGGATGATTGACGGCGCCCCCTTTTCGCTCTCGACGGGATCGGGTTGGTCCTGGCGCTTCCGCAGGCGCCGGGTGCTCGGCGTGTCCCCAAAGCAGGCCTCGATCAAAGGTCGATCGCCGACGACGAACGGGACAACACCGAGCGTGATTCCTTCTGCACCCGGACTAGCTCTTGCCTGCTACTGGGCCGTCTTATCTGTCGTGACCGGTCCGATCGACGTCAGGTTGGGGTAGGCGTTCGCGAACCCGTTGTCGGTGATCTGGCCTGTGGCTGCGTCTACCACCAGCGTCATCACCGAGTACGTGACCGTCCTGGGAGCGGGCTTGGGGATCGTCGGCGGAAGCGGAGGGACTGGGACCTGCATGGTGAAGCTCCCTTGAACCACGACGAGGTACGACGGCGTGCTGCTGTTCACGACGTCTCCTCCCTGTCCGACGTCGGTTGCGAGCTGACGCGTTGCTGCGACGTGCTGTATGAGGCTAGGCGTCGCATCACCCGATGCCGCTGCCGCTTGCTGGGCGAGCGTGGCAAGATCAGCCTCGTTGAAGCTCACGTTTGCCACCCTACCGCCCGGCGCGGTGGATCGGACATGGGCGTGGTGCTTCGCCGTGGCGGCCCCTAACGAAGTCTGCCGACTCCGCTCCATTTAACAGTCCCACGCCAGGGAGCGCCCGACAACATCCGAGCCAGACTTCCACTAACCGAACCCCCGCATTTCTGCTCCGTTGCTAGGCAGCTCCCTTTATGGCCAATGTCGAGGTTTAGCCGGCGCCAGCGCCGGCTGAAGCGATGCCTACGGAGAGGTCGCGTTGGCTGCTGTCGTAATGGCGGGCACCGGCGAGCAGCGTGAGCAAGACGCCGATCAGCGCGTAGATGCCGAGCACCCACAGCGCCGGCGCCAGGTGGTGAGCGCCGAAGTAGACGGTGTTGCGCACCAGCGTGGTGCCAGCGCCGGTGGGCAGCAACGGCCCGATGGTTCGCCAGAAGCCTGGGAGGGCGGGGAACACGACCGCTCCGCCGGCGGAGGGGTTGCTGGCCACGAGAAACAGCAGCAGCGCGATCCCGGTGCCGATGTATCCGAGCAGGCCCTGCAGGCCGCTGGTGATCACCGCGACCGCGAACACGATTAATGTCCCTACGGCCCACAGAGCGAGGAAGTGGCCGGTCAGCGCGCCAAACGCGGGGCCGAGGATCACCGCGCCGAGCGCTCCGCACGCGATCGCGTAGACCCCCAGGCCGCCCACGCGAAGCGTGGCCCATCGCAGGCGACTGGTAGCCGCGCCGGCCAGAACGCCGAGGACGATCGCTCCCAGGTAGCCGCCGAATACCCACGACACCCCGGCGTAAAACGAGGAGATGCCCTCCGAATCACCGGCCGGCAGCTTTGCGACGTGCTGCACCGTGAGCCGCTGGCGGCGAGCCTGAAACCCCCGAGTCAGTCTGGCCGCCAGTTGGTCGGCCACGTTTGGGCCCGACGCATCAGCGACGATCAGACGAGTCGCGCCCTGGGGCGCGGGCACCAGGGCTCCGTACACGTCGTGATCGAGTACCGCCGTGCGTGCCGCTGGGAGGCTGGGCTCGGTGCGCACCGCAAACACCCCACCACCACCGGTTGAGCGAAGCGCTGCTCGATACTGACCGGCAACCCGCGGCGGGCCCGCCACTGCCATCGCCAGGCGATGCGGCGTTCTCAGCGGATTGTGCAGTGCCCCCACGTAGGAGGCCATGAACAACATCGCGATCACAAACGCCCCCGCCAGCGCGACCGCGGCCACGCCTACCCGGCCAGCACTGACCGTCGGTGAAGGAAGCCCGAGCACCCCCTAAAACTACCCCTTGGGCACCCATCCCGAGATTGGCTGTCGTCAGGCCAGCCTGGCACTCGACGCCACGATCGCTGCTCGGGTCACGTTTGTGGTGCGTCACGAACGCTGAAGGAGGTGTTGTGTAGGAGACATCTTTCATAGGCGGTGCTGTGCGAGAGATGGAGGCTTGTTGGCCCTCCAGCGTCGGCCCTGCGGGGGCGGGCGCTAAACCACCCT
>JBPCPC010000233.1:0-11309 GCA_050999585.1 Solirubrobacteraceae bacterium | reverse complement strand
GCGTCGATCGCGCAGGCGGCCGGGATCGCAAGGACCACCGCGACGACCCACGCGCCGGGACGGCGCCAGAGCTGACGGATGAGAGGCACCCGTCGGGACTCTACGCCCGGCTGCGGGCGGGGGGCGCGACTCCGACGGGAGTCGAGCGCGTGCTGACGACCTTTGGGTCTAGGACCTGCCGGCGGCGGCAAGCGATTCATCTCCGTCTTCTGGACGACGCCGGGCGGACACCACCTCGCACCGGCGGACGCCTAACCCCGAGCAGAGGCGTACCGAGTCAGACGAGAGGGAAGCGTCCGCGCCAGCGCCGGCATCACGCCCGAGCGCCGCCCGCTTGCGCAGGATCGCGACCCGGGTGGCCTGATCCGGTGGCTGGATGTCGGCAAAAACGTGACCTATCGCCCGGCCTACATCAGGGGTGAGCGATGAGCTGGGCGCGCGTAGCATCGGGGAGGATCGGCCCGATTGCGTCCAAGGAGGGCTCCTGATGTCCACGGTCACAGTTCTCCGCTCAAACGTCACCGTCGCAGAGGTGAGCGCGGTGCTTAGCAACAAGCTTGGTTCCCGGTACCGGATTAAGCCCTCTATGAAGTCGAGGGGTTTTGCCAACGAAGTCGCATGCGATGCGAACACGATGCTCGTCCGGGGTGCCTGGCTGGCGCGGGCAAATATCCGGATCCTCCCCCGGCGCCGACAGCACCGAGATCCACGTCAGTCCCGGCGCCACCTATCCCGGGTTGATCCGTCTAATCGATCGCATCGACGGGGGTGGCCCAACGGGCGGCGCGTAGCGCCAGCGCCTGATCGGGTAGGCCACGGGGTGAGCCCGGCGTCTACCCGAGCTGAAGCAGCGGCCGCTGCGCCGCGAGATGACTGCTGCGCTCGACGGGTCGGAAACAGCTGCCAGCTCAGAGTCCCCGGGTCGGCCGCCGACGCTGCGTGGCCTGCATCCGTCTGCCGGCTGGGCATCAGTCGGGGTGATCGACGTCGACCGGAGGTAGGTCGCGCACCTCGTCCTTCGTGAGACTGATCCGCACACCATCGTCGACGCTCTTCACCGCGCTGATCGGAATAGTGACCCGCTTTTCACCCCATAGGTGCCCCTCGTCAAGGAGAATGTGCGTCACGTGATAGTCGCTGGGATCGACGACCAGTCCTTGGACCCGCCCAATAGCCCCATCCGTCGCATGCACCTGATCGCCGCGGCGCACCTCCACTTCGCCCACTGGTACTCGGTCAGAGGTGAGCGCATGAGGACCAGCGGAGCTGCGCACGCCACCCATGCCTAACCCCAGGCCACTACCGCCCATGCTCATGCCCCCGGGGCCCATCCCCACAGCGCCCATGCCAAGTCTGTAGTAAGGCAACGAGAACATCTGGTCTTGGCCATAGCCCCATTGTCCTCTCGCTCCGGGCAGGAGCTGGGTCTCTTCCGCCTCATCGAGTGCGTGGAATTCAGACTCGGTGCACCGCAGCCGAATCTCCTTCCCCGTCGAAGCCACACGATCCACTGGGACAAGACGGCCCGGCCCTCGCCGGTGTCTTGGTTCGACGGCGAGGTGGGTGATCGCGCGCGCGACGGGATCGACAACCACGCGCTTCAGCTCCCCGCAGGGGCCATCACTACAGTCGACTTTGCTTCCAATCCTGAACTCCGTACCTTCGCTCATCGAGGTTACCTCTCGTCTCTGCTGATCCAACTTCGAATACGGCTCCAGTCCCACGGTATGGTGAGCCCTCAACAGGCCGCGGGCTCGGGGACCCGAGGCTACAGGCTGTCGACTTACTCGTCTCGGCCGATCGGGGGCCCGGGAGTGTTGGGTACAGAAAACCGGTCTAATTGTGGGCCGGCCAGGGGTCGAGCGGGCCCATTCGGGGCAGCGGTTCTTGCACGACGCCCGATCGTCTGATCCCGTGCGGCGCCGTCGTCGAGCAGGCGTCTGGCGCCGGTGCGGCGGACGCTGGACTGGGTGATGGCACGCTCCAGGCGGTCGGGTGAGACGTCGGTGTAGATCGTGGTGATACGGATGTCGGCATGGCCGGCAAGCTCGCGGATCACCTCAACCGGGGTGTCTTGCTCGGCCAGGTGGGTGCAGAACGTATGGCGCAGCACATGCGCGCAGCGGCGATCCTCGGGCAGCCCGGCAGCCCGGCAGCCCGGCAGCCCGGCAGCCCGGCAGCCCGGCAGCCCGGCAGCCCGGCAGCCCGGCATGGCGAGCGACGATCCGATTGACGTCCTTGTAGAGCATCTGCCATTCCCCGCGGAAGTTGTGCGCGACGTCTGACCACGCGTCGGCGCGGGTGAGTCGCTGGCGCCAGGTCAGCTCCTCTGAGGCCGCCATATGGTGCTGATGACCGGTATCGGCCTCCTGGGCGTGCCGGCGAGCGATCTCCTCCGGTTGCGGGGAGACAAACAGCCGCAGCATGACCGTCATCAACACGATCATCACGATCCCGCCGACGTATTCGGCGAGCGTGAACTGCCAGCCGATCAGCACCCACAGCACCAGCCCCGAGCTCCCACACCAGGTTGGTCGACGCGAACTGAAACGCCAGCGCCGACGCGGCCGACGCGCCCTTTTGAAACAGCGACTTGGCGATCGCGACCGCCGCGTAGGAGCGCGACGACGAGGCAGCCCCGAGCCCGGTCGCCAGCGCGATCGGTCGCGGGCCGCTGCCCGACAGGGCGTTCTCGATCTTCTGGCGCGGAACCCAGGCCTGCACGATCGCGGAGATCGCGAAGCCGAACACCAGCGCCCACGACACCTGATAGGCCATCAGTAACGACTGCTTGAATCCCTGCACCAAGTCGTCAACGACGACATCCACCACCATCATTATACCCAATAGGGGTATACGTTGGAGATATGACTGACCCAGACGCACAACGGTCACCGGCACCCCGGGGCTACGCGGCCTCCAAGGAGCAGCTGCTCAAGCGGTTGCGACGGATCGAGGGGCAGGTTGGCGGGATCGAGCGGATGATCGAGTCAGAGCGCTACTGCATCGACGTGCTGACGCAGATCTCCGCGGTGCAGGCGGCATTGGATAAGGTCGCGCTCGGGTGCTTGACGATCACGCCCACCACTGTGTGCTGGGCGCCGAGCACGGGGACCGCGAGGCCCAGACCGAGGAGCTGATGGCCGCCGTCGGACGCCTGATGTGACGCGGCTAACCACCCCATCATCGAGACGAGCGGCGGGACATGAGCAGGGCGGTGTCGGTTCCCCGTTCCTGCGGTCGAGGTGGTTAGGAAGCTGACCAGGACAAGAAACCTGATGATCGGCCGTGCGTGGCGATACGAATGCCGGGTAGAGGTATCTATCGTGCACCCACTATCTGTCGGAGGTCATCCAGAATGCGATCACGTATCAAGCTGCTCGCCACGGCGCTCACCGCCGCCGTGACAGCGGCGGTCCTGGCGTCACTCGTCCTGACCCGGGGGGGCGGTGGGCAGGCGCTGGCGCGTGCGGGCTCGCAGTTCGCGAGCCAGGACTCGCTCAACAGCCGCACTGGCGTGGAGTACGAGAACACGGGCACCGGGCCGATGGTCCGCCCGACGATCCCAGAGACCCCGTCGGTCCCGACCGACTTCGGGCAGTTTCGCTGCTCGACGCGACAGGGTTCGCTCAAGGCACATCACGCGAACCGTCGTCTGCCCGGGCCGCGGGCCTGTACCCGGGTATTTATCCTCACCGCGTCGCAGTTTGAGCAGAAGTTCGCGAACTTCCCGGCGCAGCAGTGGATGGTGTGGGGCTATAACCACTCGACTCCGGGTCCGACGCTGATCTCCTATGCGGGCGAGCGGGTGCAGATCGTCGTGCACAACCAGCTGCCGGTGGCAACGACCCTGCATCCCCACGGGCTGCATCAGCCCAACAGTCAGGACTGCGTCGCTGGTATTGACGAGACCCCGATCGCTCCCGGCGCTTCGCACACCTACACGCTGACCCCGGGGCACGTCGGCTCCTTCGCCTATCACTCCCACACCGACACCGCGGTCGAGGACCTGCGCGGCCTGGACGGAATGTGGGTCGTGCTGCCGCGCTGGGAGCACCGGTCTGTCCACGTCCAGGACGACTATGTGATGACCCTTCAGCAGTGGGCGCCTCAGCCGGTCGTCAACAACGTGCCCGACGGCGCCAAGGTCCAAAACGGCGTGTTGACCGTCCCGTTTCCCGGCGGCACCGGTGATTTTCCGTTCTCGACGATCAACGGCAAGACCGGCGACGCGTCCGGGGGCCCGATCACGATCCATCGCGGTGACATGGTGCGTATCCGCCTGTACAACGCGTCGAACCTCAACCACTCGATGCATCTGCACGGTCATGACGAAGTGCTGGTTTCAAAGAACGGCCACGCCGTCCCGCAGGTCCGCGAGACCACTCAGGACGTCGCCCCCGGAGATTTCGCCGAAATCGAATTCAAGGCCGATAATCCCGGCAACTGGATTTTCCATTGCCACGTCCCACATCACACCTCAAACGCCAAAGAAGCCGGCTATGAAGGCGCGCCCGTCGGCATGACTCGCGTGTTTCACTACGCCGGCTATAAGCCCGTGCCCCGCGGCTACTTCACCTACGCCGGGCAGAACTCAACCCCGGCGCCGTAGAAAAAACGCTCGGTCTCGCCCCGCACAACGTGGGCGAGCCCCGGTAGCGATCCGAGCGGCCGGCGTACGGCCCAGTGCTGCTCTCGGCCACACGCGCCCACCGACGTCGGTCTGAGGTGCTCGAAGCCACCGCGACGCGGCGCGGGTCCTCGTCGAAGGCCTGCAGCGCGCGCGCCCCCCGGGCGGCGCCGTCCGCCCGATCGGGGCGCGATCGCGGGCATCCAGGCCATCGTCGAGGGCCGCAGTGCGAAGCGCGCATCGCGGGGCTCGCTATTGGCCGCGGCCCGGGGTCAGCCTTCAGTGCAGTTCGCCGCCAGTGCTAAATGCGACCGTGTCTGTAGGGTGTCCACCACTCGGGGTGCGGAACTGGCCCCGGACGCGATCCGGACAGCTGCGGCGGTCAGCTGACGTGAACGAGGGTCCCGATCGGCGTGTACGGGTACAGCTTGGCGGCGACGCCGTACGGCATCTCGACGCAGCCCAAGCTCTGCGGCGAGCCGTACTGAGCGCGGGTGAAGCCGTGCAGCGCGTCACCGCCGTTGAAGTAGCTAACGTCGGGGATACCCGCGTCTGCGTAGTGGCTGCCATCGGGGTTGGTGCCACTCATCGTGGTGACCGGGAGGTGCTCGAAGACCGGGTAGGTGCCGGTTGCCGTCGCCGTGCCGGGAGCGCCGGTGTTGACCGGAGTGCTGGCGATAACCGTCGTGCCGCTGTGCCAAAGGGTCAGCGACTGAGAGCCTTCGCGCACCGACACGAACGTGTAGCCAGACGTGTTGCGCTTGCCGGCGACCAACGCCGCGATCAACCCCTTCCACACCACCGGGCCGGCCACTCCATCGGCGGTCACGCCGTGATCGTTCTCAAACGCCATCAGCGCGCCCTGCAGCATCGTGCCCGACGCGCCCACCTTCCAGAAGCTCTTCAGCGCCGCGGGAGTGTTGGGATAACGCCAGCGAAACGTGCCCGCGGGCGGCTTGACGGCGGCGTCCTCCTGGGCGGTCGGGGTCAGGCCAACCCCGGAGCCCGCGTAGGAGAACCTCAGCGGCAGGTAGCCGAGCAGGGCGAGGACCTGCTGCACGCGCACCGTCGAGCCCGCCGGGACCGTCCATGTGCCGCCACCGGCCAAGCCTACGCTGCCGCCGACGAGGTGCACGCCGTTGGGCAGCGGGATGCTGACCTTGGCGGCCAGCCCGTAACCGTAGCCCTCGGGGCGGAACTGGATCGCGTGGTCGGAGAGCCGGTGCCAGCTGCCCTGGGTGTCCGGTGAGACCGGCGGCAGGTGCGAGCCCAGCACTTCTGAGACGGGCTTTGAGAACGTCAGGGTGATCGGCGTTCTGGGCGTGATCTTGGTGTCCGGCGCCGGAGTGGCGACCGCACTGGCTGCGCGGCCCGCCGGAAACCAGCTCACGGCCGCCGTTGCCGACGTCTCCCACGGCTGGATCTGCGCCGACACGAACGTCGTGCCCGCCTCGGCGGAGCGCGGCAGCGTGACCACGGTCTGGGGAGTCGCCAGCACGTGGCGCTGCAGGTGGCCGGGCCCGCCGTAGGAGATCGCGCGGATCGGCTGCTTGAAGTGCAGCCGCAGTGGCACATTGTGCGCCACCGTGAGGTAATGCGAGCGCAGGCTGGCGACCGGTGTGGTCATCGTCATCGTCAGCGTCTGGCTGTTGCCCGCCAGCCAGGAGATCCAGCCGGGACGCTTGACCACGACCCGCACCGAGAGCTGCTCGTTGGCGGGCACTGACGTCTTGGGGAGGATCACGCGGTCTCCTCGCATGACGACCGGAACCTGCGCGCTGTGTGGACCGGTGACCACGCTGACGCTCTGGATCGTCCCGCCGCCCAGCGGCATCCCGATCTTGGCGATCGCGCCGGCGGCGGCGGTCAGGCTCGCCTTGGCCGACGCGAACACGATCGCGCCCGCGGCGAGGATCGCGATGATGACGAGGATGACCCCGGCCAGCACGTAGCGCCGCCGGCGATACCGCCGCGGTGACATTCCTACGCCTCTGGCGGAATCAGTAGAGGTGTGCGCCCGGGCAGGCGTCCGCAGGTAGGAAACGTTTGCCACTGGCGATCATCGTACTTGACCGCGTCCGACAGCGCGTCGGAATGTGGGAGGATCTCATCGGTGACCGCGCGAGCCAAGCTCATCACCCGCATCGCCGCCAAGCTCGAGGGCGAGGTGTCGGCGCAGACCGCCGAGGCCTACCACCGCGCGGGCGCGGACGCCTACGACCTGCTCGTGGAGTGCGAGCAGCGCCGGTCGGCCGAGCCAGGGCAGGGGCAGACGTCCTGGCTCGAGGATCGCGCCGCCTGCCGGATGTTTCTCTGCACGTGGTGCGCGTTCGCCCTGCAGAGCCTCGGCGACGCGTTTCTCGATGCCGACTGCCGTGCTAATCCCCGCACCGCGGGCTTCGTGCCGCCCGTCACCGCTCGGCAGGTGCTCCTGTTCTACGAGGAGGTCGAACCGTGGCTGGGGCGAGCCCGCGCGGCGCAGTCCAGCGAGCGGTTCGCACTCGATGTCCGTCTTCCGGCGCGGCTGCCGGGTTGGGTCGACGTCGAGCCGTGCCCGCGCGAACACCTGGCGGCGATGCGCGACGCCTGCTGGCTGCTGTGCGATCACGCCGAGCTCGCCGTCGCCGACCTCGAGCGTGCGGCCGGGACCGAGCGCGCCGACGCGGTCGGACGCGTACGCGAGGCTCTGGCCCAGACCACGAGCGCCGCCGACTACGCAGCCCGGCTTCACGCCGACACGATGACGCCCGAACTGCACCGCCGCACGGAGGCGACGATCAAGCGCGCCTACCGGATCGGGCAGCTCGCGGCGATGCCCGATCTCGCCGATCACGCTGCGACGCCGGTGCGCCCGCCGGCGCCGGCGAGCCGGGCTTTGACCCGTGGTGCCTCACCGACCCCGACTCACGCACGCTGTGGCAGCAGGATGCGCAGGCTCGGCGGGCGATCGAGCTTCTCTGGCGCTCAGATCCCAACCCCGAGCGCACGCTCGCGATCCAGTCCGAGCTCGACGAGTCGCGCGAGGCCGGCGAGATCCGCTATGCCCGCTCGGGCGGCGTCAACCTCGGCCACTACTACTGCTGTCCGTGGGCGGCGATCTATGAGGCGACCCGTCCGGTGACGATCGCTGGCCGGCGGCCGGCAAGCGGCGCTCGCTTCACCTTTGACGTCTCCGCCGAGGAGCTTGCCGAGGGCGGTGAGTTTACCCGCGAGCTGCACGTCGGCGGGTTTCAGGTCACCGACGAGGTCGACTACTGCGATCCGCGCGCCGGATGAACAGCCCGAGCCGCCGCGCCGCAAGACCCGGGCCGGTGTCGGCACACGGGACGGGCCCGTCGAGCCGCCAGGCGCGCTGGGTTGCCGCGGTGCTCATCGTCGTGGCCACCGCGCTGGCGTTCGCGACCGTGGAGCGCCCCCGCGGCGCCTACCGGGCAACCTGGCCGCTCGTGCTCGCCCTGATCATCGGTGGCATCGGCGCGATTCTGCTCCTCGCCCTCCTCGCCGTCCTGACCACGGCGATCGCGCGCCGCCGCGGCCGCGCGACCGGCTCGCCGATCCAGGCCGCGACGTCGCTGATCGTGCTCGGCCTGGCCGCCGCGCTGATCACCGCCGCCGCGCTGACGGTCGAGCTCTGGCCTCGCGCATCGGCGACGAGCGCCGACGCGCCCCAGCTCGCGACCTTCTCGGCCTGGCAACGCGACATCGTCCCATCCGTGCTCACCTATTCAGACGCCATTCAGTTCCTATGGCCGACGATCCGTGATCGTGGCCGTCGACCGCCTCCTCTCGCAGCTGTTCTGGGCCGCGAGGCCATGCTGCACGAGCTTCTCCGAGCACTCGGTGCCGACGCCCGGGGCTACCGGGGATCGCCTCGGCTGCGGGCGTTGACGGCCAGCTTCGTCGGCTCGGTGCGGGAGGCGCGCGCCGCCGCCGCGGATCTCGCGGCAGCGATCAGAATGCGAAACGGCGCCGGTGAGGCGCCGCCCGGCTCAGCCCGGGGCGCCGCTCGGCGACTGGTCAGCGACGCTCGGCGGAGGGTGATCCGCGCACAGCGCGGCGTGCAGACCTTCACCTTTGCGGCCAACGCGCTGGGCAGCCGCCTGTTCGCTCAGCGATAGGGATCGCCCCGCCGCCGGCGTTCGTCGAGGGGAACCCGGTCAGTCCCGGCGAGCCGGCGTGCCGTGCGAACCGCTCGCGCGCACCGCGGATCCCACCCGGACCGCGCTGCTCGCTCACGGGCCTCCGCGGCCAGCTGGGCCACCTGGCGGCGCAGTCAGCGCTGACGCACCCCGATGGATCGCCATGTAGGTCCCGATCACGGTGACGAACGCGAGGTAGGCGCCAACCACGAAGGCCAGCGCGCCATGCGGCGAGCGCGACGCGGACCGCGAGCGCGGTCATGCGTCGACCGCCGGCTCGACGCGCCGCGACGCGTCCGGCTGTCGACCGAGCAGCCCGGTCGCCAGCAGCCGAGGCTCACCCATTGCTCGGTCCGGAGACCGAGCGCCGAGGCCGGGCTGTCGCTGCGGTAGAAGAACATCGCAAACCGACCCAGCGAGTACAGCCCCAGGAACGACCACACGGCCATCGTCGGCGCCAGCCGCCGCCGCAGCGACCACAGCGCCGCGAAAGATCGCCAGCTCGAGGACGATCTCATAGAGCGCGCCGGGCTGATAGGGCAGGCCGAGCCGGGGGACCCCGGCGCCCGCGTAGGTGTAGGCGATCGCCCACGGCAGATGGCTGACCTGGCCGTAGTGCTCGCCGGCGATCAGGTCCCCGACCCGGCCGACGGCATAGCCCGAGCGCCAGTCCCACGGCGGTCGCATCCAGGTAGCGCACGCTCAGCCGCCGGCGCCAACAGGTAGGCGCCCATCGCCGCGGGGACGAGCACGAGCCCGCCGTAGAAGGCAAAGCCCGCGGTTCCGAGCCAGTCGCCGGGGTGCACGAGCAGGGTGTGGGGTGCAAGACGAGGAAGTAGGCACGCGCGCCGACGATCCCGACGAGCGTGAGTATCACCGCCAGCGTCCTCAGCGGCTCGGTCGACAGGCCGCGCTCACGCAGGTGCCGACCGACGACCCATGAGCCGACGAGGATCCCGACCGCGATCATCAGGCCGTGCCAGGCAAGCGTCAGCGGCCCGATGTCAATCGTCGCCGAGATGCCGATCGTGATCACCGCCCCGGAGAGCACCTACACATTGTAGGAGTTGCGCGGCTCGCGCCGCGTCGCTGCTCACAGGCTCTGATACAAGTTCAGCCCGAAGTGGCCGAGGAGTCGCTGGGCCTTGATGTTGAGCTGGAACAGCTCGCCGGTGAGCATGAGATAGCCCATCGCGACCAGTACGACTCCCGCGCCGATCTGGATGGCCGCGTAATGGCGTTTGAACACCGCGAACGCGCGGCTGGCGGCGTTGAACGCGACGGCGGCGAGCAGGAAGGGCAGGGCGAGCCCGCGGAGTAGAACGCGAGCAGCACCGCGCCCGCGATGACCGGCCCACCAGCGCCCGCGCGCTCGATCAGCCCGGACGCAAGAAACTCGCGGTTGAGCCGCACGACGAACACCGAGGCTACGAACAGCACGCCCATCGCGATGCCCGCGACGCGGTCGAGCAGCGGCCGGTTGGCGAACAGGAACGCGCCCGCCGCGATCGCGCTCAATTCGAGCAGGATGAAGATGACCGAGAACGTCGACACGAACACGGCGCTGCGACCGAGCACGCGCCAGTCGACCCGCCGGCCCCCCGGGGCGCCCCGGCGCGGCACCCGAGACCGTCGCCAGATAGCCGGGCACGAGCGGCAAACAGCACGGGGAGACGAACGAGACGATCCCCGCCGCGAACGCCAGCAGCAGCCCGGGAGCGTTCACCATCGCGCCCTCAGATTCCGGGGGTCGCGTTCCGCGCCGGGACGCTCGGCTGGGCGAGCAGCAGCCGGATGTCGTGGGCGAGGTCCTCGGGGACGAGCTGCCCGGCGGGATAGCCCACCCGCTCATAGCCGCGGCGATCGATGAGGATCACGAACGAGGAGTGGCCGAAGGCGTAGCGCCGACCGCGCGCGTTTGACTCGGGTCCGATGCCGTAGCGCTTCCACAGCGGCGCCAGGCGGCGCCGGGAGCCGATCAGGAACCGCATCCTGCCGGTGAGGCCCTCCGTGGCGAGGAACGCGCCGGCGCTCGCGGGCGTGTCGTGCGCCGGGTCGACGCTGATCGCGAGCACGGGCACCTCGCGCCCGCGCGCGCCGAGCTCGTCAAGCGCCCCGCGGATCTCGGTGGCCATCTCCGGGCAGGTGTCGCGACAGTGGGAGTACATGAAGCTGAGCCCGATCACCCGTTCGCGGTACTGCGCGAGCGTCGTGCGGCGCCCGTTCTGGTCGGTGAGCGAGAAGGGCGTAGTGCGCACGCCTGCGGGAAACAGCGGACCGTCGAACCGCACGCCGGAGCTGACGACACGACCGGTCGCCGCGCCGCTGAGGATGACGACGATCGCGACGGCCGCCACGGTGGCGGCGAGGATCGTGGTGCAGGCCGCCGCGGCGAGCGGGCTCGGTCGCCAGGGGGTGAGCCGCGGCGCGGTCACGGCGGGGATCGGTGGGCCTCGCCGCGTCGGGCGTGCAATGGTTGGTCGCGGCGCGCGGCGGCGATCCCGGCGCGCAGCTGCCCGGGGGAGATGACGCCGACGACG
>JBPCPC010000186.1:0-7191 GCA_050999585.1 Solirubrobacteraceae bacterium | reverse complement strand
GCCGCGAGCAAGGATCAAGGCCGAAGTCCGAGGTTGATGTAGCCGGCTAGGGGGGAGCCCACGGGGATGTTGGCCAGCGCGAGCCGCGTGGCTCGCTAGCGACGGGCTCTCTGAGGCGATCGGGATCTCGAGGAGTTTGCGCTGGATCTATTTCCGACGCTGCCGCAATGGCCGGCTCGCGAAGAGCTTGCCGATCGTGTCGGCGAGTCCGAGGAAGCTTTTGACGCGGGAGTTGCGAGCCGCGAACGCATGGCTGAGCTAGTGGGGCGAATCCTCACCGCCAAGCCCGTCTACGAGGGCTGACCGGCCGATGCCGCGAGCACCTCGGCCAACCGCTCTGCCGAGAGTCCGTGAGCGATCACGCCGTCGCGCCCCTCGGTGGTTTGTCCCGCCACCAGCGCATTGACGATCGCCTCCTCGGTGGCCTCCACGGTGGCGTCGAAGAGTCCGGTGATGTGAGCGTCGGCGAGCATCATCAGCGGGAACTCCAGCCGGCCGCTCTCGACCTCAGGGCTGGGTGTCATCCCGCGGTTGCCGGTGGCAAAGCATAGGAACAGATCGCCCGAGGTGTGCTCCCCCACGCCCCCGGTACGCGCCACTCCCAGCCCAGCGCGCTGAGCCAGGCGCGTGCACTGGTGTGGGAGCAGGGGGGCGTCGGTAGCGACGATCACGATGATCGACCCCGCCCCGGGGCCGGCGCTGCCTCCCGCGCCGCCAGGCTCCTCCGGCAGCGGTATCGCTTGCAGGAGTGGACCCACGGGGACCCCGTTGACGGCCAGCCGCTCGCGCCGCCCGTGGTTAGCGAGCACGAGCACGCCGACCGTATGCCCGCCCTCGCCAGCGTCGCGAACGCGCGAGGCGGTGCCGATGCCGCCCTTGAAGCCGTGGCTGATCATCCCGGTGCCCGCACCCACCGCCCCTTCCTCCACCGGTCCGCCGGCGGCTGCGGCGACCGCGTCGTGGAGATGCTCGGGGCGGACATGAAAGCCGTTGAGGTCGTTGAGCACGCCGTCCCAAGTCTCGGCGACCACCGGCAGCCCCCACGGCAGCATCGCCGGCGAACCCGAGTGCGTCAGCCGTTCGGCGAGCAGAGCGTCGGCGAACGCCGACGCTGTGGGTGTTGGTCAGCGCGACCGGCGAGGTCAGCATCCCTGACTCGCGGACCCATTCCAGGCCCGTCATCTCGCCGTTTCCGTTGAGACGATGACAGCCGGCGAACACCGGCGCGATCCACACGTCGTCGGGAGGCAGGATGACCGTGACCCCCGTCCGCACCGGCCCCGTGCCGACGACCAGCGGCCCCGAGCCTTCGTTCAGAGTGCGATGCCCGACCCGCACTCCGGCCACGTCGGTAATCCCGTTGTCAGGCCCCGGCGTCCCGTCGCCGATCGTGATCCCGTGGTCGCGTGCGCGCACCGCGGCTCTCAGTCGATGGCGCCGGCAGCGATCGCCACGTGCAGTGCCTGCTGGGCGCGCAGCGTCTGCGGCCCGGGAGCGGCGCCGAACGCGGTCGCGCCGACGGCGGCGATCGGCTGGGCCAGGCGAGCCGTCGAGGCCAGGAACGCCTCCTCGGCGCCCAGCAGGTCCTCAAGGTCGAAGCGGGCCTCCTGGACTTCCAGGCTCTCGACGATCACCCGCCGAGTGATCGAGGCCAGGATCCCGGTCTCAAGCGCGGGGGTGCGCAGGCGGCCGGCGGTGGCCCAGAAGATCGTGCATGTCGGCCCCTCGAGGACAACGCCGTCAGAGTTGACCAGCAGCGCTTCGTCATACCCCTCGGCAACCGCGCGTCGCGAGGCGAGCATGTTCGCCGCATAGGAAAGGCTCTTGACACCGTTGAGGACCATGGAGGGGTCATAGACCACCGGCAGCATCCGCACCGGCCGGGCTACGTCTTCACCGTGGCTAATGGACTCCAAGCGGCTGAGGCGCCGGCCGCCGCGGGTGAGGATGACGCGCACGACCGCGTCTCCTTGCGGGGCCGACCCCAGCAAAAGATCGATGTCGGCGTCGATCAGGGCGCGCGGGCACGGCAGCCGCAGGGCCGCACACGAGCGCTCCAGGCGATCGATATGGGCCCTCCTCGCAAACGGACGACCGTCATGGAGCGAGAACGCGTCAAACGCTCCGTCGCCGCGGATCAGCCCGTCATCGGTGGCCGGAATCATGGCCTCGCCCACGCGCATCAACTCTCCGTCAAGCACCGCCGGCCAATCCGCCGGGTCACGCGGCGGCCGGCGAGATCCCGAATCCAATGTCGCTTCACCGGAGGTCATGGCAAGGCTCGGCTGTAGATGCCCTGGATCCCCTTGGCGCTGACCTCGGGGTGAAGGCAGGAGGCGATCGTTGCGAGTCCTGCGGCGGCCGCTCGCGAATTCATGGCGCAAGCGGCTTGCCCGGCACGTGGAGCTCGTGCTCGGGCACCGTCAGATGTGACCAGTAGCGGTCTGACCGTGGTCTCAGGAAGCCCACGTAATAGATGGCTCCGCCCACGATGATGGCGGCGACGATGATCAGGTCGCTGCCCTTCTGCTGGCTGAGGGCGATGCCCACGCCGACCAGGGCGATGACGGGCGGAACCGGCCACAAGGGCATCTTGAAGGGTCGCTCGAGGTCGCGCTGACTGAAGCGACTGACCAGGCAGGAGACCGAGCGCGACGAAGCCGCCGATCAGATAGGCCCAGAGCGAGCCGGTACCGGCGGTGGCGATGACCGCGGTCCCCACGACCAGCAGCGACGCCGTGGGCGTGATGTCAGACAGGGTGAGCGCGAGGTTGCCGAGCAGGTTGAGCCCGCGCTGGAGCTCGGGCTGATAGCCCATGTCCTCCAGCAGGAGCTCGCTCTCGACCTCCTTGTCGGGAGGCTGTCGGGAGACGGGTTCGCTCACGTCGAAACTCCTTCGGGGTGTTCGAACACGGACAGCGGCAGGGTGAGTCCCACGTTCCACATCCCAGCGTCGACGACCTCGAAGATCTTGAGGTCACCGGCGAGGCTGCAGAGCATGTATGCGTCCTCTCTCGTGAGCTCGTGCTCAGCGACGATCCACTCGATCATCGCCGCCACGGCCTTACGCGTACCTTCCATCAGATCCGGCGCAATGCCCATCGCTCCGTGGTGGCCGGCGGCATCGACCTGCGGCGTGAGTGCACCGGAGGTGCGGAAGTAGGGGGCGACGATCGAGCGCGGTTCGACCGATAGGCGAAGCGTGGCGCGCATGTCGCACTCCAGCGCGGCGACGCAGACCTCGCCGTCGCCCTGCATGGCGTGCGGGTCGCCGCAGGAAAACAGCGCACCGTCGCACCAGGCCGGCAGCCACAAGGTGGAGCCGGCGGTCAGGTGGCGGGTGTCGACGTTTCCGCCGCCCTTGTGAGGCGGAAACGCGGGCGCGGTCGCCGGCTCGTCGGGATGGGTGCCCATCGTGCCCAGAAAAGGGGAGAACGGAATCCGCACGCCCGGCGCGAGCTCGGCGGGACCACCGCCGCGCAGGTCGAAGGTCCGCAGGTAGGGATCGGGAAACTGGTCGGGCAGCGTGCCGAGGTCGGGCAGGATCACGCACCAGCCCCAGTCGCCGGGGGTCAGGTCGAGGATCTCGACGCACAGCGTGTCGCCGGGCCGCGCCCCCTCCACGTACACGGGGCCGAGCAGGTTGTACAGGGTGTCGAAATCAAACTTCGTCTCGTCATACGTGGCCCCCTCGTGCACCTGCCCATGTCCCGCCATCAGCAGATCGAAGTGCACGACATCGCCGGAGTCCACGCGCAGTGTCGGCTCGAGCCGGTTGTCCCAGTTGTGGTGAATGCGCTGCGGATCGATGACGTGCTCGGTCACGGCGAACCTCGCCTCCGGGCCAGGGAGTGGGCGTCAGTTTCGTGCACCGGGCCAATGCCGCTGACCGGCACGGTGACCATGATCGGCGCATGGTCGTCAGAGACCATCGTCGCCATAGCTCGTTCGGAAGATCCGTACACACGGCGCAACGTGTGCGGCATTATCGAACGATGCTGGCGCCGCTGTCAAGCGCCCGATGCCAGCTTCTAGAAGAACGTCAGGATGGCGTCGCAGACGACGTAGGCGTCGTCCACCACCGGTATCAGGCGCCAGCGGTCAAACGCCGTGCACGGATGCGAGATTGCGAATCCGACCAGGTCACCCGGGCCGAGCGCACAGCCGGGGTCGACGAGAACGTGCGCGTGCTGGTCGCTCAGCGCGGTCACCGACGCTCCCTCGAGCCGTGACGGCGGACCACCGTCCACCACGGCCGCCGTCGGGATCGGCATGCCCTTGTCCTGAGGCGCGTCGCGGCGGCCAAGGCTGGTGATGGCGAGTCCGGGCTCGGGCCGGGAGAGGACCGCCGACCAGATCTCGATCGCATCGCGCAAGAGCGGCGGTCCGTCGCGGCGCCGGTCAAGCGGAGAGGCGTCGGCGTAGAAGCCGCCGTCCTGGGTCAGGTAGCAGCCGCTCCGAAGGATCAGGCGCGCGGGCGTCTGACCGCCTCCGAACGCGGAGATGACGCGGTCGAAGTAGGCGCTCCCACCGGCGCTCACGATCATTTCGGGCGCCCGACTGAGGCTCGAGCCTGCCTGCAGGTCAGCGGCGACGTCGCGGACGAACCCCAGGAACTCATCGACTCGGGCCAGGGCCGCCGGGTCGGTGCCGCCCAGCAGCCCCTCGAAGCATTCGATTCCCACCAGCTCGAGCGATGGCGCGGCGTCGACCGCCGCGGCAACCTGCCGAGCGGCGTCACGGCTGCGCACGCCTCCCCGGCCCCCGGCGTAGCCGACCTCGACCAGTACGCCCACGCGGGCCGTCCGGCCCGACAGTCCGGCCTCGAGCAGCTCCGCCCCCCGGACCGAATCGACCAGGCAGTAGAAGTCGAACTCCGGCGAACGCTCGAGCTCGGTGGCCAGCCAATCGATGACGGCCGGCTCTACGAGCTGATTGGCGTAGATGATCCGCTGCACGCCAAACCGGCGATACAGGCGCAGGTGCGCCGGCGTGGCCGCGGTCAGTCCCCACGCGCCGGCCTCGATCTGACGGCGGAAGAGCTGGGGGGACATCGTGGTCTTGCCGTGCGGGCACAGCGCCACCCCGTACTGCTCGCAGTAGGCGACCATGACCGCGAGGTTGGTCTGCAGCGCGGTCTGCTTGAGGAGCATGACCGGCATCGGCAGCCCGTCGGTCAGGACGTTCCATCCCGAATGGGCGACATCGCCCAAGGTCAGTCCGGCGGCGGTCAGCGGAAGGCCCTTGGTCCCGGGCTGGGCCGGAGTCTCGTAGAGCGCCTCCACCGCCTCTCGGTCGAGCCAGGTGGAGGCGTCACCGTGCGGCGCTTGCCGGGCCTGCCCGGCACGCCCGTCCGTTCGCACATGCTGCACGCCGTGCATCAAGCGTTCATTTTATCTGCACGGCGATCGCGATGCAACGGGCACCAGACCCCGACTCTGTAGGGTGAACCAGCCTTTTACCTCGGTCCCAAGGGCAGGTGCCGGACCATGGATGACTCACTCGCTCGCATCGTCGGAGAGCGCATCAAGAGAATCCGAACACAGTCGGGCCTGAGCCTGCGCGCGCAGGCGAGGGTGCTGGGCATCTCGGCATCCTCGCTCTCCGCGCTGGAGAACAGCCGTGGGGGCATGTCGCTCGGCCGGCTGCAGATCGTCGCCCAGCATTTCGGGCTTCACATCACCGACCTTCTGCGTCCGGAGGAGACCGCGCCGGCGGCCGTCGAGCCCGAGCTTGAGATATTCACTCGCAGCGGACGTGCCAAGACGAGCATCCGGCGGGGCAACGGCACGATCTATCAGCTGCTCGGCAGCGGCCACAGCCACGACATCCAGCCCGCGATCGTCACCTTCGAGCCTGGCGGCGGCTATCAGCACGACCTCATGGGCCACGCCGGCGAGGAGTTCGCCTACGTCGTGCTCGGCGACGTCGAGTTGCTGCACGGCGACGATGTGCACGCCCTGGGCACTGGGGATTCGGTGCGGTTTAGGGCCTCAAAGCCCCACGGCTACCGAAACGCTTCGGACACCGACATGGCGTTCCTGATCACCGCCGCGACGCCGCCGTGGTAGCACGCATGGCCGCCCCGAGCCGGCGACATCTGCACGAGGGCGGCGCTCGAGCGGGTCCTTTGAGGCCAGTGCTCGTCCGTGGCCGTCTACTCGATCGTCTCCGACGGGGCCGTCAAAGGCCTTAGACGCGTCTCGTCGGCAACGCCCGCGCCTCGGTGCACCCGCTGCACGTCGCGCCGGGTGATCGCCAGGAAGGCGACCAGACAGAAGATGATGATCGCGAGCGCCAGGGCGACGGTTCCGCTGCCCAAGCCGAGTCCACCCACGCTCGAAGGCTTGCCCATCCAGTCAGCGAACGATGCGCCCAGCGGTCGGGTCACCACGTAGGCAAACCAGAAGGCAAGGATCGCGCTCCAGCCCAGCCGCCGAAAGCCGATCGCCGGAATCACGATCACCGCGGCAAAGATCAGCCCCGAGGCGAAGTACCCCAAGCCGAAGGTGTACGCCGTCAGGTCTCCGATCGCGGTGCCCATGGCGAAGGTCGCGATAACAGCGGCCCAGTAGAACGCCTCTCGCCGCGGAGTGTCGATGGTGTGAAATGACAGCGTCTTTTCGGTCCTGTACCAGCTGACGAACACAGCGACCAGTGCGATGCCGTAGATCACGCTGGAGACCGCATACGGGACACCGAAGCGGACGTGGAGCACGTCGGCCGCCATCGTGCCGAAAACGCCCACCGCGGCGACGGCCAGCCAGTAGGTCCACGCGATGTAACGGCGGACGAAGAACTGCAGCGATAGGGCTAGGACGAAGACGAAGAACCCGAGCACAACGGCAATCACAGGATCCATCGCGTGAACGAGGTAATCAGACGTCGACTCCCCGAACGCTGTAGAGAGCGCCTTAATTACCCAGAAGTAGACCGTGACCTCGGGGACTCGGAGGGCGCCACGAACCGTCAGGCGTCTGAGCAAGGCCCCGTCGCGCACGACAGCAGTGTTCCATGCCGGCGCCGGGCTCAGTTTGGCGGTGCGTTAGGTCTTGGTCGAGCCGGTGTTAGCGCAGGTCAAATACAACCGCAAGCTCGACCGGTTCCTACGAAGAGGCCGCTCCGGGGTGCGGTCTGGCGGTCTGAGTGGCCCGCCGCGACCCACAACCTCCTCACGCTCCACAACCACCA